>NZ_LMQK01000029.1:0-1606 GCF_001424525.1 Methylobacterium sp. Leaf399 | reverse complement strand
CTGATCATGTCCGCGGCCGGCCTGGGCCAGCTGAGCGCTTACGGCGATGCCGGTGCCGACAACATCACGGCCGGCGCGGGCTCGGACTTCCTCTCCGGCGGTGAGGGCAACGATACCTTGAACGGTGGGGCAGGCGATGACGTGCTTGAAGGTCAAGCCGACAACGACCTGTACTATGTCGACAACGTTGGCGATCAGGTGATCGAGGCGGTCGGCGGAGGCACTGACCGCGTGCTGACTAGCATCACTTATACGCTCGCATCTGGTCAGGAGATCGAGCGGCTCCACACCACCAACGATGCGGGCACGACCACGATCAATCTCACCGGTAACGAGATTGCCAACGTRATCACCGGCAATGCCGGCGCCAACGTCCTCAACGGGCTCGTCGGTGCCGATACGATGTCCGGTGGAGCAGGCTCGGACACCTACTACGTCGACGACGTCGGCGACAAAGTCAGGCTCGGACACCTACTACGTCGACGACGTCGGCGACAAAGTCGTCGAGGCCACCGGCGCGGTCGGCACCGATCTCGTCTATGCCTCGGTGTCGTATGGGCTTAGCGGCGCGGATCTGGAGAACCTGATCCTSACCGGCACCGGCAACCTCAATGGGACCGGCAACGGCCTCGCCAACGTGATCACCGGCAATGCCGGCGCCAACGTCCTCAACGGGCTCGTCGGTGCCGATACGATGTCNCCGGCACCGGCAACCTCAATGGGACCGGCAACGGCCTCGCCAACGTGATCACCGGCAATGCCGGCGCCAACGTCCTCAACGGGCTCGTCGGTGCCGACACGATGTCGGGTGGGGCGGGCTCGGACACCTACTACGTCGATAACGTCAGCGACCGCGCTATCGAAGCCACCGGTGCGGGCACCGATCTCGTCTACGCCGCGGTGTCGTACTCACTCGCCGGCTCAGACTTGGAGAACCTCACCCTGACCGGCACCGGCAATCTCAATGGTACCGGCAACTCGCTAGCCAACGTGATCATCGGCAACGACGGTGCAAACATCCTGACCGGTGGTGCCGGGGCGGACACCTTCGTGTTCAGGACGGCGCTGGGGTCGGGTAACCTCGACCGGATCGCGGACTTCTCGGTAGTCGACGACACCGTGCAGCTCACACGTAGCGTCTTCACGGCGCTGGGGGCCGGTCCGCTGGCCGAGGCGGCGTTCAAGGACCTCTCTACCGGCGCCGCCGATGCCAATGACCGCATCCTCTACGATAAGGTGATGGGGGCGCTGTCCTACGACGCCGACGGCAACGGCACGGCCTCGGCCGCGGTGCAGTTCGCTACCATCGACAACAAGGCCGCCCTCACGCACCTCGACTTCTTCATCGTGTGAGCCGCGCCGCAGCGCAGCCGGGTTGATCCAAACCAACCCGGCTGCGGGGCAGATAAGACGTAACTGACCCGACTCATAAAGGCCGTATGCATAGGTCGCGCTGTCCGTTGGGGCATGCCCCAACGGACGTGCGGACAGGTACTCGAATTGGCGTTCGTAATACCAATTCTCATTGATCAGCACCCATGGGCCCATCGGCGCAGTCCGATGGACATGATGCGCCAGGGTTGGGCGATGAGCTTGTTCCAGGCGT
>NZ_LMQK01000028.1:0-3987 GCF_001424525.1 Methylobacterium sp. Leaf399 | reverse complement strand
GAGCAGCCATCGCATCCTCCTCAGGCTCCAAACCCAAGGAAGGAATCACGACCGAGATGCTGACGCTACCCCGCGTGAGTCCTGCTCAGCGAGGCTTGGTATAAGTCTGTCCCCGTCGGGGCTGAGCGACAGCTCGCGGGTGTCCGTGATGCCGCTATCCCGGCAGAAGATGGATACGCGGACCGCTCAACTTTCAAACACTTGGCCTGGGCTGTTTCGGGTAGCTTTCTTGGATGTGGGCGAGACGGTTGACAGTCATCCCGTCGGGAGCTTGTCACCTTTGTTCTCGCTGACCAAATAGTAGGAGGGGGTCGGTCTGTCGGAAGGACGTTCGCCATGAATTCTGCGATGATGCTCCCTTGAGGGCGCTCCTCTGCCTTGGGCTCAGCTGCGGTAGTGCACGTCGGATCGCACGACGTGGCGCTGTTCAGTCAGGCCAAATCGCCGGACGAGTTCGGCGACCGTGTCGGGCCGTTGAAGCCGCCGGTCGGCGTAGAGGGTGAACAACACGGCCGGCCGCATGTAGACGACACGCCCGCGCGGGAAGACCTCGTACTCATGCGCAGCGATTGCGGCGGGCAGGCCCTGGCGGCGCAGAGCCGTGGCTCCGAGCCGCCGCCATCCCTCCCAGACTTCGTTGTGCCCGTGGGGATGGGTGAGGCAGTCGCCGTAGCTTTCCGCTTCCGCCAAGGGTGTGCGGTGAGTGACGAGCACGGTTCTGTCGTCTTCCGGCACGCCCCAGAAGATGCCGACCGACGGTACGGTCGCCGCCTTTTTCTCCGGGCATTCCGGTCTGCGTTCAGCCTCGAAGTGCATGGAATGTCTCTCTGATCGGCGGGTGGTACTCATGGCCTCAGGATGTCCTCGGGCCGTGTGATCGGCGTCTCCGCCGGTCCTTTCTCCTCCTGCTCCGGGTAGCCGAACCGGCGGGCAAGGTCGGTGGTGTCCTCTTGGCTGCCTGCGCCGATCGCATGGCAGACGGCGAAGTAGATCGTCGCCGCCGTCTCCAGCACGCCCGGCGGTCCGAACGCGGCGTTGATCGGCAGGTACTCCGCGGCCCAGCGACCCTGTGCATCGCGATCGATAAGTGCCGGCTTCGACTTGGAGCAGAAGACGTAGCTGGTTCTCGCTTGCCCGCCCTGCCGCTGTGTCTTGCGGGCGTAGTTGCTGTCCGGGTGGTGGGACTGCCAGCCCTCGAGCACGACCTTGAACAACGCCCCCATCTTCGCGGTGCCGGCCAGATCTTTCTCCTCGACGCTGAACCAGTTGCAGGTGCTCATGTGGCAGCGCCCGGGGATCAGCTCGGCCGCGTTGGTCGGGGCAGGTGTCAGGCTTAGGCAGGCGAGGAGGGCCGCGAGCTTTCGTGTCGTTGGTCTGTGCATGGGGCCGCTCCAATCATGGTGCTGAAAGTGCTCGTGGGGCATCGTCAAAACACGAACTTCCAGTCGAAGCGGCGAACACGAGCGGCCGTGTCGGTGAGGTGGGCCGTGCACAGGATGACGATGTCCTGCTTGATCGGCGTTGTCCCCGCCCGCACCGGGTTCGGCTTGACCATGAAGCACAGGCCGGTGGCCGGCCAATGCCGTTGGCTGTCGGGGTTCCCCACCGGCATCAGCGTCACCGAGGTCAGGCGCAGGGCGTAGCCGTAGGCGTTCTCCATGTCGGGTGCCTGGGCGGTCGCGAACGCCACCACCGTCTTCACGCCGGCCTTGGCCTCGTCGTAGCCGGTGACGAGTGTGATCTCGCCCTGGCCGTCGTCGACGAGCCGGAAGTCGTGGTTGCAGCGACAAACCTGGCCGTCGACCTTGAGGTCGAGGCACAACCCCGCCTTTGTCTCGTCGACCGGCGGATTGGCGTGGGCCGCCGGGGCGGCAAGGAGCAGGGCAAGCGTCAGGGTTGCACGCGGCAGCAGGGTGCGCANAGGCACAGCCCCGCCTTTGTCTCGTCGACCGGCGGATT
This sequence comes from Methylobacterium sp. Leaf399, assembly GCF_001424525.1. Taxonomy (NCBI): domain Bacteria; kingdom Pseudomonadati; phylum Pseudomonadota; class Alphaproteobacteria; order Hyphomicrobiales; family Methylobacteriaceae; genus Methylobacterium; species Methylobacterium sp. Leaf399. The sequence goes on along the minus strand of NZ_LMQK01000028.1, from coordinate 2,028 downwards.
GGCGTGGGCCGCCGGGGCGGCAAGGAGCAGGGCAAGCGTCAGGGTTGCACGCGGCAGCAGGGTGCGCATGGGGCGGCTCCGTTTCGGAGGCAGGAGAGAGGGTGGACCGGGGGGCGGCCAGTCGCGGCAGTGGACGAACGCGGCTATGGTCGCGCTCGGCCCTAGTCCGGATCAGCGGCGCTTGAGCGCTCCGGCGAAATCGCAGGACATTCCGTGGTAGTCGCTGCAGTTCTGCGCCGACATCGTCACGCGGCTGCGATCGGGGCTGAAGCGCAGCGTCACCTCGCAGGTCTGCTCGCTGCCCTCACCCTTCTGGCGCAGTCGCAGGGTGCCGGGATTGATCAGGGTGGCCAGTCCACCCACGCTGCCGGTGCACTCGTTCGGCACGGCGGTGTCGGTGGTGACGTAATACTCGGGCCGGTTCGGTTCGGTCGAAACGTCGGCGACGCGCAGGGTGAGGAGCCCTTCGCCGCGGCCCTGGAAGCGGCCTTCGAGACGCGGTTCAGATTGGGCCTGCTCGGAGAAGCACAGCAGAGCCAAGAGGGCGGCGTGGAAGGTGCCGCGGGTGAGGGCGGGAGTGGGCAGCGACATGATGACGAAGTCCCGTCGGGGCTCGAACGAGCCGGGGCTAGGGATTCACGTAGACCCCCCTCGGAATTTACAGCTGAGCGCAGATTGTGGGNGCACAGCAGAGCCAAGAGGGCGGCGTGGAAGGTGCCGCGGGTGAGGGCGGGAGTGGGCAGCGACATGATGACGAAGTCCCGTCGGGGCTCGAACGAGCCGGGACTAGGGATTCACGTAGACCCCCCTCGGAATTTACAGCTGAGCGCAGATTGTGGGTGCGGCTGGCGGTCGCATCCACAATCTGCGAGCGTGTCGAGACGATTAGCTACGGTCGCCGGAAGGCGTTGCTGGTGCCCGCGCCCGGGTTGCCGATGGCCCGGACTGCGAGACTGAACGGCTCTGCCTGCAGTCGGTTGAGGTGCCCGCCGAGGATGCCATTGCGCTGGTTGGCGTCGAAGCCGAACACGACGAGCCGTGGGCGCGGGTCGACCCGCAAACACCGCTTTCCCTTGGCGACTTCTGCTGCCAACGGATCGCGCCGCCAGAGATCGGCCTCCGATACGCCTGTGGTTCCCTGCACCCGCTGGCGCAGGGCGTCGAGCCGAGTGAGGTCTTGGCACAGCGCCTGGTAGCCGGCGACGAGCCGATCGGCTTCCCGGGTCAGGGTCTCTGTGTAGCGCGCCACCTGCTCGACGATCGCTGGCACGTTGTCCGGCGCGGCGCGCAGTTCTGGATTCGCGGCGATCTTAGCCTCGTGGAACACCAGCCACGCCTCGTCTGGGTTGCCCCTCTCCTCCAGGCTCGCCACGTCGAGCCGGTCCTGCCTCTGGGTTGGGGACGCGACTGCCGTGCCGTCTAGTAGCGCCGCGTCGGCCTCGACACCCTCGTTGTTGTGCTCGTCGTTCCCCGTGGTGGTGTTGCCGGGTGTGGAACCCGTCAGCGCAATCTCGACATCGATCACGTTGGTGGCGTTGCGCAGCAGCCGGTGCAGGCCAGTCTTCTCCAGGCCTGCCAGTGCGGAAGCGGCCCGAAGCATCTCGGCCAAGGTCGCGGGACCGGCATAGTCCGTCCATACGGCGCTGGCCGGGTCGATCCCGAAGCCCCCTGCCGGGTCGAGCCGAACCGTCGTTTGGCGCTGGCGCAGGAGATACTTGGCGTGCGTCTCCGCCGTGACCGTGCCGTTCGGGAAGGTGACGCGGAAGATCGAGGCGCCGCGGTGGTAGACGTTCACTGCCTCGCGCCGCACCGCCAGGATCAGGTCGGGGTGAGCGAGCACGTCCTGCCACCAACCTGCCCGTTCCGCCAAGGCCTCCAGGGCGTCGATGAAGCTGGGGCTCAGGGCCCGGAAAACGGAAACTGGATTATTCACGCTGCACACTCCCACCAAGTCCCGTCCTGTTCGATGCGCACGCTTGGTCCGAACAGCGCCGGGAACTGCTCGGGTGCGAAGGTGTGAATGGGTAC
>NZ_LMQK01000027.1:0-2603 GCF_001424525.1 Methylobacterium sp. Leaf399 | reverse complement strand
GCGACGCCTGGAACAAGCTCATCGCCCAACCCTGGCGCATCATGTCCATCGGACTGCGCCGATGGGCCCATGGGTGCTGATCAATGAGAATTGGTATTAGGAAGTCGGATCGGAGCGCCATCCCGGCTGAACAACGATGCTCGTCGCTCCCGCTGGCTACCGCCGACCAGCTACTCAGACCGCGCGTGACGCGAGGCGCTCGATGACCGCCCTTGGGGCTAATTGATGGCTGTGGTCGTCACCATTGATCTGGTGCTGCTCGACGCTAGCCCGCGGGCGCTGATCGGACAGCTCGATCGCGAGCGCAGCGGCCCGGTCATAGCAGCGATGGACACCTGCAATAGTCGCTTCGACCGCGCCATCGTCGTGCCGGCGCGAGCTGGGCTTGCCGCCAAGTGGACGTAGTCGACCAAGTTTGAGACGCGGCGCCCGTGCTACACGACACCAGTGACAGAGCTACCGACGGCGACGGCGTTATCCTCCAATTACCTACCGCGCAGGATCGTGGGGCGCACTCGCTCAGCCTTTGAATGCCCAGATGGGCACAGCCCCATCCGGCCGACCCGGATTGTCGCGACGGCAGATCCCTTTCTCCAAGGCGATGACGTTGGTCTCGACCTTCGAGACGATCTCGCCGCTGAGCACCAGAGCGCCGCAGAAGTCGACACGGATCACGCCGTGCGAGGGGTGAACCCCAAAGAGTTGTTCCGTCGTCCAACCGAGTGCCGCTGCCTCATCGGCGTGCTTGTCGAGGAAACACAGCGCCGCGGCATGGATGGCCCGCCACTTCGCGGACGTCATACCGGGGCAAGGGACCACGCCTGGTTTCATCCCGAGGAAGGCACTGCGCCATGCCTGCGGGGTGTCGGGCTCGATCGTGAAGACGGGTGATGCTGACATGAGGCCCGGCGGCTGTGAGGAGCCGGTCGGGATAGTGGGCAGGACACACCCGCGCCATGGCCAGCGGGTCACATGCGGTATCGAGGCAGGGGACGAGAGACAGCCCCGCCGCCCGATCTGATCACGGGCCGGCGGGGTGGGTCGTCCATCTCACGGGTGAGCCGGTACGCAACTTGGCTCACCGCGAAGATGCACTGGGGCGGTTAGCCGGATCTCAACTGTGTCACGGTTCCATAGCGCCAATTCGGGACTGTGATTGGGTTGCCACTTGCTTCCCTGGCTTGCGTCAGGCTTTACCGTACCCATGATCAAGTCCGAATTGGTCCTCCGTATCGCAGAACAGAACCCGCACCTCTCCGAAAGGCGTGTAGAGGCCGTTGTGAACACCATCCTGCGTGAGATTTCGAGTGCGCTGATGGCCGCTAATCGGGTCGAGCTTCGCGGGTTTGGAGCATTCACAGTCAAGGCTCGTGAGGCCCGCACGGGCCGAAACCCAAGAACCGGCGCGGAGGTACAAGTGACCGACAAAAAGACAGTGGCTTTCAAACCGGGGAAAGCGATGCAGGCCCGACTGAACGCCTCTTAGCTACATAAGCCAGCTCAGATAGAGGCGATGGTAAAAGTAACTGCTGCGCCGCCCATGATGGTGATTGAATCACCAGAAACGTAAGAACGCGCCACGGAGGCCTGGCCCTTTGAAACGCCGATAGCCTGCGATCACCATACGTTGCGAATCTAATTATTGCTATAGATTTATTTTCAAGAACATTTTAGAGGGAGTTTTGTGAAATGAGCGGTCTCTTCTAGGCCTCGAAAATTTTCAAGCTCCATCGTGATAGGGACCAAAATGGACAGCACAGCTCCGTCATCGAATATCGATGTTTTGAACGCGGTTGCGGATCTCGTTGCGGCCTACGTTTCTGACAATCGTGTGCCGACCTCCGACCTTCCGATGCTGATCGGCAATGTCCATACGGCCCTGAAGGCATTGTCGGGGTCTGCAGCGGTCGAAGGCGCGAAAGCTGCCAGGGCAACGCCAGCCGAAATCCGCAAGTCGATCACACACGATGCGCTGGTCAGCTTCGAGGACGGCAAGCCCTACAAGACCCTGCGCCGGCATCTCACCCTTCGCGGTCTGACACCCGAGGCCTATCGCGACAAGCATGGCCTACCGTCCACTTATCCCATGACGTCCGCGGCCTACTCGGCCCAACGCTCGGAACTGGCCAAAACGATTGGCCTTGGCCAGCTGCGTAGCCGAGTCTCGACGAAGTCTTTGGAAAACGAACGAGTCTTGGACGAAGCTGCCCCGCCAAAGCGCCGCGGCCGCCCACCGGCTAAAGCCAAGGCTGAGACCGAAGCCTGACGGGTCGCCGTTTCTCGGGCTGTGTCACGGCGGGCTGCCAAAGTTTCCTTTCGGGGACGGATGGACGATCAGGCCGCTTTCAGCTTTCTAGCGGCCTCGACCAGCGCCTCATTCATCCGCGTCTGCCAGCCCGGCCCTGTCGCCTTGTAGGCCTCGATCACTTTCTCGCTTGCGGAATTCAATCTCCATTCCGCAAGCGGGTCGAGCCGCTCACACGACGAAGAAGTCGAAGTGGCTGAGCGTGACCTTGGTGTCGATCACCGCGAACTGCACCGCCGTGGCAGCCGAGCCGCTGCCGTCGGCATCGTAGAACAGCCCGCCCGTGCCCTTGTCGTAG
>NZ_LMQK01000026.1:0-4078 GCF_001424525.1 Methylobacterium sp. Leaf399 | reverse complement strand
CGGCCGGACAGGTGCGCCTGACCTTCACCTCCTCGGAGGTGGGCAACGGCAGCGGCCTCGATGCCGGCAACGGCCTGGCGGTGCGGTTGCAGGCCGAGGACGGYTCGGACGTCCCGACCGGCCCGGTCGGCCGCTACGACGACGAAGGCACYACCTTCGTGGCCGGARCGGGCGTGACCTTCGATGTCCGCGACATCAGCGGGACCCAGCGCGGCGACGCCTTCACCACCGCGACCCTCGGGACAAACCTCGGCGAGACGGTGACGGGCNCGGGCGTGACCTTCGATGTCCGCGACATCAGCGGGACCCAGCGCGGCGACGCCTTCACCACCGCGACCCTCGGGACAAACCTCGGCGAGACGGTGACGGGCACGKCCGGGGCGGACTACGTCAACGCCGGCCAGGGTGCCGACATCGTCACCGGCCTGGGCGGCAACGACTTCCTCGTGGGTGGGGCCGGCGACGACAGCCTCGACGGCGGAGCCGACGACGACAGCTTCATCGGCGGCGCCGGAAACGACGCGATCGTCGGCGGTCTCGGCAACGACACCGCGATCGTCAACGTCAGCACGGATGGGGCCGACAGCGTCGATCTCGGCGCCGGCGCCGACCGGGTNTTCATCGGCGGCGCCGGAAACGACGCGATCGTCGGCGGTCTCGGCAACGACACCGCGATCGTCAACGTCAGCACGGATGGGGCCGACAGCGTCGATCTCGGCGCCGGCGCCGACCGGGTCACGGTCAATGCCGCGACGGCCGGACAGGTGCGCCTGACCTTCACCTCCTCGGAGGTGGGCAACGGCAGCGGCCTCGATGCCGGCAACGGCCTGGCGGTGCGGTTGCAGGCCGNCGGCCGGACAGGTGCGCCTGACCTTCACCTCCTCGGAGGTGGGCAACGGCAGCGGCCTCGATGCCGGCAACGGCCTGGCGGTGCGGTTGCAGGCCGAGGACGGCTCGGACGGCCTTGCAGGCCCGGTCGGCCGCTATGACGACGAAGGCACCACCTTCGTGGCCGGGGCGGGCGTGACCTTCGATGTTCGCGACATCAGCGGGACCCAGCGCGGCGACGCCTTCACCACCGCGACCCTCGGGACAAACCTCGGCGAGACGGTGACGGGCACGGCCGTGGCGGACTACGTCAACGCCGGCCAGGGTGCCGACGTCGTCACCGGCCTGGGCGGCAACGACTTCCTCGTGGGTGGGGCCGGCGACGACAGCCTCGACGGCGGAGCCGACGACGACAGCTTCATCGGCGGCGCCNGGCGGACTACGTCAACGCCGGCCAGGGTGCCGACGTCGTCACCGGCCTGGGCGGCAACGACTTCCTCGTGGGTGGGGCCGGCGACGACAGCCTCGACGGCGGAGCCGACGACGACAGCTTCATCGGTGGCGCCGGAAACGACGCGATCGAGGGGGGCGCCGGTATCGATGCGGCGGTCGGCTATGCGGCCGGCTTCACGCTGAAGATCGGCACGGATGGACGCTGGATCGTCTCCAACGGCACCGAGACGGACACCCTCACGAACGTCGAGAAGGTCACGATCGGCGCCACGACCTACCTGCTCGTCGACAAGGCCGCCGACGGCGGGTTCGCCTCGATCCAGCAGGCGGTCAACGCGGCCAACGGCGGAGAAACGATCCTCGTCGCACCCGGCACCTACGCGGAATCCGAAGGACACGACGCCGGCGATACGGTCGGTTACCGCTCGGGTCTCACCATCGACAAGGCCAACCTCACCATCCAGGCCGTCGCGGCCGACGGGACCCCGATCAGCTCCGCCGCAGCGGCGGGTGCGGTCACCGTCCAGAGCCTCTTCATCAACACGGGCTCGGACTACATCAGCGTGACCGACGCGGCGGACGGTCTGACGCTGGTCGGCCTCAACTTCACGCGGCCGGCCGGAGGCATCGCCTCGGCCAACACCGGAACCATCACCGGCGACGTCAAGGCGTTCCTCTCGGTCCATGCCGACGGCGTCGAGATCACGGGCTCGGTCTTCTCGACGACGGGAGCGTCCTACGCGATCGAGTTGAGCGAGTACGCCGCCGGCGGCGTTGACAGCTACGACATCCACGACAACGTCATCGGCAAGCCGATCTGGCTCCTGAGCGGGGCCGGTGACGGCCTCGACGACGGCAACGAGATCATCCGCGACAACGTCTTCACCGGATCGATCGCCACCGGCAGCGCCTCGGCGGTCTATCTCCAGGGCGTCGGCGTGGCCGGCTTCGAATCGGCCGATCCGTTCCTGCCGGACGTGTTCACCGGCAACAGCTTCAACGATGCGATCCCGGCACCCGTCCTCATCCGCACCAACGTCGGAAACACCCCCGCCGGTCTCGCCACCGCCGAGGATCTGGCGGCCATCGTCGCCGACAACTTCACCGCGGGGGAGACCTGGGCCTACGTCCTCGACGGCAATGGCGATCCCCGCCAGGTCGTCGCCACGGCGACCGTCCGCGACGTGTACGTCGCCTCGTCGGTCGACGCCCTGAACCGGATCCAGCAGGGTACCATCGGCGCACCGGTTCCCGCGTCCGGCCTCGATACCATCCTGGCGGGCGACACCCTCGTCCTGAACCAGCCGGGCACGAGTTCGATCACGCTCTTCGACAACGACCTCACGGTCGTCGCCACGGCGGCGACCACGGACCTCACGATCAACCTCGCCGCGCTCGGCAGCAATGCCAACACCGGCGCGGTGACGACGATCACCCTCGGCGACGCCGCGCTCGGCGTGGGTGCCGATGTCGATGTCACCGGTAACGGGCTCGACAACGTCATCACCGGCAACGCCGGCAACAACACGCTCAACGGCAACGGCGGCGGGGACACCCTGTCGGGCGGTGCGGGCTCCGACTTCCTCATCGGCGACAGCGGCGACGACGTTCTCGAAGGTGGAGCCGGGTCCGACATCGTTTCCGGCGGTGCCGGCATCGACAGGGCGGTCTTCGCAGGCGACTTCTCCAGCTACACCGTGGTGCGCAACGGCGGGACCTACATCGTCACGGATGGCACCGACACCGACACCGTGACCGGCGTCGAGAGCTTCACGTTCGGCGGCAGGACGCAGAGCGTGATCGACAACCCGGATGCGGTCGTCACGGTGGGACCCAGCATCGTCTCCATCCTCGATGCCGATGACGGGACGGCAACGCTGACCGTCCAGGAGAATGCGGCCGCGGCCACGCCGGTCGCCTTCGTCACCGCCTCCGATCCCAACCTCGGCACCATCGGCGACGTGCTGACCTTCTCCCTCGTCACCGCCGGCGGCGGCACCTACACCGGCCCGTACGCCATCACCAAGACGGGTGCGGGTACCGCGACCATCACGGTCACCAGCAGCCCCGATTTCGAGGTCTCGGCCGCGGCGAGCTTCGTGGTGAAGGTCACCGACGCAGGCGGCGCTTCCGCGACGCAGGCGGTCACGATCGCCGTCACCGACGTCAACGAGACGCCGACAGCCCTCGTCTTCGACGGCGATCCGGTGTTCGAGAACGATACCGGTGTCATCGTCGGCGAGGTCTCCGCGACCGACCCCGACGGCGACACGCTGGTCTACTCGGTCTCCGACGAGCGGTTCGAGATCCGCACGATCACCGGCGAGGGGTCGTTCCTGGCACTCAAAAGCGGTGTGGCCCTCGATTTCGAGACCGACGCCCCGCTCTCGGTCACGCTCACGGCGACCGATGCCGACGGCGCCTCCGTATCGAACACGGTCGCGATCGACCTGCGCGACATCAACGAAGCACCCACCGCGATCGCCCTCGACAACAACACGGTCGACGAGAACCAGGCCGGCGCCACCGTCGGCATCCTCACGGTCTCCGATCCCGACGCCGGCGACACGGTGTCCTACACGGTCAACGACGCCCGCTTCGAAGTCGTCGAGGTCTCGGGTCAGGCCATCCTCAAGCTCGTCGACGGCAGCGCTCTCGACTTCGAGGATGCGTCCGTCCTCAACCTGACCGTTGGGATCACGGCGACGGACGGGGGTGGCGCGACGTTCACGAAGGACTTCACGATCGTGGTCAACGACGTGGACGAGGCGGCGACCGGGGCGGCGACGCAGACGGT
>NZ_LMQK01000025.1:0-6276 GCF_001424525.1 Methylobacterium sp. Leaf399 | reverse complement strand
GTCAGGCCGCAGGCGCGACCGCAGGAAACGTCGGTTCCGTCTTCCACCACCCTGGGCCTACGCCCTGTGCCAGGCGGCCTAAATGGCCAAAATCGAGCTGAGGCGGCCGCGAACGTGAACGCAAGGCAGTTACACGAAAGACCCAATGTGGCTGCCGTCGCCTCGGAAGGTCGACTCGCGACGCAGCCTCCGACGACCAGTCGGCGCATCGCCGGAGCTTGAGGCGTTGCCGGCCTGTTCATCCCTCCGACAGCACGCACATTGCAAACATGGCGGCACGTGCCGTTCGTCCGCAGTGGGCCCGGGACGACCGACGACTGATCTCCGTGCAATCCAGAGGGGCCGTCCAGGGCAGCCGCTACCGGTCACGCGCCCCTGACCGTATCAGAGATTGGAAGTGCCGCTGCGTTCGATACCGGGTCATCGCAATGCGGGAGCCGGCAAAAACATCTGCCCCGCGCCTCAATCCCTTGGTCTACGCAGAGGCTTAGATGAAAATGTTCACCATGCGTTCGCCATCGGCTTGGGCGGAGCGGGCTGGTTTTTCGTTTACAACTCCTCTAGATCTCCCCGAACGTAACCGCTTTAATGCCGTCTTAATGCCGTCTTAATGCCGTCTTAATGCCGTCGAGATCTCAACGCCGACTCGTATGCCTGAATTCAGTCTACACCTCAGAGCCGCCAATTTTTACTTCCAAGAATATTCATGGAGATCACATTTTACATAAGTGATGGTTGCGAATTTGGAAAACAGTCACCGTTCAATTTTTTGACGTGTTGATCGATGCCCGACGGGTGGCGGATGAGCGTTCTACAGACACGGAACCACACATGATCAACTTCTTTCGTCGACGAGCGCTGAAACGGGCGGGAGTATCATCGCATGAACTGAAGACTTTAAAGACTTACTTTGATGCCGAGTACTATCGAAAGACGTACCCCGACGTGGCAACGGCCGGGGTCGATCCGCTCTCGCATTTCTGCGAGCACGGGTGGAAGGAAAATAGAAACCCGTCCGACACTTTCGACGTCGCGTACTATCTCAATAACAATCCCGACGTTCGAGCGGATGGAATCAACCCCCTTCTACACTATGCGAAGACGGGCATCAAAGAGGGTCGTAGTCCCAACAATTCGACGAAAAAGATCGCCAAGATCCCGTTGAAAGACGGAGGCCCGGATTTCCAGGCCGAGATCGAAGCCCTCAAGCCATTTTTCGATGAAGAATATTACATTAAATCAAACAAAGATCTTTTGAATATCGATATCGGTCCGATCGAGCACTTTCATCGATATGGATGGAAGGAATCTCGGAATCCCAACGTCGAGTTCGATGTCAGGTACTACTTGAAATCGAATCCCGATGTCGCCGATGCTGAGATCAATCCATTTCTGCACTACGTCTATGCGGGACGACACGAAGCGCGACAGATCCGGCGCCTTCTTGAAGTCGAGCGCAGTCAGATCGAGACGGCCGTCTCGCCGACCGAACGGGCGAAATCATGGAGCGTCGTTCCCCAAAATCAGACGGGAACGCAATCTGATCTCATGCAAGCCATTCTGATAGGACGCCTGGAGAACGATAAAGTCGTTCTGTCTTTCAGCCACGACGACTACATGATGAACATCGGAGGCGTCCAAAATGTCATCTCGGACGAGTCGGCTGCATTTCGAGCGAAAGGTGTTTTGTACCTGCACCTCAGCCCTGCCGTTCCGATGCCGATGCTCTCGCCTGTCACCCAGACCGAAAGCTACATGTTTTCGGTTCGGGTGAACGACACCGCTACCGGTTTTTACTCGGCGACGGATGTCATCGAAAGCGTCACCTCCCTGATCGACTTGGGCTTCGACATCACTGTCTTGATGCATCATTTGATGGGCCACTCGCCCGAAGTCATCGATCGCCTTTTGATCGATACCGGTATCACCAGTTTCCATCTTTGGGTTCATGACTTTTTCACTCTCTGTAACGGCTATAACCTATTGCGAAACAACGTCGTTTTCTGCAATGCACCTGCCGTAACCTCGGGAGGATGTGGGATTTGCTGCTATGGCGAGGGGCGGCTGAGCCATATTCAAAGAATACAGAGTTTGATCTTGCCTCGAAAGGTCACCCTTCTCGCTCCGTCCGGTCCGGCGCTGCGCAACTTTCTGAAACTCAGCCCCCTGCAATGGAGCAAGGCGATCGCCCTTCCTCTGTCCAGCCTGGAACGACAGGAAAGCGCTTCCCCTCCAAAGCTATTCGGGAAGCCGAAACTGAAAATCGCGTTCATCGGTTACTGCAATTATCATAAGGGATGGCACGTTTTTCAGAACCTGGCTGTCAAGAATCGACAGAGCGATCTATACGATTTCGTGTTGCTAACGAGCGATATTGAGGTTCCCACCCCGGGAAATGTCGAGGTCTGCGAAGTGAGGGTCACGCGCAATCAGCGCACGGCAATGATCGACGCACTCGTCCAAAACGAGATCGACGTGGTGATCAACTGGCCGATGTGGCCCGAGACGTTCAACTACGCTCTGTTCGAAACATTTGCGGCGGGCGTCTTCGTTGTGACGAACCAGTCGGCCGGGAACGTGACCGAGAGCGTCCGGCAAGCCGGCAGCGCGAGAGGTCGGGTTTTGTCGAATGAGGAGGACCTGAACGAGTTGTTCGACAACAGAGAAATTTTTGATCTCGTTCATGAATCAGACAGAACAAAATCCAAGCTCATACATAGTTCTGGCTCCGCGGAAGTTATCTACGCGAGCTGAAAATTCTGCTGTCTTGGAGGAGTCAAAAGATGTCACATGAAGCGACGGTCCATTGTTTCACGAGTGCGTCATTCGCGTATCTCGACAGGGTGCGGGTACTCGCAAAAACGCTTCGCAAATTCCACCCGGACTGGAAGTTCTGGCTTTGCCTGTCCGATCGCGAGCCTGAGGGATTCCATTTCGATCTCGCGGAGGAAGACATCGACGAAGTCGTCCATATCGGTAATCTTGGAATCGATAACCTCGAAGGCTGGATCTTCGAGCATAACATCGTCGAATTGTGCACGGCCGTAAAAGGCAAGATGCTGACCTACGTGTTGGACCAGGGAGCCGAAAAGGTCGTCTATCTCGATCCCGACATCGCCCTCTTTTCTGCCTTGGACGAGGTCGTCGACCTACTCGATCACAACGACGTCCTGCTGACGCCGCATCAGCTCGAGCCGGACCGTAAGCGTAGCGCGATCATCGACAACGAGATCGGCTCGCTCAAGTACGGCATCTACAATCTCGGCTTCGTTGCCGTTTCGAATCGTCCGGAGGGACGAAAGTTCGCCTCTTGGTGGAGAGACAGATTGTTGGATTTCTGCTTCGACGATGTGCCGGGCGGGCTTTTTACCGACCAGCGCTGGTGCGATCACGTACCGAGTTTTTTCAGCAATGTTCATATTCTGAAGCACCCCGGCTATAATGTTGCCAGTTGGAATTTGAGCAGGCGGATCATCACGGTGGACGATGAGGGAGTCATTCGCGTCAACGCGGATCAACTCAGATTTTTTCACTTCACGAAAATCAGCTGGGTCGGCGAAATCATGTTGGAGCGCTACAGTAATGGAAAAGTCGAAGTTTTCGAGTTGATAAAGTGGTATAAGGATCAGCTTAACAAGGCTTCGACTGTCCTACCTGACAATTATTGGGCCTTTGGAACATACAGCGACGGATCAAAAATTTCTCAAGATCACAGAACGATCTACAGATCGGACCCCCTGCTGCAGAAAAGATTTCCAAATCCTTTTGCGGAAGCCAGTGTGGGCGGCGAACTGCGGACCGTCTTCGATCAGAGGATTTCTGCCCTCTCATGAGGAGAGGTGGACTCCTCTTCGCGTGGTCCTATGCATAGCCCTCGGGTGCTTGATTGATTCCTGCCAGTGAGTCTGAGGATCGATGGGGCTTCCCGGTTTTCGGCTCGTAGTGGGTGAGGGAGATCGTAATCCTATTTTGCATCGTTTTTACAGACTCGATGCAAGCCCCGCCTGAGCAAGCCGTCGGTTCTTGACGACGGTTGTCGTTTGCCCGACGAACCATGGGCGCGGGTGGAGCCTCTGCTGCTGCGGCGCCCGCCGCATCCTCTTGGGTGCACAATCCGCGGCCCCCCGATCGCAAGGCGATGGACGCGAACCTATTCGTGCTGCCCACCGGGTGCCAGTGGAACGCCCTGACCGCCACCGGGATCTGCACCTCGTCCTCGGCTCATCGCCGGTTCCATAAGTGGGCGCGGGCCAGTGTGTTCGAGGCGCTCCGGCGGGAGCGCCTGCTGGCCTACGACGACCTGGTCGGGATCGACTGGACGAGGTTGTCCCTCGACGGCGCCCTATGCAAGGCGCCGCTCGGTGGGGGAAAACCAGCCCCAACCTGACCGACCGCGGCGAGCGCGGGGTCAAGCGTTCGGTGCTCACTGACGGGCGTGGGGTACCGATCGGCGTCACCATCGCGGACGCCAACGTCAACGACCCTCTCGTCATGTCCGAGACCCCGGACGCCTCTGCCCGTCGCCCGGCCGGTACCGGCAGGCACCCCAGCATTTCTACCTCGACAAGGGCTACGACGATGCTGTCCCCGCGCTCTGGCTGGGGAGCACGGCTTCATCCTGCACCTGCGCGCCAGGGGCGAGGAGGTCCAGGACGAGCGCCATCGCGGCGCTAAGGGACGGCGCCGGGTCGTCGAGCGCGCCCATACCTGGCTCAACCGCTTCCGCGCCATCCTCATCCGCTAGCCCAAGAAGCCCGAGAACGACCGAGCCCTGATCCACTTCGCCTGTGGCATCATCGCCGCTCAGCAACCGCTACCAAGATAGCCTCTTAAGGATGCTATGGTAGACGAGTGAGGCCCGTGACGGTCGATATCAATCGTGTTATCTTGTCATGAAATGGCGGCAAGAAAGTTGCAGGTCGACAGTATTTTGCCATCAGGTGTCATGCATGTGTTAGAGCCTCTTTGGACCACAGGTCCCTAATAAAAGCCGGATAATAATGATGTAAAAAGGGAACGCCATGTTGGACAACGAAAAGATTTTAGATTGTATGGCGATCGATACGGTCGCAGGGCTGCTGGATTTCAATGCGTCTCTTGATATTTCAAAAATCACTGATCATGCGATTAAGATCAAGATCGAACGTTTTATCGAAAGACAAAATCTCGATGCTCATTCCTCTTTCGACCCGACCCGCTTCCTATCTATGGATCTGAGCAGCATCATCTATGGTTTGAGTCCAGTCATATTCATGGGCACCAACGAGTGGGCCATAAAGCGGCTGCTGGATTTAGACAGTCTGGACAAGAAAACAGATTATTATACCCATCGAGTAAACTGTATTTCTGAGCGCGTCAAGGGTCGGGTAGCTTTCATTATAATTCCTGAAAAAGATTTTGTTATGGATAGAATTGCTAAACGCCGGCTTTATACTGATGATATGGACCACTCACTTGCTAAATTGACCGACGCCGCTCAAGCGAAGGGAAACGTATTCGTCTATGACAATTTTATTAACGCGTTGCCGTTCTGGGCAAGTGAAGACGACTATGCGTATGCCGATTCACATCTACTTGGCCGTGATTACCTCAGTATTTTTTTTGAGACACTGGATGGGTTGGGACTGAATTCATCTGCTATCCGTAATAACTTTGTCATCCAAAAAGCACGCTCCTACGGCGACCTTAATTATAAGTTCGGATCAGCTCTGATCGAACATGAATATTACCTTATTCCATATTTTTTGGATAAAAGCCAATTATTACGAAGCGGAAGTTCTAGTTTTGAAAGTCCACTTGGCAAAACAGTTCAAAAATTCATGAATCCGAACGCGACTATTAAAGCAAGCATCGAGATCTTTGGAGACTCCCATTCATCTATTTTTGATCAATTTCGGCTCACCTATCTTTTCGCATCGATCTTCGAGAAATGCAGCTTTCATTGGGTTCCTTGGGGTGGAATACCTGAAGAATTTAGTTCGGATGCTGATTTTGTTATTATGGAGATGTCGCAACGTTTCGTGTATACATGATGTTCTATAATGATCTCATTGTTATTACCCATTACATAGTCTGATACAACATGCGGATAAATCGTTACCGTGAAGATCTTAGAGCCCGTCCGATAATGTCCGGCCGGGGTTGAGTGGCCGGGATGGCGGTGATTCCAGAAGGGTGCTGAAGCCTCATCTGGACGTGCCATGTGGACCCCGACCACTCGCCGGCAGCATAGCCGTGCGCGACTACGGCCTCAACCAGTTGCTGACGAGCGTGGAG
>NZ_LMQK01000024.1:0-8501 GCF_001424525.1 Methylobacterium sp. Leaf399 | reverse complement strand
TGGTGTCGTACTCGCTGGGTGGCTCGGATCTGGAGAGCCTGATCCTGACCGGCACCGGCAATCTCAATGGGACCGGCAACTCCATCGCCAACACCCTCACCGGCAACGCTGGCGCCAACGTCCTCAACGGGCTCGGCGGGGCCGACATAATGATTGGCGGGGCTGGGTCCGACACCTACTACGTCGACAACGTCGGCGACAAAGCTATCGAGACCAGCGGCGCCGTCGGCACCGATCTCGTCTACGCCTCGGTGTCGTACTCGCTCGCCGGATCGCATCTGGAGAGCCTGATCCTCACCGGCACCGGCAATCTCAATGGGACCGGCAACTCCATCGCCAACACCCTCACCGGCAACGGCGGTGCGAACATCCTCGACGGCCAGGGCGGCAACGACCTCCTGACCGGCGGTGCCGGGGCAGACAGCTTCGTGTTCCGGACAGCGCTGGGCCCGACCAACCTCGACCGGATCACGGACTTCTCGGTGGTGGACGACACGGTGCAGCTCGCACGCAGCGTCTTCACGGCGCTGGGAGCCGGTCCCCTGGCCGAGGCGGCGTTCAAGGATCTCTCCACCGGATCGGCCGATGCCAGCGACCGTCTCCTCTACGACAAGACGACGGGCGGTCTTTCCTACGACGCCGACGGCAGCGGCCTGGCCTCGGCCGCGGTGCAGTTCGCGATCCTCGACAACAAGGCCGCCCTCACGCACCTCGACGTCTTCATCGTGTGAGTCACGCTACATCGCAGCCGGGTCGATCCGAGCCAACCCGGCTGCGGAGCAGAGGAGACGCAATCGATCTAGGTCGTGATGGTCGTTTCAGCACAGGCGTTCCACCACCCGTCAAAGCAGCTCTATCATGTCGGGAATCCGACCGTTTTCATGACGCACATAATATGCAAGCGGCATGACCGAGGAAGGTAGATTTCTGCTCGTCTGCTTCTATTCAAAGGAACGCCTTTAGCGGAAATCGTTTTAGGCTTCCGCGGGTTTCCACTCGAAGGCCCAGATTAATGCGTGCGAGATGAGGTCGCCGTTTCACGACGTTGATTTACTCGGCATACCCCGATGAGGTCATCACGTTTCGCGCAGCCACCTCCAGACGTGCTGCACCGTCCCCCGACCGCTGATCTGCTGGACCACCCGACGCTCGGTCCGCCACGCTTGTGGCGCGACGCTGTAGCGGTTGCGGAAGCTGCGGCTGAGTTGCGAGGCACTGCTGAAGCCGAAGACCTCCGCCAACCGGCCAAGGGTCCGCCTCTCCATCGGATCAGCAAGCGCGTCGTGGGCTGCCTTCAGGCGTTCGCCTTGCACGAAGTGCATGACGCCCCCTTCCGGCTCGAACAGTCGGTAAAGGGTGGCACGTGAGACCTGCACTTGCCCAGCGATGAACTCGGGCGACAGATCGGGCCGGGAAAGGTTTTCTCGCACGATCATCCTGGCCAGCGCCATCAGGCCGCCGTCGAGTTCGCGGCCTTCCAACACGTCCCTGGCCTGCGAGGGATCGAGTAGGCGGCGCAGAAACGCGACAAACTCCTCGGCAAGAGCCGGGGCGTCGTTGGGGCGCGTGGTTGGCAGGCGGCGGAAGATGTCCAAGATGCGTGCGGCGAGCAATCGGTTCCGGGCCGCATCGAAGAGCATGGCATGATTCTCAAGCGGCAGCCCATGGAGGCGAGACCAGGGGACGACAATGCCGGTCGTATCGGCGCGGTCGAGCATACCATCGAGCAAGTGACGGCGGCCGATGAGCGTCACGGTGCCAGCCGAGGCCGAGACCGCTTGACCAGCGACGGTGCCTTGAAAGCGGCCGGACCGATAGAGTTGGACGATGTATTGGTCGGAACCTGCATCGACACGTCGGCGATCACGCTGGAGCCGCTGGGTCGAGAGCAGGGTACGATGAGCGACGAGGTCGTCGATCGGGTAAGCAATGTTGGTGCCGAAAGGCAAGACAGCGGATCGCGTCGTCGGACTGACCTCGTACATCGGCGCCAAAAGCGTGCGCCATCGCTCGAAGGCCTCTCCGGGAGGCAAGCCTGACGTCGTCAGGGAAAAGTACGGCAGGCCCGCTTCGGCCGTCGTGTTGTCTGTACCCAATGGGCCCAATCCTTCGCCGTCTGACCCGCTCGGTCAAGGACGCTAGACATGCAACCCCCCCGCGGGGCAAGCCAAATGCTTGGTTGCGGTCCGAAGGCAGCAAAACCATCATAAGCGAGGCGAATGGCTGTTTAAAACGGCACCTCAACTTAGCACCTCCGGCAAAATCGAGTCAGAATCTGCCGCTCGTACTCGGAGGAAAAACGATCGTTTTCCCGACGCTGATGCGGGGCATATGCCGAGCCAGCCAAAACGGCCGCGTTTCTGTCGGGAAAATATGACCGGTATTCTATTGCGGATGAAACGCGCCTGACTCACTATCCCGACATGCTCGTGGGATATGCCCGCGTCTCCGCCGTCGATCAGAACCTCGACCTCCAACGTGATGCGTGGGGCAAGGCCGGCTAATCATGCGAACATTCAGTTGAATCATAGCCGCTTGGGTGTCGAATTTTGGCCCAAGTGTCATTGCGTGTAGTCAATAGCGGCTGGGCCGACGCCTTCGTCGGTGATGCGCCTCGTTCTATAAGGCTTCAGCTTTCAGCGACGTCGTAGGCGTCACACGCGGGATCACGGTAATGACGCTTACGTTCACCAACGCCGCCGATGTGGCAACTGGCAGCGGTCCCTTTTCGGTGACCACGGCGGACGTGAACGGGGACGGCAAAGCCGACCTACTCGTCGCCAACTCCGGCAGCAACACAGTGTCAGTGCGGCTGGGCAACGGCGACGGTAGTTTTACCAGTGCCGTCGACGTTGCAACGGGCAGCGATCCCTACTCGATCGCGACGGCGGACGTGAACGGGGACGGCAGAGCCGATCTGCTCGTTGCTAACGCCGGCAGCGACACGGTCTCGGTGCGGCTGGGCAATGGCGACGGCAGCTTTACCAGCGAGACCAACGTTGTAACCGGGGACAATCCCTTTTCGGTGACGACGGCGGACGTGAACGGGGACGGCAAGGCCGACCTACTCGTTGTCAACGTGAGTGACACTGTCTCGGTGCGGCTAGGCAACGGCGATGGCAGCTTCACCAGCGCCGCCGACATCGCGACCGGCAGTAATCCCCGCTCGGCGACGACTGCCGACGTGAACGGAGACGGTAGGATCGACCTGCTCATCGCCAACCTGGGTAGTGGAACGGTCTCGGTTCGGCTGGGCAACGGCGATGGCAGCTTCACAGACGCAGCCGATGTCGAAACTGGCTTCATTCCCAGGTCGGTTACAACGGCGGACGTAAATGGAGACGGCAGGACAGACCTCCTCTTCGCCAATCAGTTCAGCGACACGGTCTCGGTACGGCTGGGTATCGGCGACGGCAGCTTTACCAGCGCCGCCGACGTTGCAACCGGTAGCCAACCCTATTCGGTGACGACAGCGGACGTGGATCGGGACGGCAAAACCGATCTGCTCATTGCCAACGGCGGCAGCGACACGGTCTCAGTGCGGCTGGGCGACGGTACGGGCAGCTTCACTAACGGCTTCGAGCTTTCGACCGGCAGCAGTCCACTCTCGGTGACGACAGCAGACGTGAACGGGGACGGCAGGATCGACCTGCTCGTCGCCAACGCCGGGAGCAACACAGTTTCGGTGCTGCTGGGTGGCGAGACCACGACGGCGACGGAGATTTTGACCACTACGACGCACGCTGGCCCACAGAAGGCCGGCGATCAGATCACCTTCACCGTCGTTACCGAAGCTCCCGTAACGGCGACAGGCAGCCCACGATTGACCCTGAGCAACGGCGCCGTTGCGACCTATTCGGGCGTGGATGCTCAAACGCGGCCGCAATTCACCTACACGGTAGCGGCCAATGATGATGCGAGCGATCTCGCGATTACCGGTCTCGATCTCAACGGCGGCACGCTCGGTGTGCAGGGCCAGACGAGCTTTGGTACAGCATCGAGCATTGCAACCGGTAGCCTTCCCTTTTCGATGACGACGGCGGATGTGAACGGGGACGGCAAGGCCGACTTCCTCGTGGCTAACATTAGCAGCAACACGGTTTCAGTGCAGCTGAGCAACGGAGACGGCAGCTTCACCGGCGCTCCCGACGTCACAACCGGCAACAATCCACAATCGGTGACGACGGCGGACGTGAACGGAGACGGCAAAGCCGATTTGCTCGTCGCAAACTTCATCAGCAGAACGGTCTCGGTGCGATTGGGCAACGGCGATGGCAGCTTCGCTAGTGCTGCTGACGTCGCAAGCGGCGGTAATCCCTACTTTGTCACGACGGGGGACGTGAACGGGGACGGCAAGACTGACCTGCTCATCGCCGACGGCAGCAGCGACAGGGTCTCGGTGTGGCTGGGCAACGGCGACGGCAGCTTCACTAGCGCCGCCGACGTTGCAACCGGTACTGCTCCCAGTTCGGTGACGACGGCGGACGTAAATAGGGATGGGAAGACAGACCTACTCGTCGCTAACTCTGGGAGCAACACGGTTTCGGTGAGGCTGGGCAACGGCGACGGTAGCTTTACCAGTGCCGTCGACGTCGCAACCGGCAGTAGCCCCTATTCGCTGACGACGGCAGACGTGAACGGGGATGGCAAGACCGACCTGCTCGTTCCCAACTACGTTAGCAACACAGTTTCGGTGCGGCTGAGCAACGGCGACGGTAATTTCACTAACGCCGCCGATGTCGCAACTGGCAATAATCCAATTTCGGTGAATGCAGCTGACGTAAACGCAGACGGCAAGACCGATCTGCTAGTCGCCAACGAAGGTAGCGGCACGGTCTCAGTGCGGCTGGGCAACGGTGACGGCAGCTTTACTAGCGATACCGACATTGTAACCGGCATCTACCCTACTTTAGTCACTACGGCGGACGTGAATGGGGACGGAAAGATCGACCTGCTCGTCACTAATACCGGCAGCGACACGGTCTCGGTTGTGCTCAACACCTCGACTAGATCGGCAGCCTTCGATCCAAACAGCCTCACCACGGCAATTGGCAGTGCCACGGGGCTCGCTATCGACACGATTGCACCGCTGCTGACGGCGGCCCTGGTCACGGACAGCGGAGCCGCCGGTAGCGACGGCCTCACCAAAGACGCCGCGTTGGCGACCACGGTCTCGGACACCAACGGCGCCGCCCTGAGCTACAAGCTCGATGACGCCAGCACCTTCACGTCGAGCTACGATCCGACCACGTTGTCGGATGGAGCGCATACGGTGGTGGTGCGGGCCACCGACGGTGCCGGCAACGTCACCGATGAAACCGTGAGCTTCATCCTCGACAAAACGGCGGCCACGGTGGCGTCGGTGACGGCCAATGGCGTCGGCCTCGTGGCGGGGGCGGGCACACTGACGGTCGGCCAGTCCGTGACGCTAACGCTGTCGCTGTCCGAACCGGTCAGCCTGTCTGGCGCCGACGACCTTCGACTGACGCTGAGTGACGGCGGTGTCGCCCTCTACGACGCCGCGGCCTCGACCACCACGCAACTCGTCTTCACGCACACGGTCGAGGTCGACCGGGTCAGCGCCGATCTCGCGATCACCGGGGTGATCCTCGGGACCGCCACGATCCGCGACGGGGCCGGCAATGCCGCCGACCTTTCCGGCATCGTCGTCAATCCCGCGGGCACGCTGGTCATCGACGGCTATACCGGCACCGCCGCTGCCGAGACGTTCCGCGGCACGACCGGAGCCGAGACCTTCACCGGCCGCGGTGGCTCGGACACCTACTACGTCGACAATGTCGGCGATCGCGCCATCGAGGCCAACGGCGCCGCCGGTACCGATGTCGTCTACGCCTCGGTGTCGTACTCGTTGGGGGGCTCGGAGCTGGAGAACCTGATCCTCACCGGGACCGGCGATCTCACCGGGATCGGCAACTCGGTTGCCAACGTGATCACCGGCAATGCCGGCGCCAACGTCCTCAACGGGCTCGGCGGCGCCGACACGATGTCAGGCGGCGCGGGCTCGGATACCTACTACGTCGACAACCTCGGCGACCGCGTCATCGAGGCCAACGGTGCTGCGGGCACCGATCTCGTCTACGCCTCGGTGTCGTACTCGCTGGCCGGATCGCACCTGGAAAACCTGACGCTGACGGGCACCGGCAATCTCAGCGGGACCGGCAACGGCCTCGCCAACGTGATCACCGGCAACAGTGGCGCCAACGTCCTCAACGGGCTTATCGGTGCCGACACCATGTCCGGCGGGGCAGGCTCGGACACCTACTACGTCGACACCGCCGGCGATCGCGCCATCGAGGCCGACAGCGCGGTCGGCACCGATCTCGTCTACGCCTCGGTGTCATACTCGCTCGCCGGCTCGCATCTGGAGAACCTGACCCTGACAGGCGCGGGCAACCTCGCCGGGACCGGCAACTCGCTCGCCAACGTCATCACTGGCAACGCCGGCGCTAACGTCCTCAACGGTGGTCTCGGCGCCGACACCATGTCCGGCGGGGCCGGGTCCGATACCTACTACGTCGACAACGCCGGCGACCGTGTCCTGGAGGCCAACGGCGCCGCGGGCACCGATCTCGTCTATGCCTCGGTGTCGTACGCGCTGGCCGGAGCGGAACTGGAAGCCGTGCCAACGTCCTCGACGGCCAGGGCGGCAACGACCTCCTGACCGGCGGTGCCGGGGCGGACACCTTCGTGTTCAGGACGGCGCTGGGCCCGAGCAACCTCGACCGGATCACCGACTTCTCGGTGGTCGACGACACCGTGCAGCTCGCACGCAGCGTGTTCACGGCGCTGGGAGCCGGTCCCCTGGCCGAGGCGGCGTTCAAGGACCTGTCTACGGGATCGGCCGATACCAGCGACCGCATCCTCTACGACAAGGCGACGGGTGCCCTGTCCTACGACGCCGACGGCAGCGGCATGGTCTCGGCCGCGGTGCAATTCGCCACCATCGACAACAAGGCCTCCCTTACCCACCTCGATTTCTTCATCGTGTGAGCCGCGCCGCAGCGCAGCCGGGTCAGTCCGAAGCCAGCCCGGCTGCGGGGCAGATAGGACGCAACCGATGGCAGGGCGCCATGAACAAAATAACAGAGTTGGCAGTATAAAGTATTCATACGTTCTATTGGGACAATTATAGAGCCATAACGAAGCGATCAGATTATATATCTTGTTGTATCAAAAACAATATATCGGATAATATTTTTGAAATATAGCCTTCAGGATATGTAACAAATATACAACACCGTATAATAAGCTTGTAGATACGGATGACATCGATTCTGGTTTTAGATAAATCGCTTTCGAGCATTTTTACTGGTCAGCTTTGCCAGTTGGATTTCTAGGTTTCTTTCGGAGATTATCGATGCCGGGTGGTGCAAATTTCTCCCAGTTTGGTACGTCAGGCGTCGACAATCTACAGACACACTTAGAAACTGAAACAATAAATAACACTACATATTATTATCCAATTGATATTTTATACGGTAGAGATGGCAACGACAGACTTACAGCCCAACCATTTTCATATACCTCCAATGGTATAACTTATCAGTTCCTGGACGCAACTCTTTACGGCGAAGCTGGCAACGACACTTTGAATGGCGGCGCGGGCTCGGACTTCCTCTCCGGTGGTGAGGATGACGACACCCTGAACGCCGGCAGTGGCGACGATACGCTGACCGGTGAGGCTGGGATCGACGTCCTCAATGGTGGCGCAGGTGCCGATACCYTGACGGACACCTCGGGGGATGCGGGCGGCACGCTGAACGGCGGCGACGGCGACGACACGATGCAGGTCGTGGCAGGTGGCGGCGCCTGGATCATCGACGGCGGAGCCGGGACCGACACCTTGGCGGCTTCCGGCTCCCTCGGAGCCGGCTCCAGCGTCACCGTCGACCGTCTGATCTTGAACAATGGTTCTCTGACCATCCAGCCCGGCGTCATCRACGGCATCGGTGAGATCGGCTCGTTTAGCGGGAGCCTCAGACATGCCGAGGCCGGCACCACGGACCTGTCGGCCGCCACCTTCGCAGCCAGCGTCACGTACAACGGTGGCACCGCTGCCAATTCCCTCGACGGCATCGGTGAGATCGGCTCGTTTAGCGGGAGCCTCAGACATGCCGAGGCCGGCACCACGGACCTGTCGGCCGCCACCTTCGCAGCCAGCGTCACGTACAACGGTGGYACCGCTGCCAATTCCCTCGCCTTCTACGGTTCGACGGGCGCCGACACCCTGATCATGTCCGCGGCCGGCCTGGGCCAGCTGAGCGCTTATGGTGACGCCGGTGCCGACAACATCACGGCCGGCGCGGGCTCSGACTTCCTCTCCGGCGGTGAGGGCAACGATACCTTGAACGGTGGGGCAGGCGATGACACGCTGACCGGTGAGGCTGGGATCGACGTCCTCAATGGTGGCGCAGGTGCCGATACCCTGACGGACACCTCGGGGGATGCGGGCGGCACGCTGAACGGCCACGCTGAACGGC
>NZ_LMQK01000023.1:0-473809 GCF_001424525.1 Methylobacterium sp. Leaf399 | reverse complement strand
TCCTGGATAGCGTCGATCTCGGTCTGGACCTTGGCGCGGTCGACGCCGGGCTGCAGGGCGGTCTGCAGCTTGGCGCGCATGTTCTGCAGGTCGCCGATGATGCTGTTGAGGCCGTTGTAGGCGGTGTCGACGGCCGAGGAGCCGAGGCCGAGGGAGTCCTTCACGGCGCCCAGCGAGGCGTTGTCGGTGCGCACCGTGGTGGCGATCGACCAGTAGGCGGCGTTGTCGGAGGCGGTGGAGACGCGCTGGCCCGTGGAGACCCGGTTGCTCGTCATGTCGAGCGACTGGTTGATGGACTTCAGAGTCGTCAGGGCGGTCATCGCGGACCGGTTGGTCAACAGGCTGGTCATACGCTCCAGCGTCCTCCCGACGATCCGCGCCGACGTTACGCTCGGCTTGGAATACCCTCCCCGTTAGCCATAGTCGTCAGGTCTTGACCTCCGGTTAAGCCTGCCGCGCGCCCCAACCTCGGGTTGCCGGGGCGGAAGGCCCGGACCTCCCGTGAGCCGAGGGTCCGGTCCGCGGCATGGGCGGACGGCGATCGCGCCGCCGGCCCGTCCGAGACGCGCGCGAAGGCCTTCACGCCAGTCCGAGCTTCTCGGCGAGACCGATGCGCTGGAGCTTGCCGGTGGCGCCCTTGGGAATCTCGTCGAGGAACAGGATCTTGGCGGGCACCTTGAACGGGGCGAGGCGCTCGGCGGCGAAGCTGCGCAGGTCCTTCTCCGTCAGGCTCTCGCCCTCGCGCAGGACCACCGCCGCGCTGACGTCCTCGCCGAGCTTGTCGTGGGGCACCGCGAAGGTCACGCATTGCGACACCGCCGGGTGGTCCATCAGGATCTCGTCGACCTCGCGCGGCGAGATCTTCTCGCCGCCCCGGTTGATGATCTCCTTGAGGCGCCCGGTGATGGTGAGGTAGCCCTCGGGCGAGAGCGTGCCCTGGTCGCCGGTGCGGAACCAGCCCTGCGGCGTGAAGGCGGTGGCGTTGGCCGCCTCGTTGTTCTCGTAGCCCGCCATCACGTTGGCGCCGCGGATCACGATCTCGCCGGTCTCGCCCACGGGCAGCGGCTCGCCGTCGAAATCCACGATGGCGATCTCGGGCCCGGCGGCGAGGCCGACCACGCCCGGATAATGCGGCCGGGGCGGAAGCGGGTTCGAGGCCATCTGGTGGGCGGCTTCCGTCATGCCGTAGGCCTCGATCAGGGGCGCGCCGAACGCTTCCTCGATCTCCTTCATCACCTGCGGCGGCATCGAGGAGGAGGAGGAGCGGATGAACCGCAGCGGGTTGGCCTTGATGACCTCGGCGTTGCGGGCGGCGCGGCCGAGGATCGCCTGGTGCATGGTCGGCACCGCCGTGTACCAGGTCGGGCGCACCTCCCCCATCCAGCCGAAGAACTTGAGGGCGTTGAAGCCCGGGGTGCAGGCGACCTGCCCCCCCGCCGAAAGCGGCGCCAGGATGCCGGCGATCAGCCCGTGGATGTGGAACAGCGGCATGATGTTGAGGCCGCGGTCCTCGGCCGTGAAGGCGAGCGCGGTGCGGATGTTGCCGGCCGAGGCGCAGACGTTGGTCTGGGTGAGCGGCACGATCTTGGGGCGCGAGGTGGTGCCCGAGGTGTGGAGCACCAGGGCGATGTCCGAGGGTTCGGCCGGGCCGCCGGCCGCCGGGGCGGCGTCCGCCATCGGGAAGGCGAGGGTGAAGCTGCCCGCACCCCGGTCCGGGGTCGGCGTCAGGCGCACCACCGGGATGCCAAGCGCCTCGGCCACCGCGACCGCCGGCGAGGTCGAGCCCTCGGCCACCACCAGCACCTTGGCGCCGAGATCGGTGAGGTAGAACTTGAACTCGTCGGCCTTGTAGGCCGGGTTCAGGGGGGCCGAGGTCGTGCCCGCCGCCACGGCGATGAAGGCCGCGGCCATCTCCGGCCCGTTGTCGAGCACGATCGCGACCCGGTCGCCGCGTCCGATCCCGTGGGCGTTGAAGTCGGCGACGGTGCGCGTGGCCAGCGCCCGCAGGGCACCGTGGGTGAGGGGCACGCCGCCGGGGCTCGACAGCGCCGTGGCCTCGTCGGCGCCGGCCTGGATCAGGGCATGGAGGGTTGTGGCGGTCTCGGCCATGGATCTGTCACCGTCCTTAAGCAGGTTTCGCAAAAGTGGCCACCGGTTCTGCGTCAAAAACCTGGGACACATCAAAGACTTAAGCAGGGCGAGGCGCTGGCGCGCCAACCTGGACCCGCCTGAGGGGATCGACCGCGTCCGTCCGGGCCGTGCCCCCTCCCTGAGTGTGGGAGGGGAGGGGGGAGAAGCGTCAGGCCGGCGCGATGGCGAGACGCCCCTGCGCGCGATCGAGGCTCTGGGAGAGCAGGCGCATCAGGGCATAGACCGTGCCGATGTGCGGGGTCGGCGTGCCGGTGAGGCGGCCGAGTTCGATGATCGAGCCCACCAGCGCCTCGAGTTCGATGGGCCGGCCGGCCTCCACGTCCTGCAGCATCGATGTCTTGTGCGCGCCGACCTTCTCGGCGCCCGCGATGCGTTTTTCGATGCCGAGCTTGAACGTGACGCCGAGCGCGTTGGCGATGGTCTGCGCCTCGCGCATCATGTCGGCGGCCAGTGCCCGGGTCTCGGGGAACTGGCAGATGTCCACGAGGGTGGCGTGGGAGAGCGCCGAGATCGGGTTGAAGCTGAGGTTGCCCCACAGCTTGAGCCAGATCTCCGCCCGGATGTCGCTGGTGACCGGCGCGCGGAAACCGGCCTTGATCAGGCGCTGCGCCAGGGACTGCACCCGCGGGCTCATGCTGCCGTCGAGTTCGCCCAAGCCGAAGCGGTGGCCTTCGATGACCTGCACCACGCCGGGCTCGGTGAGCACGGCCGCCGGATAGACCACCGAGCCGATCACGTGCCTGGGGTCGAGGTGTTTCGCGATGAGGCCGCCCGGATCGGCGGTCTCGAGGTGCGTGCCGGCGAGATCGCCACCGTGGCCGCCCGAGAAGTACCACCACGGGATGCCGTTCTGCATCGTCACCACCATCGTCTCAGGGCCGATGAGGTGGTGCAGGTCGGCCGCGATCGGCCCGACCTGGTGCGCCTTGACGGTGAGCAGGACCACGTCGTGCGGGCCCGCCTCCGCCATCGAGGCCGTCGCCTTGAGGTTGGTGACGTGGATCTCGGATCCGTTCTCCTCGATCAGGCGCATGCCGTTCTCGCGGATGGCCGACAGGTTGGCGCCGCGCGCGATGAAGGTGACGTCCTCGCCGGCGTGGGCGAGCCGAACCCCGAGGAATCCGCCGATGGCGCCTGCGCCGACGATGGCGATGCTCATGTCACTGACCTTGCGTTCTGCTGGGCTTGGCGTTCTGCCGGGCTTGAAGACGGCCGGCGCGCGGAGGTTCCCCCGCCCGGGCCAGGCCGAGGGCGGCGGCACGGATATCACCCGCGGCGAGAGATGCCGGCCGTCGGTCGAAGCGCGGGTCCCCTCTCCTGGAAGGAGAGGGACAGGGTGAGGTGAGAGGTCTGTCCGGAGAGGTCGCACACCTCACCCCTACCCTCTCCTTCCAGGAGAGGGAGCCTCGGCGCGCACCCTTTGGTCGTCCACCGAGCGGTGCGCGAATCCGATGGGCGGGGATGGGCCGCGCGGCGGCCGCGGTGACGTTCCTCATGAAAACCGGTTCTCGAGCACGCCGATGCCCTCGATCTCGACCGCCACGGTCGCGCCCTTGGGGATCGGGCCGGCGCCGTTCGAGGTGCCGCAGGCGATGAGGTCGCCCGGCTCCAGGGTCATCCCCTGCGAGACCAGGGAGACGATCTCGGCGGGCTTGAGGATCATGTCGGAGAGCGGATAGCTCTGGCGCTCGCGACCGTTGACCCGGACCCGCACGGTGAGGGTGTCGGAATCGAGCCCGGTGGCGATGACCGGCCCGAACGGGCCGAACCCGTCGAGGCCCTTCGAGCGGGTCCATTGCACGAAGCTCGGGTCGGCCTTGAGAACGTCGAGGGCGGTCACGTCGTTGACGCAGGTGTAGCCGAAGATGTGCCCGGCCGCCGCCTCCACCGTGAGGTCGCGCCCGGCCTTGCCGACGACGATGCCGAGTTCGCCCTCGAACAGGATACGCCCGATCCCCTCGGGGACCGCCACCGCCTCGCCGCTGGCGCGGTAGGTGTTGGGCGGTTTCACGAAGAATAGGGGCGCCGCCGGCCGCTCCAGCCCCTGCTTGTCGGCCATCGCGTGGAAATTGTTCCACAGGGCGATGAGCTTGGAGGGGCGGCAGGGCAGGCCGGGCGTCACCGCCGCGACGGCGAGGGTCTCGCCGGTGGCCGTCGGCGTGCCGAACAGGTCGCCCGTGAACACCGCGATGGTGTCGCCGTCGAGGTGTCCGAAACCGTCCCGGCCCTCGTGCCGGTAGGAGATCCATCGCGCCATCGCCTCAGAGGCTCCGGGCGGGCGCGGAAGCGGGACGCACGGCGTGCATCGTCATGGCGTGCTCTTCCTCGTCGGCGGTGTCGCCAGCGGCGGTTCTAAAGATCCGGATCGTCGATTCAAGGCGCTATAGAGCATCGCGGCAGCATCGACCCTCATAAAAATTTTGTCGACCAAGGACAAAATTCTTTAGACCTGACGAAATCGTGACGTTCGACAGGTCATGCCGCGCCCTGCCCGCTCCTCATCGCTGCGCTGCCGCAAAACCGATCCCCGCAGTCGTCCGGGGAACAATCGGTGCGCTGCACCGTTCCGGTTGCCGACGGTGAGCGGGCACGGTGTGCGACGTCGCCGCCTCCTCAACCAAGGATGGAACGTTTCCCATGAGCAGCACCACGGACAAGATCAAGGGTCTCGCCAACGAAGCCGTCGGCAACATCAAGCAGGGCATCGGTTCGGCCACCGGCAACGAGAAGCTGCAGGCCGAGGGCAAGGCCCAGGAGCTGAAGGGCGAAGCCCAGAAGACCGTCGGCGACGTCAAGGACGGCGCCAAGAGCGCCGCCCAGACCGCGGCCGACGCCGTCAAGAAGATCTGATCGTCCCAAGACGATTAGATCCCCGACGAATCGCCGGACACGACGACCATGGCGCGGGGCGGCCTCGGTGCCGTCCCGCGCGGGACTGGGCCTGACTTCGTCGTACCCACGTTTGAACCACCTACGAACGAAGGATCGTTCAGCATGAACAGAGATCATCTCGAAGGCGGCCTGCGCCACCTCAAGGGCCGCGGCGAGACCGCGATCGGCGCCGTGACGGGCCGCGCCCGCCAGCAGGTCGAGGGCGCCTACGATCAGGTCGCCGGAGCCGCCCAGCACGCCTACGGCGATGCCCGCGACACCGCGCGGAACCTGCAGCGCGACGGCCGCCACCTCGCCGACGAGGCCGCCGACCGCGGCCGCGCCCTGCTCGACGACGTCCAGGACCGGGGCCGCGACCTGCGCGACCGGAGCCGGCACCTGGCCGACGAGGCCACCGACCGCGGCCGCGCGCTCTTCGACGACGTCCAGGACCGGGGCCGTCATCTCCGCCACGAGGCCGCCCGCCGCAGTCGCGCCGTCGCCGACCGCGCCGAGGAGAACAAGGCCGTGACGCTGCTGCTGGTGGCCGCCGCCGCCTTCGGCGCGGGCTGGCTGCTGCGCCGCACCCGCTGACCCGCGAACGACCGGCAGCTCACCGGTGACGAAAGGCGCCACCCGCATGCGCGGGGGCGCCTTTTTCGTCGGCCCGATAGGGCCTATGGCCGGTGGACAGCTTGGTCGCGAGGAGCGTCCCCGATGCCGATGCAGCCCTGGTCCGCCCTCACGACGCAGGAGATGCGTGCGCGCGACATGAGCCGCACGATCGCGGTGCTGCCGGTGGCGGCGGTGGAGCAGCATGGGCCGCACCTGCCGCTCTCCACCGATGTCACCATCGCCGAGGGCTATCTCGCCCGTGTCGCCGCCCTGGTCCCCGACGACCTCGACGTGCTGCTCCTGCCGGTGCAGGCGGTGGGCAAATCCGACGAGCACGACGAGTTCGCCGGCACGCTCACCCTCACCACCGAGACGGCCCTGCGCGCCTGGATCGAGATCGGTGCCTGCGTCCACCGGGCCGGCTGCGGCCGCCTCGTCATCGTCACCTCGCACGGCGGCAACAGCGCCCTCATCGACCTCGTCGCCCTGGAGCTGCGTGGGCGCTGCGGCCTCATCGCCGTCACCACCGCCTGGAGCCGGTTCGGCTATCCCGACGGTCTGTTTCCGGACGCCGAGGTCCGCCACGGCATCCATGCCGGCGGCATCGAGACGGCGCTGATGCTGGCGCTCGCGCCCGAGGTCGTGCGCACCGAGGCCATCGCCGACTTCGTTCCGCGCACCCTCGCCATGGAGCGGGAGTTCACGCATCTGCGCGCCGGCCGGCCGGCGGCCTTCGCCTGGAAGGCGGGGGACCTCAACCCCGCCGGCGCCATCGGCGACGCCCGCCTCGGCACGGCGCAGGCCGGTGCCGTCGCCCTCGACCACGGGGCGCGGGCCTTCGTCGCGCTGTTGCACGACGTCTCCCGCTTCGACCTCGCCCCGGCGACGTAACCGGCCACGGGTGGCGGGCGAACATCGGGCATCCCGTCCCGCGGTTCGAGAAAAGCCCTCTCCCATGCGCGCCCTCCTCCTCGCCCTCGCCGGGCTGACGCTCCTGTCCGCCCCCCTCGCCGCGGCCCAGCGGCCGGTGGTGGTCGAGCTCTTCACCTCGCAGAGCTGCTCGTCCTGCCCGCCGGCCGAGGCGGTGCTGACCGACCTGCGCGACCAGCCCGACGTCCTGGCGCTCGGCTTCCACGTCACCTACTGGAACCGCCTGTCCTGGCGCGACACCGTCTCCCTGCCCGCCGCCACCGACCGGCAGGAGGCCTACGCGCGAACCCTCGGCGAGACGCGCGTCTTCACGCCGCAGATGGTGATCGACGGCCGTCGCAGCGTCCTCGGCTCGCAGCGCGGCGAGGTCGCCGCGGCCATCGCCGAGGCCCGGCGCGCCTCCCCCGTCGCCGCGATGACCCTGGTGCGCAAGGGTGGCGACCTCGTCGTCGGCCTCGGGGCGGGCGCGGGCAGCGGCCGGATCGTCCTCGTCGGGTTCGACCGGGAGGTCCGCACCGCGGTCGCCCGCGGCGAGAACGCGGGGCGCGACCTGGTCCAGTCGAACGTGGTGCGCTCGGTGCGCGACCTCGGCGGCTGGACCGGCGCGGCCAGGACCGTGACCCAGCCTGCCCCGGCCGGGTCCGACGCCGCGGTGCTGCTGCAGGCGGCCGACGGTCGCATCCTCGGGGCCGCGCGCCTGACCGGCGCCGGGTCCTGATGGGGGTGGCATGGCGCGGGTTGGACAAGCGGAGGTGCAACCATGATGATCGCGTCCGTCGATCCGGGGCCGTCCCTGGCGACTGTCATGCGGAGCCGCGACAGGTCCACCATGGTGCTCGACGAGAGGCTGTCGTCCGCGATGGCCGCCGCCCAGGGCGGCGATGCCGCCGCGTATCGCCGCCTGCTCAAGGATTGCCTGCCGGTGATCGCGGGCATGGCACGGGCGCAAGGGGTGCGCCCGGATGCGGTGGACGACGTCGTGCAGGAGACCCTCGTCACCATCCACCGGGCGCGGGCGACCTACGATCCCGCCCGGCCGTTCCTGCCCTGGCTGCGCGCCATCACCCAGCGCCGGGCCATCGACGCGATGCGCCGTACCGGCCGCCGGCCGCAGGAGGTCCACGATCCCATCGCCTACGAGGCCCATGCCGATCTCGGGCCGGCGCCGGGCGCCCGCCTGGAGACCGGGGAGCGCGACCTCGCGCTGGCTCGGGCCGTGGCTGGACTCTCGCCGGGCCAGCGCGAGGCGGTGGAGCACCTGGCGTTCCAGGAGCGGTCCCTGGAGGAGGCCGCGGCCATCACCGGGCGCAGCAAGGGCGCGCTCAAGGTCAACCTGCACCGGGCCTTGAAGGCCCTGCGCGGGACGTTGTCGGGCACCAGAGGAGGGACCGATGTCTGACACGCGGAACATGACCCGCGTCGGTCGGGACGGTCACGACGATCTCGTCGAGGATCTGACCGGCCGGCTCGCGCCTGTCCGGCGCCTGCCCGCCCCGTGGCTGCGGGCGTCGTCCTGGCTCGGCGCGGCACTGGCGGTCGGCCTCGTCCTGATGCCGCTCGCCGACCTCGACGGACTCAGGGTGCGCATGGCGGTGCCGGACCTCGGGCTCGCCGCGCTCGGCGCCCTGCTCACCGCGCTGACGGCGGCCGTCGCCGCCTTCCACACCAGCGTGCCGGGCCGCAACCCCGCATGGGCGCTGCTGCCGCTGGGGCCGGCCGTTGTCTGGATCGGCGCCAGCGGCGTCGGTTGCCTGCGCTCTTGGACGGTGACCGGCATCGAAGTCGCCGACGCCCACGAGATGGGCGGCTGCCTCGTGTTCCTGCTGTGCGCCTCGGCGCCGCTGTCGCTCGCCCTCGTGCTGATGCTGCGCCGGGCCTGCCCGCTGCGGCCCAACCTCACCGCCGCCTTGGGGGGGCTCGCGGCGGCCGCGGCGGCGGCCGTGCTGCTGATCCCGTTCCATCCCCACGACGCGACGCTCACCGACCTCGCCATCCATCTCGTGGTGGTCGGCGCCGTCATCTGCGCCAACACCCTGGCCGGCGGCCGCCTCCTCGCGGGGCGCTGACGCGACGACACCCGGGACCCGCTTGACGGTCCCGGGCGATCGCGCTGCGGCGGATCTTCGCCACAGATCTTCGACATCAGCGCTTCAGTCTTGGAGCTTCAGTCTTGGGGGTTGGTCCTCAGGCGGCGGCGCGGCTGTTGACGCTGCCTTCGGCGAGGGTGGTGAGCACCGTGTCGGTGGCACGCTCCTCGTCCAGGGTCTGCTGCAACAGGCCGACGACCTCGTGGTGGCCGAGCTGCTTGGCGAAGGCGACCAGCGTCCCGTAGCGGGTGATCTCGTAGTGCTCCACCGCCTGCGCGCCGGCGATCAGGGCCGCATCGAGCACCTGCGGATCGTCGACGTCGCCCATGATCTCCTTGGTCTCGGCGATGATGCCGTCGATGGCGGCGCAATCGACGCCCTTGGCCGTCTTGCCGAGCTTGGCGAACACCTGGTCGAGGCGGCCGATCTGGGCTTCCGTCTCGCGCAGGTGGAGCTCGAAGCCGCTCTTGAGCTGCGCGTTGGTGGCCTTGTCGATCATCTTCGGTAGCGACTTGGTGATCTGCTGCTCCGCGTAATAGATGTCCTGCAGCATGTGCGTGAACAAATCGTCGAGCGTCTTGATCGGCTTGGAGAAAATACCCATGGTGTCGACCCTGTATGCTTGAGCTTGATCGGATTTGGATCGCGATCCAGTCCGTATCGTCGCTAGGGCAACGGGGTGGAGATTGCCGGGTTCCTCAGGCGGGCCGCATCTTAACTTGGGCAAAGACGATCAGGCGTCCTCGTCCGGGTCCTCGGTCTCGGGCGTCCGGCCCGGCCAGGTGACGATGCGGTCGAGCAGTTCGTCGGTGGTGAACTCCTCCTCGTTGCCCGAGACCCGGCCGCGCACCGAGATGCCGGCCTCGTGGACGCTGGCGGCCCGGCCGGTGACGAGGGGGTGCCAGTCGTAGAGGTCGCGGCCCTCCCGCAGGAGGCGGTAGGCGCAGGTCGGCGGCAGCCAGGGGATGGTGCGCACCGCCTCCGGCGTCAGGCGCACGCAGTCGGGCACCCGCTTCTGCCGGTTCCTGTAGTCGCTGCAGCGGCAGGCGTGGGCGTCGAGGAGGGTGCAGCCGACGTCGGTGGGGTAGACCTCGCCGGTGTCGTCGTCCTCGAGCTTGAGGAGGCAGCAGCGGCCGCAGCCGTCGCACAGGCTCTCCCATTCGGACGGCGTCATCGCCTCCAGGCTCTTGCGCTTCCAGAACGGCGCGGAGGCCGGATCGCTCGCCTGCCCGGCGGGAGTGGTCTCGGCGCGCGCGGCCGTGCGGATGCGCATCGGCGCCACCTTGAGGGTCACAGGAGGGAGATCGGCGATCGGCCGACTCTCGCCCTCCTGCCGCATGGCGCAGGCCAGAGCAAGCGTTGCCATCGGCGCGGCCGGATCCGTTCGAGGCCCCGGCCGGCGATGGGCGTCGTGGGACGCGGTTGGTGGTGGTCGACCGCCGTGGCATGGTGGGGGCATGCAGATCCCCACACTCCCCGACCACAGCGTGGCCGTCTTCGCATGCCGCAGCGAGAGGGACCGCTTCCGGTGGGCGGTGACGACCGCGGGGTATCACCCCTACCGCTCCGCAAGTTCGTATGCCTCCGCCGCCATCGCTCTGGCGGCGGGCATCTCCCACGCCCACTTCCTCGCGGACCAGCACCCGATCAGGTCGCGGATCAACGACGGGACCTGGATGTAGCCCCGGCACGGGCTCCACCCCAACCGTACCCGCCCAACCGTGCCCGCCCGATGGCGATCACGGCCCGATCGGTCGCCTCGCGCCTGCCGCGGGGCTTGGCTCAGGGCTCGACCGACCCGAACCTCCGAACGAAGCGCGGGCCGTCCCAGAGCTCCAGCACCCGCCCGTCGAGCATGGTGCGCGTGATCCCGAACGCTTCCTCGTCGTCGCCGGCCGCGAACATGCGGACGCGGATGACGTGTCCGCCCATGTCGAGCAGGAGCGCGCGGTAGCGATGCGCCTCCGGCAGCGCCCGCGGGAACGGGTGATCGGGCATGGGCGGGCCTCCGGCAGGAAGGCGGGAGCATCGAGGCTCTCTGTCATCGGCGCCTGACACTGCCAGCCCATGATCGGCGGACGCTAGCCGGTTTCGACCCGAAGTCCTACGCCTCATCGCGGACGGAGCCCGCGCTCCGCCAGGCGGCCCCGCCTGGGAAAGCCACGCCGCCGTCTTTGCCGCGCCCCAATCGCGGATCAATGTTAATGAAAGATTGCCGGGGCGCGGCGATGGACCGGAGCTGCGCCGGTCGCGTTGTTCCGGCATGAATGGTGGGCGGCACGACCCGGTCCGTCGGACCGGGTCGCCGTCGCGGTGACCGAGGACGAGAGACGTCGTGCGCCTGCCCCCTGCCACCGCATTGCTGACCCGGATCAAGCGAGGGGCGCTGGCCTTCGACGCCTGGGTGAACGCCAGCCTCTACGAGAGCGGCCGTTCGGCAGGGGAGGGGTACGAGACCTTCTTCCGGCGCATGAACGTGTTTTCCGTGCGCGGCTGGAAGCGCGGCGTCCTCGATCTCACCAGCGAGGCGATGACCCTTGGCACGGGCGGTGCCATCGCCATGCTCGCCCTGGCGCAGCCGGCCTTCAACCTCACCAGCGACAACTGGCTCAAGACCCAGGACCTCGCCGTCACCTTCCTCGACCGCTACGGCACCGAGGTCGGGCGCCGCGGCATCAAGCACGACGATTCGCTCAAGCTCGACGACTTCCCCGACACGATGATCAAGGCCCTGGTCTCCACCGAGGACCGGCGCTTCTACGAGCATTGGGGCATCGACCCCATCGGCACCGCCCGCGCCCTGGTCTCGAACTCGCGCGGCGGCGGCTCGACGCAGGGCGGCTCCTCGATCACGCAGCAGCTCGCCAAGAACCTGTTCCTGTCGAACGAGCGCTCCCTGGAGCGCAAGATCAACGAGGCGTTCCTGGCGCTCTGGCTCGAATGCCACCTGACCAAGAACGAGATCCTCAAGCTCTACCTCGACCGCGCCTACATGGGTGGCGGCACCTTCGGCGCCGTGGCGGCGGCGGATTATTATTTCGGCAAGCGGCTCAAGGACATCAGCCTCGCCGAGGCCGCGATGCTGGCCGGCCTGTTCAAGGCGCCCACGAAATACGCCCCCCACGTCAACCTGCCCGCCGCCCGCGCGCGGGCCGTCGACGTGCTCCACAACATGGTCGAGGCGGGCTTCCTCACCGAGGGCCAGATCCAGACGGCGCTGCGCAACCCGGCCACCCCGGTGACGCGGACCCGCGACATCACCGCCGACTACTACCTCGATTGGGCCTTCGGCGAGATCAAGGGCATGGCCGACGCGGGCCGCCTGCGCAGCGACCGCGTGCTCACCGTCAAGACGCCCCTCGACCTCGCCATCCAGAAGCGCGCCGACCAGGCGGTGGAGAACACCCTGCGCCAGTACGGCGACCAGTACGAGGTCGAGGAAGCCGCCATGGTCATCCTCGACCCCGACGGCGCCCTGCGGGCGATGGTCGGCGGCTCCGACTACGGCCAGAGCCAGTTCAACCGCGCCACCGACGCGCTGCGCCAGCCCGGCTCGTCGTTCAAGCCCTACGTCTATGCCGCGGGTCTCGCCGCCGGCCTGTACCGGCCCGAGACCCGGGTGGTCGACGCGCCGATCTGCATCGGCAACTGGTGCCCGCAGAACTACGGCCGCTCGTTCTCGGGCGCCACCAACCTCACGGTGGCGGTGGCCAAATCGATCAACACCATCCCGATCCAGATCTCCATCGCGCTGGGCAAGGCGCTTGGCATCAGCCACCAGGCCAACGCGGCCAAGGCCGGGCGCGCCAAGATCATCGATCTCGCCCACCGCATGGGCATCACCACGCCGCTCATCGACACGGTGTCGCTGCCGATCGGCTCGGCCGAGGTCAACGTGATCGACCAGGCCGCGGCCTATGCCGTGTTCGCCAACGGCGGGCGCAAGGCCAAGCCCTACGCGGCGATGGAGGTGAAGAACTCGGCCGGCGAGATCATCTACCGGCACGCCGACGAGAAGCCCGAGCAGATCCTGTCGACCCAGGTGGTGGCCGACATGAACTTCATGCTCAACAAGGTGGTGGAGGAGGGCACCGGCAAGCGCGCCCAGCTCGAGGGCATCAAGGTCGCGGGCAAGTCCGGCACCACCAACGCCTACAAGGACGCCTGGTTCGTGGCCTACACCGGCAACTTCGTCGGCGCGGTCTGGTTCGGCAACGACGATTCCACCTCCACCAACAAGATGACCGGCGGCTCCCTGCCGGCCATGACCTGGCGCGAGGTGATGGAGAGCGCCCACAAGGGCATCGAGCTCAAGCCCCTGCCGGGCGTGAAGGAGCCGGGCCGGCCCGCCCTGCAGGCGAGCGTCGACGCGGCCGCCGCCCCCGTCAACGCCGCGGCCAGTGCCGCCGGCAAGCTGTCGCGGCGCTCGTTCGAGGTCATCGGCGGCCTCAACGGCCTGTTCCGCACCGTGGAGGCGCGGCCCTCGCCCCGCGCCGGCTTCGAGCCGGTGACGCCGCTGGCCGAGGGCGCCCGCCCGGTCTCCGGCCGCATCGGGATGCCGTGACAGCGCCGCCGGACCGGTCCATGAGGGGGCGACCGGGTCGCCGGAGACCCTGGGGACGAGGAAGGCGCCGTTGGTGAGCAGGCTGGCTGAGATGGCCACGATCGCGGGGCGTGGCCGGCCGCTGGCCGAACGCGCCCGCTCCCTCCTGCGCCGGACCTCGAACGTCGGCCTGTTCGTCTACGCCTTGGCGCTGGGGGCGGGGCTGGGCCTTGCCAGCGCCGATTACGCCACCCGCGGCGGCTATCCCTTCGGCGGGGTCGTGGCCGGGTCCTGGACCGCATGGCCCCGGGCCGGGGCGGTGGGCGCCGATCCCTACACCCGGGCGGTGAACGCGCGGCGCGGCGAGATCCCGCTGGGCGTCGGCGAGGGCCTGCTCCTCACCGCCTCGCAGGACGCCGACGGCCGCGCCATCGACGCCGGCTGCACCTACGCCGTGGCCGGCACCACCCCCCCGGCCCGCGCCTGGACGCTGACGGTGGCCGGGCGCGGGCCGAGGCCCGCCGATGCTCCGCTCCTGCGCGAAGGCTTCACCTCCACCGAGATCCTGCGCGAGGCGGACGGCCACTTCGTCATCGCCCTGGCGCCGGAGGTCCAGCCCGGCAACTGGCTGCCGATGCCGCGTGCGAGCGGGCCGGTGCGCCTGGCGCTGCGCCTCTACGACACCCCCGTGGCCGCCAGCGCGGGCACCCTCGACCGGTCGGCCCTGCCCGAGATCCGCCGGACGGGGTGCCGTCCGTGAGCGCGAGAAAGCCCTCCGGGGGCGACACCGGCGAGGATATCGGCGAGGATTTCGGCATGAGCCGGCGCGGCCGCCTGTGGCTCGCCACCGCCTGCGGCCTGGTGCTGGCCGGGCTCGTCCACATCGTCGTGGTGCTGGCGATCCCGAGCCTGTCGGAATCCGACGCGCTGTCGCGGGCGCGTGCCGGCCAGGGCGGCGAGGGCGGCATGCGGATCTTCGCCCTCGCCACCGGCGACACGCCGCCGGCGGCCGAGGCGTGGCTGCCGATCCCCGATCCCGTGGTGGCGGTGGGGCTGTGCCCCTACGACCTCGCCGACGGGCCCCTGCGGGTGGCGGCGCGCACCGGGCCGCTGATGATGTCCGTGGCGGTCCACGGGCGCCGGGGCGCCTTCTATGCCGTCACCGACCAGGCGGCGGTGCGCGGCGCCCTCGACCTCGTGATCCTGACCCGGCGCCAGTTCGACGAGGCCTTGGCCAACGAGGACGAGAACGAGGTCAGCCGCGACGTGCGGGTGGTCGCGCCCAACACCAGGGGGTTCGTCGTGGTCCGGGTGATCGCCGACCTGCCCAGCCAGCGCGCCGCCGCCAACGCCGCCGTCCAGGCGGTGTCCTGCACCGTCGAGGGGGCGGGCGAGGACACCAAGGCCGGCGGTTAGGGGCCTCACAGCCGTCCCGGCAGCCTCCTTCCTGTCCCTCGCGAAGACAATCTTGTTTTTGCCGGTGCCCCGCGAAATCGTTTGCGCCGCTGCGACAACGAGCGCATGATTT
Organism: Methylobacterium sp. Leaf399; assembly: GCF_001424525.1. NCBI lineage: Bacteria > Pseudomonadati > Pseudomonadota > Alphaproteobacteria > Hyphomicrobiales > Methylobacteriaceae > Methylobacterium > Methylobacterium sp. Leaf399. Next base: position 459,084 of record NZ_LMQK01000023.1, on the reverse strand, counting down.
TTGCTGATACCGATATTGAATCCGTGCCGGCGAAATCTCGGAATTGACCGCCGAATACACGGATCGCGCCTGGCGGCCATGCCGGGGCTTCAGGCAGGAGGATGTCGGCACGGTCCGGTCCCTTTGCGCCGCGACGCCGGGCCCCGTGACTGGGAGGACCGATCATGCGAGCGAAACGCGCCGACTTGGCCATGGTGCTGGCCATCCTGCTGGCTACCGTCGGCATCCTGGCGGCCTCCACGGCTTCGGCCGCGCCCAACTGCAACGAGGCTCCCTATGGCCAGACCTGCATGCGCTGCTACGGCTGGCAGGGCATGTCGGGCTGGGCCGGCCAGGCCTGCTACCGGGCTTCCAATCCGGGGGTGCGCTTCGCCTGTTCGATCTCCCGATGCGGTGCGGCGCGGCTGGAGTCCCGCGACAGGGACCGGTTCCGGGCGCAGCGACCGTTCGCGCGTCCCGACGGTGGCGCGCGCGACCGCCGCGAGATCTTCGACCGGTGGGGCAACCAGAAGCGCTGAGCGGTCCCGGCCGGGCGAAGGGCGTCAGCAGTCGAGGGTGGTGTCGCGCTCCCACTGGGTCAGGTGGCGGGCGTAGGCCTCCCATTCCTGGGTCTTGAGCTTGACGTAGGACGGCACGAACGGCCCGAGCGCCTCGCACAGGACCGGGTCGGACGCCAGCGCCCGCAGGGCGTCGAGGAGGTTGAGCGGCAGCCGCGCCACCCCCTCCAGGGTATGGCCGTGGGTGTACATGTTGATGTCGAGCGGCGGGCCCGGGTCGCGCGCGCGGCGCATCCCGTCGAGGCCGGCGGCCAGCAGCCCCGCCTGGAGCAGGTAGGGGTTGGCGGCCCCGTCGGCGAGGCGGAACTCGAAGCGGCCGCCGTCGGGGATGCGGATCATGTGGGTGCGGTTGTTGCCGCCGTAGGTCACGGTGTTGGGCGACCAGGTCGAGCCGGAGGTCGTGGTCGCCGCATTCAGCCGCTTGTAGGAATTCACGGTGGGGTTGGTCAGTGCCGCGAGCCCCTGGGCCGCATGCATCACGCCGCCGATGAAGTGGGTGCCCACCTGCGACAGGCCGAGCGCACGGTCCGGATCGGAGAAGACGTTGGTGTCCCCGCGCCAGAGCGAGACATGGGCGTGGCAGCCCGAGCCCGTCAGGTCCGCGAAGGGTTTCGGCATGAAGGTGGCGCGCAGGCCGTGCTTCTCCGCGATGGAGCGGGCCATGAACTTGAAGAAGGCGTGCCGGTCGGCGGTGACGAGGGCGTCGTCGTAGGCCCAGTTCATCTCGAACTGGCCGTTGGCGTCCTCGTGGTCGTTCTGGTAGGGCGCCCAGCCGAGCGACAGCATGGCGTCGCAGATCTCGGTGATGACGTCGTAGCGGCGCATCAGGGCCGATTGGTCGTAGCAGGGCTTGGCCTGGCGGTCGGCGGTGTCGGCGGGCGACAGGCCGTCAGGCGTGATCAGGAAGAACTCGCATTCGACGCCGGTCTTCATGCGCAGGCCGTCCTCGGCCGCCCGGGCGACCAGGGCCTTGAGGAGGTTGCGCGGCCCCTGCGCGACGGCCTCGCCCGCCATGGACAGGTCGGCGGGCAGCCAGCCGACCTCCGGCTTCCAGGGCAGCTGGATCAGCCCGTCCGGGTCGGGCCTCGCGAAGACGTCCGGGTCGGCCGGCGTCATGTCGAGCCAGGAGGCGAAGCCGGCGAACCCCGCCCCGTCCCGCATCATCCCCCCGATGGCGCTGGCCGGCACCAGCTTGGCGCGCTGGGTGCCGAACAGGTCGGTGTAGGAGATCAGGAAATAGCGGATGCCCCGCTCCCGGGCGACGGCTTCGAGGTCCGGCGTCATCGCAATGTCCTCTCCTGATCCAGGCGCATCGACCCTCCCCCGCAGAAGCGGAGGGTTCTAGAACCCCCTGCCCGGCACCCAGTCCGTCCCCGCAAGCGGGACCCGTGCCATCGCCGCCGCTTCGATGGTCAGCGCCACCAGGTCCTCCGGTTCGAGGTTGTGGAGGTGGCTCTTGCCGCAGGCGCGGGCGATGGTCTGGGCCTCCAGCGTCATCACCGCGAGGTAGTTGGCGAGCCGCCGGCCGCCGAGCACCGGGTCGAGGCGGCTGGCGAGCTCGGGGCGCTGCGTCGTGATCCCGGCCGGGTCGTTGCCCTCGTGCCAGTCGTCGTAGGCGCCGGCGGTGGTGCCGAGCGCCCGGTATTCGTCCTCGTAGGCCGGGTCGTTGTCGCCCAGCGCGATGAGGGCGGCGGTGCCGATCGCCACGGCGTCGGCGCCCAGCGCCAGGGCCTTGGCCACGTCCGCGCCCGAGCGGATGCCGCCCGAGACCACGAGCTGCACCGTGCGGTGGAGGCCGAGGTCCTGCAGCGCCTCCACCGCCGGGCGGATGGCGGCGAGGATGGGCAGGCCGACGTTCTCGATGAAGACGTCCTGGGTCGCGGCGGTGCCGCCCTGCATGCCGTCGAGCACCACCACGTCGGCCCCGGCCTTGGCCGCCAGCGCCGTGTCGTAATAGGGCCGGCTCGCGCCGACCTTGACGTAGATCGGCGTCCGCCAGTCGGTGATCTCGCGCAGTTCCTCGATCTTGATGGCGAGATCGTCCGGCCCGGTCCAGTCCGGGTGGCGGCAGGCGGAACGCTGGTCGATGCCCGGCGGCAGGTTGCGCATGCCCGCCACCCGGTCGGTGATCTTCTGGCCGAGCAGCATGCCGCCGCCGCCGGGCTTGGCGCCCTGGCCGATGACGATCTCGATGGCGTCGGCCCGGCGCAGGTCCACCGGGTTCATGCCGTAGCGCGACGGCAGGTACTGGTAGACGAGTGTCTGCGAGTGGCCGCGCTCCTCGTCGGTCATGCCGCCGTCGCCGGTGGTGGTGGTGGTGCCCGCCAGGGTCGCGCCGCGCCCCAAGGCCTCCTTGGCCTGGCCCGAGAGCGAGCCGAAGCTCATGCCGGCGATGGTGATCGGCGTCTTCAGGGTGATGGGGTTCTCGGCGAAACGCGCGCCCATCACCACCTGCGTGTCGCAGCGCTCGCGGTAGCCCTCCAGGGGATAGCGGCTCATGGAGGCGCCGAGGAACAGCAGGTCGTCGAAATGCGGCAGCTTGCGCTTGGCCCCCGCTCCGCGGATGTCGTAGATGCCGGTGGCCGCCGCGCGGCGGATCTCGGCCATCACGTCGGGGGTGAAGGTCGCCGACAGGCGCGGCCGGGTGCGGGGCGGCTCGCTCATCAATAGGCTCCCGCGTTGTCGACGGTGAAGTGGTAGAGGCGCCTGGCCGAGCCGTAGCGGCGGAATTCGGCCGGATCGACCTCGCCCGCGAGCCCCGCCGCGGCCAGCTTTCCGGCGAGCTCCGCCCGGTGCTCGTCGCGCATCGCCTTCTCGATGCAATCGGCCCCGAGGCTCGTCACCGCGCCGCGCACGTAGAGCCGGGCCTCGTAGAGCGAATCGCCCAGCGCCTCGCCCGCGTCCCCCAGCACCGTCAGGGTGCCCGACTGCGCCATGAAGGCCGACATGTGGCCGACCGAGCCCTTCACGACGATGTCGACGCCCTTCATCGAGATGCCGCAGCGGGCCGCGGCGTTGCCGTCCACCACCAGCAGTCCGCCGTGCGCGGTGGCGCCGGCCGCCTGGCTGGCATCGCCGCGCACGTGGACGCGGCCCGACATCATGTTCTCGGCGACCCCGACCCCGGCGTTGCCGTGGACGACCACCTGCGCCAGGGCGTTCATGCCCGCGCAGTAATAGCCGACGTGCCCCTCGATCTCGACGGCGATGGCCCGGTCGAGGCCGGCCGCGACGGCGTGGCGGCCGTCGGGGTGGCGCACGGTCCAATGCGTCTCGTTGGTGTCGGGAGGCAGTGCGTGGAGGCTGCGGTTGAGGTCGCGCAGCGTCGTTTCGCGCAAGTTCACCAGGGGCATCAGAGCAGGATGCCAAAAAGTGAGGCGCGGTTTTTGGGTTCCATCCTGCTCATTCCTCACCCTCGCTCCCAGGCATAGACGGTGGCGGGCTCGGGCTCGAACACGCGGGCGCCCTCGATGCCGGGCAGGCCGACCAACGCCCGGTATTCGGAGCCGAAGGCGACCCAGGCGTCGGTCTCGGCCATGATCGCTGGCTTGCAGGCGATGGGGTCGCGCAGCACCGCGAACCCGTCCTGCGTGCCCACCACGAAGGTGAAGAACCCGTCGAGGTCCGACAGGCTCGCCTCCAGGGCCCCTTTCAGCGAAGCGCCCTCGCGCATCCGCCAGGTCAGATAGCCGGCCGCCACCTCGGAGTCGTTGTCGGTGGCGAAGGTCAGGCCCTCGCGGCGCAGGCTCCGGCGCAGGGCGTTGTGGTTGGAGAGCGAGCCGTTGTGGACGAGGCACTGGTCCGGGCCGGTGGAGAAGGGGTGGGCACCGTTCGTCGTCACCGCGCTCTCGGTGGCCATGCGGGTGTGGCCGATGCCGTGGGTGCCCGCCATCGCCGACAGGGAGAACCGCCGCGCGACCTCGGCCGGCAGGCCGACCTCCTTGTAGATCTCCATGCGTTGCCCCGAGCCGACCACGTCGATGCCCGGATGGGCGGCGAGCCAGGCCCTGATCTCGCCCTCCCGCCCCTCCGGTGCCACCAGCACCGTGTGGGTGTCGCGCGCCTGCGATGCGAGGGTGAGGCCGAGGGCTGCCTGCAGGGCGGCGACAGCCGCCTCCAGGCCGGCGGCATCGGGACCGCGAAGCGTGATCTTGGCGCCCTCCGCCGGGGCGCCGTAGACCGCGAAACCGGCGCTGTCGGGGCCGCGGTCGGTCATGGTGCCGAGCATGCCCGCCATCAGGGCGCCGAGCCGCGGCTCCAGGTCCGGGTCCTTGAGAAAGAGGCCGACGATGCCGCACATCGGGAGGGGGCTTTTTTTTTCGAACACCGGCTCGCTGCCGTCGCCGAAACCCTAAGCCCGCCGGTTGTCGCCGGTCAATCCGAGGAAGGAATATTTCTTCACAGGAAAGTCGTCGCAGGCCGGTTCCGCTCAGTCCCGCCGGATCAGGCAGGCGGCGACCGCATAGGTGACGCTGGCGCCGCCCGCCTCGAAGACCTGCAACACCCTTCGCAAAGCGCCCGGCGAGAGGGCGCGGCGTCCGGCCGGCGTACCGGCGCCGATGGCGCGCAACGACCGCAGGAAGGCGCGGCCGTCCCCATGGGCCTCGACGAGGGGGGCGACGCTCACGCGGGTGGTGCAGCCGGCGAACGACATTGCGCGCAGTTCCGACACCTCGGGATAGGCCGGCGTTCCCGGCACCAGGCCGACCGCCGCATGCGCATCGGCCCACTCGCGAAAGGTGCCGGCGGCCAGCGTCGTCACCGCCAGGAGGCCGCCGGGGGCGAGGAGGCCCGCGAGCCCCGCCAGGGTCGCGGGCAGATCCTCGAACCATTGCGCGGCGAGGTTGGAGGCGACGAGGTCGAAGCCGGGCGAGAGGCACGGCGCTTCGGCGTCCATCACGAGGAAGCGCCCCGCGAACCCCTGGCCCATGCGGGTGCGGCAGCGCGCGACCATGGCGGGGGCGATGTCGGACACCACCATCGCGGCATCCGGCAGCGTTTCCCGCAAGGCCCGCGTCAGGAGGCCGGTGCCGCAGCCGATCTCGAGGACGCGCGGGGCCGGTGCGAGGGTCTCGGCCGCGATGGAGCGGGCGAGGCCGGCGGCGGCCACGGGCTGGATCGCCGCGGCGGATTCGTAGTCCTCGGCGCGGTCGAAGGCCCGGGCGACGGCGCGTTTCCAGGGTGGCATCGGAGATCCGGTCCATCCGGCGAGAGGGGAGGCGCCCCGGCAGCGGGACGCGGGAGGGGTCGATCTATGCCATCCGCCCCGAAAACGGCACCCGCTTCGGGGGGCGGCGCTTGCCTCATCCGGCATCGCGAAAGGCCCGGTCAGCGTCGCGTGCTGTAGGCGAACCAGAGGGCGATCGCGGCGAGCGCGAGGGACAGGGTGCGCCGCAGGACGCGGTTGCGGGCCGGGTCTTCGAGGAACGGCCGGGCGATCCCCGCCAGGGCGACGATGCCGGCGTGGATGGCGGTGGCGATGGCGACATAGACGACGGACAGGACCAGGGTCTGGCGCAGGACCGGTGCGCCTGCGTCGACGAAGCTCGGGAGCACCGCGACGTAGAACACCGCCGCCTTCGGATTGAGGAGGTTCGTCACGAGGCCGCGGCGGAAATAGCGGATGTCCGCCAACGGGGCTTCGGTCTCGACCGCCGAGGTCTCGGCGTCGCGCCAGCCGTCCCAGGCCAGCCACAGCAGGTAGGCGACACCGCCCCAGCGCAGGGCCTCGTAGGCGAGGGGCGAACCGGCGATCAGCGAGGCGAGGCCGAAGGCGGCCGCCGACCCCACCGCCAGGAGCCCCAGGGCGATTCCGGCGGTGGCGGCGAACCCGGCCCGCCGCCCGCTGCCCGCGCTCAGCACGGCGAGATAGGCCATGTTCGGCCCCGGCGTCACCTCGATCAGGAAGCAGGTCCCGGCAAAGGCGAGGAGGGTCTCGGCGGACATGGTGCTCCTTCCCCGGACCGCCCCGCGGTCAGGCGGCCAGCGCCGCCTCGATCATCGCCGCCGCCGACAGCGCCCGGCCGTCGTCGCCGAAGCGGGCTATGACCTGGACGCCGAGCGGCAGGCCCGGCCCCGGCACCGGGACGGTGACGCAGGGCACGCCCATCAGGGTCCAGAGGCGATTGAAGGTGGAGGCGCCGGTGCTGGTCAACCCGGCCGGGGCGCGGCCCGGCGCGGAGAGGGTGAGCAGCACGTCGACCTCGCCGAACACGTCCTTGAGGGCGCGCCGGCCGCGATGGGCGCTGCGGCGGGCCCGGTCGTAGTCGGCGGCGCCGATCCCTTGCGCCGCATCGAGCTGCGGCCCCAGCATCGGCCCCAGGGCGGCGCGATGGTGGGCGTATTCCCAGGCCAGCGCCTGACGCGCCTCGACATCCTGCACGATCCCGTGGGCGGCGAAGGCCTCCGCCAGGACATCCGGCAGGGCCAGGTCGCGCACGCTCGCCCCGGCGGCCTCGGCGGCGCGCACGGCCGCGGCGAGGGCGTCGTAGGCGTCCGCCTCGGCGGTGCCGGCGAACGCCTGGCGCACCACGCCGATGCGCGGCGCGCCGGGGGCTTGCGGGAGATCGATCTCGGGGCGGTCGGCCAGGAGCGCCAAGGCATGGGCGACGTCGCGCACGCCGGCCCCGAACAGGCCGAGCGTATCGAGCGCCCAGGAGAAGGTCTTGACGCCGACCATCGGCAGCAGCCGGAACGACGGCTTGACCGCCGCGATCCCGCAATAGGCGGCCGGGCGGATCACCGAGCCGCCGGTCTGGGTGCCCAGTGCCAGGGGCAGCATGCCGGCGGCCACCGCCGCCGCCGAGCCGGCCGAGGAGCCGCCGGGGGTATGGCGCAGGTCGCGCGGGTTGCGGGTGCCGGTCGGGTCGAGGCCGGCGAAGGGGCAGGTGGTGGTCTTGGCGAGCGGAACGGCGCCGAGCGCGCGCAGCCGCGAGACGATGGCGGCATCGGCCTTGGGCCGCCAGCCGGCGTAGATGGCCGAGCCCATCTCGGTGGGCATGTCGGCGGTGTCGATGATGTCCTTGATCCCCACCGCGATGCCGGCCAGCGGGCCGGAGGCGGCCACCACCGGATCGGGCAGGTGGCGCACCAAAGCGCCGACCTCCGCTTCGCGGGCGGCGATCGCCTCCTGGCACAGGGCGACGGCGGCCTGCGGCGAGAGGGCGCCGGAGGCGATGCGGGTGCGCAGATCGACGAGGGACAGCATGGCCCCTCCCGTGTTGCGCCGCGCACGATCTGTCAACAGCCGTCCACAGGCAGCGCGGCGACCGGCTGTCAGCGTTGACGCCCCGTTTACGCGATCGCTCGCATTGTCTCCGTCATGTGGCGTAGCGTTCTCGCGTTTTCCGCCCTTGCGCTGTCTGGCGCGGGGCTCACCGGCTGTGCGCTCAACAAGTTCGAGCAGCGCGAGCCCTGGCGCGACCAGGCCGAACAGGCCTGCCTCGCCAAGAAGCTCGTGGAACAGACCGAGTTCGTCACCCCCGCCAAGGCGATCGAGGGGCCGGGCACCTGCGGCATGCAGCAGCCGTTCCGGGTGACGCGGCTGGGCAAGGGCTCGGTGGCGCTCAAGCAGCGCATGACGCTGGCCTGCCCGGCGATCGCCGAGGCCGAGGCCTGGCTCGCCGACACCATCCAGCCCGCCGCCAGCCTGTACTTCGGGCAGCCGGTGGCCGAGATCAACGCCGGCTCCTACGCCTGCCGCGGCCGCAACAACCAGGTCGGCGCCAAGCTCTCCGAGCATTCGTTCGGCAATGCGCTCGACATCATGTCGTTCAAGCTCGCCGACGGCTACGTCATCACCGTCAAGGGCGGCTGGCGCGGCACGCAGGCCGAACAGGGGTTCCTGCGCGAGGTCTTCTACGGGGCCTGCCAGCGCTTCTCGACCGTGCTGGCGCCGGGTTCGGACATGTTCCACTACGACCACATCCACGTGGATCTCGCCCGCCACGACCCGCGCGGCCTGCGCCGGGTCTGCAAGCCGATCCTCAAGTTCGAGCCGCAGCTGAGCGCCGACGGCAGCGTCCGCCCCGCCACGCGCCGCCCCGCCCCGGCCTACCAGCCGGCGCCGCCCCAGGGACCGGTCGACCTCGAGGAGGACGACCCCTACGGCGCCAGCCCGATGTCCTCCCGGCAGGCGCCGCGCGCGCCCAACCCGGTCGCCCGCGCGCCCGTGGCTCCGTCGGCCTACGCCGCCGCACCGCCGCGCGCGCCGGCCCCGCGCCGTCCGGCCATCGCCGCCTACGAGGAACCAGCCCCGGGCTTCGCCGAGCCGCTGCCGCTCGCCGCGCCCGGCGCGATGCCGGGGCCGATCTACTAGAGATAAGGCCCTCCAGGCGCGGTTCGGACGGACAATCCGTGCCGATCCCACGGATTCCGGCGATCGGATTGTCCATGCCCCGCTTCGTGCGTTGACGGTGATTCCGTGTTTCAAGCATGGCTGAAGCTTCGAGCAGGAGCTTTGCGATGTTGAAGACGGCAGGCGCCCGGGGACATCGGGTGTCACCTCGGTCGGCCAAGACGGTTGAGTTGGCCAAGACGGTTGAGTTGGCCAAGACGAACCCGACCGGGGCGTCCGGCCGTGTCGCCGCCGCCACCGCCCTCGCCCTGTTCGCCGGCCCGGCGCTGGCGGCGGGCGAAATCCCCTTCGAGAAGGCCGGGGGCTGGGAGATCGAGCGCGCGGCGCGCGGCCCGGCCTGCATGATGAGCAAGTCCTACAAGGACCCGGCCGACGACAACGCCGGGAACGCCTTGGTCTTCGCCCTGGCGGGCGACAAGGTCGTGATGACGTTCGTCTACGAGCACTGGACCTGGGACAAGAACGAGAAGATCCGGGTCCCCCTCGTCCTCGACAAGACGACCGCCATCGCGAAGTCCGCCTGGACGGGCGATGGCCAGACCCTGACCGCGGAGCTGCCGGCCACCATCGTGCCGAACCTCCTGGCCGCCAAGACGATGATCCTGAAGCTGGACGGCGCCGACGCGGACTTCAACCTCGCCGGCTTCCCGCAGGGCTACGAGTCGCTGCGGCGGTGCGACAGCGCGCCGGCGGCGGTCGTCGCGGCTGCGGCGCCACCGGCACCGGCCCCGGCGGGGGCTTCCCCCGCAGCCGCGACCCCCTCCGCCCACGTCGCGCAGGCCATGACCTTCCCGGGCGACGGCGACGTTCCGCCTCAGGCGGTCTTCGCCCGCGATACCCCAAAGATCCTGGTGGCCGTCGAGGTGCGCGGCGTGAAGCCCGGCGACACCCTCACGGCGACCTGGGTCGCGGAGAAGACGGGCGCCGCCGCCCCGCCGAACTTCACGATCGCGTCGGTCGCGATCCCGCTGGGGGCGAGTCCGTTGGTCTCGTCCAGCGTCAGCAAGCCCGACACCGGCTGGCCGCCCGGTCAGTACCGGGTCGATCTGAGCCACAACGGCGGCCCGGTGGAGTTCCGCCAGCGCTTCGCGATCAAGGAATAGCCCCGCTGCCCGGATTCGCGCCCGTCACGGCGATGCCCGGTGGTGCCATGGCCGCACTGTGCCCGCCAAACCCCAGGCCGTCGCCAAAACGCGGTGCCCCGCCGCCGTGCGCTTGACAGCGGGGCGGTAGGGACCATCGTCCCGGGGAACCGAAAAAGCCCTCCAGCGGACGACGCCGGCATGCGCCCGAATCCCCTTCTCACCGCCTTCGCCCTCGGCCTGACCCTGGCCGGCGCGCTCCAGCCGGCCCTCGCCCGCTCGGCCCGCGAGGAGATCACCCCGGCCGAGGAGCGGCTGTTTCCCTTCGACGGCGACATTCCCGGCTGCCAGGACACCGCCGTCCTGGAGAAGGTCGCGACCCAGTTCGCCGAGAAGGAGGCGAAGTTCTGGAACTCCTCGCTCACCATCGTGTCCTACGACCGGGTCGAGCGTACCGCCTGGCGGCCCTGGGGCCTCGACACTTACCCGCGCCGGTTCTGCTCGGCGGTGGCCACCACCTCGGATGGAGTCCGCCGCAAGGTCGATTATTCGGTGCGCGAGGGGCTCGGCCTGATCGGGGCGGGCTTCGGCGTCGAGTTCTGCGTCCACGGCCTCGACCGCAACCTCGCCTTCGCCTACGCCACCGCCTGCCGCGAAGCCCGGCCTTGAGGCGCCTCGTCGCGCTGGCCGCAGCCGTCCTCCTGACGGGGCCGGCGCTGGCGCAGGGGTTCGGCGGCGGCTTCAACGAGGACCGCGGCGGCACGCCGGGCACGTTCGACTTCTATGTCCTCGCCCTGTCGTGGTCGCCGGCCTATTGCGAGGGCACGGGAGGGCGCCGGGACGGCGACGGCCAGTGCCGGCCGGGGCGCGGCCTCGGCTTCGTCGTCCACGGCCTGTGGCCGCAATACGCCCGCGGCTACCCGTCCGATTGTTCGAGCGTGGTGCGCGCGCCGACCCGCCAGGCGATCGAGGCCGCCGGCGAGGTCTATCCCTCGGAGGGGCTGGCCCGGCACGAGTGGCGCAAGCACGGTACCTGCTCGGGCCTCGACCCGACCGCCTACTTCCAGGCGGCGAAGCAGGCGCGCCTGGCCGTCACCATCCCCGACGCCTTCAAGAGCGCCAACGAGGAGCGGCGCGCCGCCCCCATCGAGGTCGCCCGCCAGTTCGTGGCGGCCAACCGCGGCCTGCGCCCGGACATGATGTCCGTCACCTGCACCCGCGGCCGGCTGCAGGAGGTCCGCATCTGCTTCTCGAAGGACCTTCGCGATTTCACGCCGTGCCCCGAGGTCGCCCGCCGGAACTGCCGGGCCGGCGAGGTGACGATCGAGGCGGCGCGGTAGGCGCATGAACTACCGCCACGCCTTCCACGCCGGCAATTTCGCGGATGTGCTCAAGCACCTCGTGCTGACGCGGGTGCTGGTGCATCTCCAGGCCAAATCCACCGCGTTTCGGGCCATCGACACCCATGCGGGGCTGGGCTTCTACGACCTGACCGGCGACGAGGCCGGACGCACCGGCGAGTGGCACGACGGCTGGGGCCGCCTCGACGCGCCGTTCTCAGGCGAGGTCGAGGCCCTGCTCGCCCCCTACCGGGCGGCGGTGGCGGCGGTGAAGGCCCGCCACGGCGGGTCGGTCTATCCCGGCTCGCCCGCCCTGATCCGCGAGTTCCTGCGGCCCGGCGACCAGGGCGTGTTCGTCGAGTTGCACCCCGCCGACGCCGAGGTGCTGCGGGCGCGCTACAACCAGGATTCACGCACCAAGGTGATGCATCTCGACGGCTGGACGGCACTCAACGCCATGGTCCCGCCGCCGGAGCGGCGCGGCGTGGTGCTGATCGACCCGCCCTACGAGGAACTCGGCGAGATCGACCGCCTCGGCGCGGCCCTCCTCAAGGCGGTCGCCAAGTGGCCGACCGGCACCTACCTCGCCTGGTACCCGATCAAGGACGTGGTCCTCGTCGACCGGATGGTCGCCGACCTCCACCGCGCGCTCGCCCGTCCCGCCCTGCGCCTCGACCTGATGGTGTCCGAACCCGACCCGACCCGGCTCAACGGCAACGGGCTCATCGTGATCAACCCGCCCTGGCGCCTGGCGCAGGAGGCCGACCTGTTCCTGCCCGCCCTCGCCGAACGGCTGGCACGGCGCGACTACGGCGCGTTCCGCTGCATTCCGTTCGGCGTGGAGGCGTGAGCGGCCTCGCCCGCCGTCATCCCACCCCCGCTCCCGCCAAGGCCCCGCCGATCACCACCAGCCAGGGCGGCGCCCGCCACACGACGAGGGCGAGGTACGCGCTCGCCGCCAGCGCGACGTCGGCGGGCCCACGGATGCCGCCGGTCCAGACCGGGTCGTAGAGGGCGGCGAGCAGCACGCCCACCACGGCCGCGTTGACGCCTGCCAGGATGCGGCGCGCCAGCGGCCGGGTCCGTAGAGACTCCCAGAAGGGCAGGGCGCCGAACACCAGCAGCACCGCCGGCAGGAAGATCGCGCCGAGGCACAGGAGGCCACCGATCCAGCCGTTGGGCTGCGGCCCCATCGCCGCGCCGAGATAGGCGGCGAACGTGAACAGCGGGCCGGGCACGGCCTGGGCGGCGCCGTAGCCGGCCAGGAAGGTGTCGTTGCTCATCCAGCCCGGCGGCACCACCGCGCCCTGGAGGAGGGGCAGCACCACGTGGCCGCCGCCGAACACCAGGGCGCCGGCCCGGTAGAACGCATCGACGAGGGACAGGCCCTGGCTCGGGACGGCGGCGGCGGCGAGGGGCAGCCCGGCCAGGAGGAGGGCGTAGAGGCCGAGGGAGACAAGCCCGGTGGTCCGGCTCAGGCGCGTCCGGGTCGCTTCCGCAGTGGCCGCCGGCGGCGTGCTAGGCAGGAGGGAGGCGCCGGGCAGGAGAGATGCGCCGGGCAGGAAGAACCCGAGGGCGGCGCCGAGCAGGATGGCGCCGATCTGGCCCGTCGTCCCCGGCAGCGCCAGGGCGAGGATCATGGCCGCCACGGCCAGCGTCGCCCGCGTCCGGTCGGGGGCGAGGGTGCGGGCCATCCCGAGCACGGCCTGGGCCACCACCGCCACGGTCACCGCCTTCAAGCCATGCAGCCAGCCGCCGCCGAGGCCCGCGCCGAGTGCCGTCAGCCCGTAGGCGAAGGCGATCAGCAGCAGCGCCGAGGGGAGGGTGAAGGCGGTGAAGGCCGCCAGCGCCCCGAGCGGGCCGGCGCGCAGGAGGCCGATGGCGAGGCCGACCTGGCTCGAGGCCGGGCCGGGCAGGAACTGGCACAGGGCCACGAGATCGGCATAGGCCGCTTCGTCGAGCCAGCGCCGGCGCTCCACGAACTCGGTGCGGAAGTAGCCCAGATGCGCGATCGGCCCGCCGAAGGCGGTGAGCCCGAGCCTGAGGAACGCCAGGAAGACCTCGCCGCCGCCGCCGGAAAGAGGGGCCGGCCTCACCGTCCACCGCAAATATTGACCATGATGCGCAATCGTCCCCCGCGAAGGGATTTAGCGGATGTCGCACTGCGGCCGGAACGGATAGCCTGCGGAACGATTATCCCCGTCAGAGTGCTCTTCCTTCCCAAGGTGCGCGCTTCGACAGCGGCCGGCGATCAAGTCTCAACAGCTTTCCGATCTCCGTCCCACCACTCGGCCCCGCCACCGGATCGCTCGCGATCCCTTCGCGGGGCCTTTTTCGTTTCCGCTCAGGCCGCGACGCGATTGTCGAGGGGAAACACCTTGGCGGGGTTCATCAGCCAGCGCGGGTCGAACACGTTCTTGACCCGCATCTGCTGGTCGAGGTCGGCCTGGGTGTACTGGAACCGCATCAGGTCGCGCTTCTCGATGCCGACCCCGTGCTCGCCGGTGAGGCAACCGCCGACCTCGACGCAGAGCTTGAGGATCGCGTCGCCCGCGGCCTCCGCCTTCTGGAGTTCGCCGGGCGTGTTGATGTCGAACAGGATCAGCGGGTGCAGGTTGCCGTCGCCGGCATGGAACACGTTGGCGACGCGCAGGCCGTGGCCGGCGCAGATCGCGCCGATCCGCTCGAGCACCAGCGGCAGCTGCCCGGTGGGGATGGTACCGTCCATGCAGATGTAGTCGGAGATCCGGCCGGTGGCGCCGAAGGCGGACTTGCGGCCCTTCCAGATCGCCGCACTCTCGGCCTCGCTCTGCGAGACCTTGAAGCTCGTGGGGTTGAAGCCCCGGGCGATCGCGACGATGCGCGCGAGCATGTCGGTGCACTCGGTGTCCGAGCCCTCGACCTCGATGATCAGCATCGCCTCGGCATCGCGCGGGTAGCCGGCCTGGGCGAAATCCTCGGTGATCAGGATCGCCTCGCGGTCCATGTATTCCATCGCCACCGGGATGATGCCCGCCGCGATGATCGCCGCGGTGCAGGCGCCGGCGTCCTCCACCGAGGAGAAGCCGAACAGGGCCGGGCGGGCGCCCTCGGGCCCGCGCAGGATGCGCACGGTGGCCTCGGTGACGATGCCGAGCTGCCCCTCCGACCCGCACACCAGGCCCAGCAGGTCGTAGCCGGCGGCGTCGAGGTGAGCGCCGCCGATCTCCACCACGGTGCCGTCGTGGGTGACGAGGGTGACGCCCAGCAGGTTGTTGGTGGTGACCCCGTACTTGAGGCAATGCGCCCCGCCCGAGTTCATCGCGATGTTGCCGGCGATGGTGCAGGCGAGCTGGCTCGACGGATCGGGGGCGTAGAAGAAGCCCTCGTGGGAGACCGCACCCGAGATGGCGAGGTTGGTGATGCCCGCCTCCACCCGCGCGGTACGGTCGGCGTAGTCCACATCGAGGATGCGGTTCATCTTGGCCACGCCCAGGATCACCGCGTCGGCCTGCGCGATCGCCCCGCCGGCCAGGGAGGTGCCGGCGCCCCGCGCCACCACCGGTACGCCCTGGGCGTGGCAATAGGCCATCACCGCCGAGACCTCGGCGGTGGTGGAGGGCAGCACCACGGCCAGCGGCATCTGGCGGTAGGCGGTGAGCCCGTCGGTCTCGAAGGCGCGGCGCTCGTCCTCGGTTACGATCAGCGCCTCGGCCGCCACCAGGGGCCGCAGGCCGGTGACGATGGCGTCGCGGCGGGCGAGGATGGCGGCATCGGGAACGGGGAAGGCGATCGTCATCGGGCGTTCTCCTCGGGGGCTCCTCGACGGTCCGTCCTTCAGCATTCGCTCATCATCGCCCGGCTAGAACGGGGCGTCCGAGGGCGAGGCGAAGCCGAACCTTGATCGGCATCCTAAAGCAGGTTGCGCGAAAGTGCGCGGCGGTTTTGCCCCGATCGTCATCGAGAGCGAACCTGTCGGGCGCCAAAGGGTTATCGAGCGGGTGCGGACTTCGGGCGTGGGGCGGCGAGGGCTTCCTTTCGCCGCAGGCGCCGGATCCCGGTGGTCCGCGTTCTCAGTTTCGACCTGTTCCAAACGGGCAAGCTCTGCCATAAGCCGGTCGGCCATAAGCAAGCGGCGGTTGCCGCACATGGAGGAATACATCGATGCGTCATCTCATTCTCGGCGCCGCCTTCGCGCTGCTCCTTCCCCTGTCGGCTCAGGCGCAGGATGCCGCCTCCGGTGAGAAGGCATTCGTGGCCTGCAAGGCTTGCCACGCTTTCGGCAAGAACGGCGTCGGCCCCAACCTCACCGGCGTCGTGGGCCGCAAGGCCGCCTCCGTCGAGGGCTACAGCTATTCGGCCGCTCTCAAGGATTCGGGCCTGACCTGGGACGAGGCCACCCTCAAGGAGTGGCTGATCGGCCCCGCCGCCAACAAGGTGAAGGGCACCAAGATGGTCTATGCCGGCCTCAAGGACGAGAAGAAGGTCGCCGACGTGATCGCCTACCTCGCCACCATGAAGTAAGCGCCGCCCTCGACGCGTCGGCCGGACATTCGATCCGGACCGACGTGCCGAGACCAAGCGTGCAGAGACCGGACGTCGAAGCCGTCTCCGATCGATCGGAGGCGGCTTTTTTCATGGTCCGGGGCGGCGTCCTCAGGGGTCTTCGGACTCGAGGCTGCCGTGCAGGGAGCCGCGCAACCCGACGAGCAGGTCGAGAAGGTCGCGGCGTGCCTCCGGGCTCATCCCGCTCATCCCGCCGGCCTTGGCGGGAATGCAGTCGAGCCGGCCCTCGAGTTCCCTGCCCTTGGCGGTCAGGAAGATGCTGACCTGACGCTCGTCGGTGCGGTCGCGGGCCCGGCGGACGTGGCCGGACGCCTCCATCCGCTTGAGGAGGGGCGTCAGCGTGCCGGAATCGAGGAAGAGGCGGTTGCCGATCTCCTTGACGGTCAGCCCCTCGCTTTCCCACAGCACCATCAGGACGAGGTATTGTGGATACGTGAGGTCGTGGCGCGTCAGCAGGGCGCGATAGGCGCGTCCGAAAGCGTGGGCGGCGGAATAGACCGCAAAGCAGAGCTGCGCGTCGAGCCGCTGGGCATCCCCGGCCGGGGGCGCCTCGGCGGGGGCGTCCTGCGCCGTTGCGATGGTGTGCCGGCCCGTCATGATCCGCCGTTCCGCCGGGCGATGTCGCCGCGATTTTTTGCATTCATTCCGGACCTTAGGGATATCCGGCATGCGGCACAATCCAGGGGCGGGGATCGTTCGGGCCAATCGGGTTCACCCGATCGCCGTTGGGGATCGTGTCAGAGTTCCGAACCCAGCGGACTGTCATCGCGTGCGGCCGAGACGGCCACGCTCCCATCATTCCGGTCTGGGGAGCAGGGCCCGGAATCCAGGACCACCACATGCGTACAAGACGGCTAGCGTCGGCGGCCCCAGGTTCCGGGTTCGCCTGCGCGGCGCCCCGGAAAGACGGGGAGGGTGCGTGACCGGTACGGCTCGCCGTTTCGCTCGGCGCGTCGTCGACCCGGGTTCGGAGTTCCACGGTACCCGTCCCTGGCACGGGCACGCCGTCGCGGTGGAGCGCACGCGCCCCCTTGCAACAAACTCGATTGCGCACAATCTGGTTCTGAGGCAAGGCGGCGGTCGGCGCGTCCGGTCACCGCATCGGCGCGGAACGGCAGGCCGCCCTCGGGCCTTTTACCGACGCCACCGTCCCACGCGACAGCCGGCCCCCGCGCACAACCAGGAGATCGACATGAAGGCTCTCTATACCGCCCACGCCCATGCCACCGGCGGCCGCGAAGGCTCCGCGGCCACCGACAACGGCGCGCTCAGCGTTGGCCTCTCCACTCCGAAGGAGCTCGGCGGCGGCGGCGGCAACGGCACCAACCCCGAGCAGCTGTTCGCGGCCGGCTACGCCGCCTGCTTTCTCGGCGCGATCAAGTTCGTGGCGGCCAAGGACAAGGTGAAGATCTCCGACAACGCCAAGGTCGAGTCCACCGTCGGCATCGGCCAGCGCGACGACGGCGCCGGTTTCGGCCTCGTGGTGACCCTCAAGGCGACCCTGCCCGGCGTCGACCCCGAGGTCGCCGCCGACCTCGTCAAGCGCGCCGACGTGGTCTGCCCCTATTCCCACGCCACCCGCGGCAACATCCAGGTCGACATCTCGGCGGCCTGATACGGTTTCCGCTTGGATCAAAAGCGGGAACCGTATCACCGAGCCCGCGCGGCGCCTGAGCGAAGCCCATTTCCGCATCACGAAGTGATCAACCGGAAATGGGATGAGGCGGCGGCCCGCGCTCAGTTGAGCTGCCAGAGCGCCGCGTTGAGAAGGGTCGCGAAGGCGACCCAGGCGGCGTAGGGCACCAGCAGCCAGGCGGCGATCCGGTCGTAGCGCCAGCTCGCCCGGATCGTCCACAGGATCATCACGAGCAGCGCCACCACCACGACGAGGCCCGCGCCCATGGCGTGGGCCGAAAAGAACACCGGCGTCCAGGTGGCGTTGAGGACGAGTTGCGCCGCGAAGGCGGCGACCGCCAGCCACCAGCCGCGCGAGGTCGGTCCGGTGCGGGGCCGCGCCCCGAGCAGCCGCCAGGCCGAGGCGACGATCATCAGGTCGAGGATCGTCCAGGCGACCGGAAACGCCCAGTTCGGCGGGTTGAAGCTCGGCTTCTGCAGGTGGGCGTACCAGCCCTCGATGTTGGGGGTCGTGGCCATCGACCCGATCACCGCGGTGGCGGTCACCGGCAGGATCGCCAGGGCGAGGCGCGGAAACAGGGGAGGCGGCGCGCTCGGCACCCTCGTGACGGTGGTCATGGAACCGCGGGTTCTCCAGATGGGGCGGGGCGGGCCCGCGCGTCACGCCTGAGCTTGCGATCCCGATCCCGTTCTGCAAGTCCCGATCGACAAGGCCCGATCGACAAGGCCCGATCGACACAGTCCGATCGACACCGCCTCGCCAGGAGCATCGACCATGACGCAGTCCGACCCGCCCGACGAGGCCGGCCGTCCGGTGTGGGCGCGGCGCAGCCTCGCCGCGCAGGCGATGGGCGCCGTCGACCCGGCGACGCGGGCGGTGGTGGCGCCGCTCCACGTCTCCACCACCTTCCTGCGCGATCCCGACAACGGCTACAGCTCGGGCTATTCCTACGCCCGGCCCGACAACGCCACGGTGCGCGACTGCGAAGCCGTGGTCGCGATGCTCGAGGGCGCGCCGGCCGCGATGCTGTTCGGCTCCGGCATGGCCGCGGCCACCGCGGTGTTCGGCGCCCTCGAACCCGGCGACCACGTGGTGGTGCCGCGCGTGATGTACTGGGGCCTGCGCCGCTGGCTCATGGCCGAGGCGCCGCGGCGGGGTCTCGAGATCGACGCCGTCGCCATGGACGATCTCGATGCCCTCAGGGCGGCGATGCGGCCGGGCCGGACCAGGCTCGTCTGGATCGAGACTCCCGGCAATCCGCTCTGGACCATCACCGACATCGCCGCGGCCGCGGCCATCGCGCATGAAGCCGGGGCGCGTCTGGCCATCGATTCCACCGCCGCCTCGCCGATCCACACCCGGCCGCTGGCGCTCGGCGCCGACATCGTGATGCATTCGGCCACCAAGATCCTCAACGGCCATTCCGACGTTGTCGCCGGGGTGCTCGCCACCGCCATCCGCGACGCCACCTGGGAGCGGATCGGGGCGATCCGTTCGGGGGGCGGGGCGATCCTCGGGCCGTTCGAGGCCTACCTGCTGATGCGCTCCCTGCGCACCCTGCCCCTGCGGGTGGCGGCCCAATCGGCCACGGCCGCCGATCTCGCGCAGCGGTTCTCGCGCCATCCCCGCATCACGGGGGTGCTCTATCCGGGCCTGCCCGACGACCCCGGCCACGCCGTCGCCGCCCGGCAGATGCAGGGCGGTTTCGGCTTCATGCTCTCGATCCGGGTGGCGGGCGGCGAGGCGGCGGCCATCGCCGCGGCGGCGCGGGTGCGGCTGTGGAAGCGGGCGACGTCGCTCGGTGGCGTCGAGAGCCTGATCGAGCACCGCGCGTCCGTCGAGGGGCCGGGCACGCCGTGCCCGCCGGACCTGCTGCGGCTCTCGGTGGGGATCGAGGACGGCGACGACCTGTTTTCCGATCTCGACGCGGCGCTGCAATCCTGACGCGATCGAATTCCCCCCTCGCGCGTTGGGGAGGGCCCTTCTCGCGAGACCGCCAGCCCATGACCCTCCACCGCCTCCTGACGAGCGCCGCCGTCCTCGTCGCGCTCGCCCAGCCGCTGCATGCGCAGGGCGCGCCCCCCGACCTCGACCTCGAGGCCACCTGCCGCTCGGCCGGGTCGATCAGCACCGGCACGCAGAAGGAGAGCCGGGACGGCTGTCTGCGCTCCGAGCGGGAGGCGAGGGACGAGGTCAAGCGCCGGTGGGGCGAGTTCACCCCGGCGGCCAAGACCCAATGCGGCAAGCAGGCCCAGCTCGGCGGTTCGCCGGGCTACGTCGAGATGGTCACCTGCCTCGAACTGGCCAGCGGCAACCAGGGCACCGGCACCGACGGCGTCAAGGGCAAGCCGAGCCGGACGACGCCGGTCCAGCCGGCTCCCGAGCAGCGCACCAACCCCATCGACGTCCTGGGCAGGCCCGCCGGGAAGTAGGACGACCGGCGGGTATCAGTGCGGCGAGCCCGCCCGCACCTCCTCCGGCCGCCAGACCGGCTCGCCGGCGCGGGTGGGGCGCCCCGGCTGCCCGCCCGCGGCGGCAGGGGCGCCGCCCCGGCTCTGGGCGAGATCGATGAGCTCGGGCGCCTGGGCGGTGTCGTCGGCGGTGAGGAACAGCCTGCGGGACCGCGCGGCGCGGCCGAGGTCGGCCCGGCTCGTGAGCACGCTCTGGGCGGGGCTCGTGAGAAGGGCGAGGGCGATCGGGCCCAGCCACAGGGCGAGCCAGAGGTCGCCGGCATAGACGAGGAGGCCTGCGAGCACGGCGCCCACCACCAGGGCGTCGGCCTGCAGGCGGCAGGCCTCGCGCCAGGGCACCTGGCGGTCGTCGCGGACCTGGACGTCCCAGCGCACCACCCGGCCGAGGAAGGTGGTGGCCACCGCCCCGGCTGCGAACAGCGTCATCACCGGCCACAGCAGCACCCAGACCACCTGTTCGAGAGCCGCGCTGATCAGCAGCGAGCGGGTGCCGCCGAAGGCCGCCCGGCGCTCGGCCGAGGCCAGGACGTGGCCGAGGCTGAGCAGTTTCGGCAGAGCCATCGTGCCGATGGTCAGGACGGCGAGCGCATGGGCGGCGGGGCCGGTGCCGGTCAGCCCGTAGGCGAGCAGGCCGAGGTCGCCGGTGAGGGCGGCCTGCGTGCCGGCGGCGGCCAGGAAGGCCAGCCACAGCGGGCAGGCGAGGTAGGAGAGGATGCCCACGGCCAGGTGCCAGCGACTGGCGCCGCGCAGGCCCGGCATGCCCACGACTCGCAGGTGCTGCATGTTGCCCTGGCACCAGCGGCGCTCGCGGCCGAGGAGATCGACGAGGTTGGTCGGCATCTCCTCCCAGGTGCCTCCCATCTCCGGCAGGAGGCGCACCTCCCAGCCGGCCCGGCGCAGGAGGGCGCCCTCGACGATGTCGTGGCACAGGATCTCGCCGCCCAGGGGCGCCTTCCCCGGCAGCACCGGCAGCTCGGCGTTCTGCGCGAAGGCCTCGATCCGCAGGATGGCGTTGTGGCCCCAGTAGCTGCCGTCCGGCCCCTGCCAGGTTTCCAGGCAGCGGATGGCCAGCGGCGCGTAGAGCCGCACCGCGAACTGCTGGATGCGGGCGAACAGGGTGTCGCGGCCGGCGGCGTAGCTGACGGTCTGGATCAGGCCGACCGCGGGGGCTTCCTCCATCAGCCGCACGAGGCGGCGCATGGTGGCCCCGGTCATCAGGCTGTCGGCATCGAGCACGATCATGAAGTCGTACTCGGGGCCGTAGGTCTTGCAGAACTCGGTGATGTTGCCGGCCTTGCGGCCGGTGTTGCGCTCGCGGCGGCGGTAGCGGAACCGCGGCAGGCCGGGCCCGTTCTGCGCCGCCCAGGCGGTGATGCGCGCGAACTCGTGTTCCTCCACCGCGGCGATGGCGCCGTCGCGGGTGTCGGACAGGACGAAGAGGTCGATGTCGTCGCCGTGCCCGCCCTCGCGCTGGAGCGAGCGGGCCATGACGCGCAGGGCGGAGAACACCGCCACCGCGTCTTCGGCATGGATCGCCACCACCGCGGCGGTGCGGCTTTCGCCCGAGGCCCGGGTCGGCACGGTGGCCGCGCGCCGTTCCAGCGCCGATTGGGCACGCGCGCCCATTCCCGCGGCGATCAGGCCGTAGAGGTACTGCCAGGCGACGAAGGACTGCCAGGTCATCACGAGGGCGAACAGCGTGAACACGCTCCAGCCGAGGGCGCCCACCGGGCGGCCGTAGGCGGCAAGGGCCAGCCCGGCGATGGCGCCGGCGGTGCCCAGCGTCGCCAGCGCCAGCGCCATCCGGCGGCGGGCCAGGGTCGCGGCGAGGCCGGGCTCGTCCCGGATCTCGGGCGCCTCGACCTCGGGGTGGCGCGCATCGTGTGGCGACCGGAGAAGCGACATGGCGGAACAACAATCGCGAGCGGGACAAGGCGGCTTGCAGCCTGGGGACGACATAGGGGCCGCACGCCTGAATGTCGCCCGAACGAGCGCGAGGGCTCGGCTTCAGGCGCCGGGGCGTCCATAACGCTCCCGACGCAGCGGATGACGAGGGTCCGACGATGGGACGACGAGCGACGGCGGCGGGGCGCCTCCTCCTGTGCGGCGCATTCCTGTGCGGCCCGCTGTCCGTGCCGGTCCGGGCGCAGGTCTCCGTGCCACCGACACCCGCGATGGAGTCGGTCGGCCAGGTCCGCGAAATGCTGGCGCCGGACCGGGCCGGGATCGCCTTGCGGATCGAGGCGACGGGGGCCACCGCCGAGGCGGCGAGCCGAAGCCTCGCGGCCAAGGTGAACCGGGTGCTCGGCGTCGTGACGGCGGCGGGCATCGCGGAGGCCGACACCGAGAGCGACGGCCCCACCGTCCAGGAGCTCTACGAGACGGTGCGCGACGAGCGCGGCCGCGAGCAGATCGAGAAGCGGCGCCGTACCGGATACAGCGCCGCCTACGGATTGACCCTCACCACGTCGAACCTCGCGGGCCTGCCCGAGCTGCTGCCCCGTCTGTCCGAGGCCGAGGGCCTCGTCAGCGGGGTCGAGTTCAGCCTGAGCGACGCGCGCAGCCGCCTCCTCGCCCTCGAGGAGCGCGCCGTGAAGGACGCGCTGGAACGGGCCGGCCGGCTGATCGCGGCCTCGGGCGCCAGGCCCGGCCGCATCCTGGCCATCGCCATCCCCGGCGACGAGGGCATGGACATGCGTCGGGCCGGCAGGCCCATGAAGGCGGCGGCCCCCGCGGCCGACCGCGAAATCCGCCTGCCGATCCGGCCCGGCCGCATCACGATCGAGGCGCGGGTGAGCGTGACGGTGGAGATCGTGGCGCCGTGAAACGATCGTCCGGCGATCGGATCGGTTCTTGCCGGCCGCCCTTGTCCGCACGGGCGGCCCCCGACATGAGACGGTGCGAAGCGTCACAGCCCCACGTTCGTTCGAAGCCTGCACGATCGTTCCGAGAAAGAACCGATGACGGATACCTCCCTCCCGCCCGATCCCGACGCCCTCTCCCGGCGCGGCCTGCTCCAGGCGGGTCTCGCCACGGCCGCCGGGGCGCTGCTGCCCGCCGCCGCCCTCGGCCAGGAGGGCGCGCCGATGACCTTCGAGGGTGTCGTCGCCCAGGCCCGCGCGCTGGCGGAGGCGCCCTACCAGCCCCAGCCCGACGACCTGCCGCCGGCCCTGGCCAAGCTCGACTACGACGCCTATCGCGCCATCATCTTCCGGCCCGAGGCCGCCCCCCGGCTCAACCGCCTGTTCTCGGTGCAGCTGTTCCACCGCGGCTTCCTGCAGAGGAAGCGCGTCGCCCTCTACCTTCAGAGCGACGTCGGGGCGCCGCGCCGGATCGCCTACGCGCCGGGCCTGTTCCAGCTCGGCGACAAACTCGCCGGCCGGAGCTTCTCGACCGAGCTCGGCTTTGCCGGCTTCCGGCTGCACTACGCCTTCGACCCGGCGAATGCCGGCCGCCAGGAGGAGTTCCTGGTTTTCCTCGGGGCCTCGTATTTCCGCTTGCGCGGCAAGGGCCAGGAGTACGGCCTGTCGGCGCGCGCGGCTGCGATCGACACCGCCAACCCCGGCCACCCGGAGGAGTTTCCCGACTTCACCGCCTTCTGGATCTGTGAACCGGAGCCCGAGGCGCGGGCGGTGACGGTGCTGGCGCTGCTCGATTCGCCGAGCCTGTCGGGGGCCTACCGGTTCGACATCGCGCCGGGCGACCCCTCGCGCATCACGGTCACGTCCTCGCTGCACCCGCGCCAGGCGATCGGGCGGCTGGGGATCGCACCCCTCACCAGCATGTTCCTGCACGGCCAGAACGGGCCGGGCGCGCGCAACGCCGTGCCCCTCGACGATTACCGGCCGCAGGTCCACGATTCCGACGGGTTGGTGGTGGCCACACCCGGCGACCGGGCATGGCGGCCGCTCGTCAACGGCCGGGCCGGGCCGCAGGCGTCCCTGTTCCGGGCCGACGACCTCGTGGGCTTCGGGCTTCTGCAGCGCGAGCGCCGCTTTGCCGCCTATCTCGACGTCCAGGCCCGGCAGGAGGCCCGTCCCGGCCTGTGGGTGGCCCCCCAGCAGCCGGGCGGCTTCGGGCCGGGCGCGGTGGAGCTGTTCGAGATCCCCTCCCGGGAGGAATACGCCGACAACATCGTGGCCGCCTTCGTCCCGAACGGACCGGTCGCGCAGGGCGCGCGCCTCTCCTTCGACTACACCCTGACCACGGTGGGCCAGGAGCCCGACCCGGCCATCCCCGGCGACCTGGCGCGGGTGGTCTCGACCCGGGTCGGGTCACCCGACCAGTTGCGCGTGGTCAAGCCGCCGATCCCCGGGCGTCGCCTCTTCGCCATCGACTTCGAGGGCGCGAACCTGCCCGACAGCGCGGAGGCCGACATCACCGCCAGCGTCTCGGCCAGCGCCGGCAAGATGGTCGATCCGGTGATGGAGAAGGTCACGCCCACCGGCGGCTGGCGCCTCTACGTCGAATGGCGTCCCCCGACCCCGCTGCCCCCCGGCGACATCGTGCTGCGCGCCCGCCTGATGTTCGGCGGCAAGCCGGTGAGCGAGACCTGGGACGCGGTGGTGTAGCGGTAGGATCTCGCGCTCAAAGCCTGTTTGATCCGTATTTCCAAGGCTTTCCCTCATCCTGAGGTGCCGCGAAGGCGGCCTCGAAGGAGACCTCCAGGGATCGCGGCGTCCCCTGGAGGTCTCCTTCGAGGCTCCTTGCCAAGGCAAGGAGCGCCTCAGGATGAGGGAAGGAGCCGGGACACGCTGTCTTGGCCCGCGGGGATGAGCTGATATCGTTGGTCGAACAGGCTCAATCCAAACGCCAGTCGATCGGCGCGACGCCGTTCCGCACCAGCCAGTCATTCGCCTTGTCGAAGGGTCGTGAGCCGGCAAAGTCGCGCAGGCGGTTGAGGGGCGAGGGGTGGCCGCTCTCGACGATGCCGTGGCGGTTCGTGTCGATCAGGGCGGCCCGCGCCCTCGCCGGGGCGCCCCACAGCAGGAACACCACCGGGCGGCCCTGGGCGGAGAGGTGGCCCACGACCTCGTCGGTGAGGGCCGACCAGCCGTAGCGCAGGTGCGCGCCGGCCTTGCCGGCCTCCACCGTGAGGGCCGTGTTGAGCAGGAGCACGCCGCGCCGCGCCCAGGGGGAGAGGTCGCCGGTGGGCGGCACCGGCGCGCCGCCGGGGCATTCGGCCAGGATCACCTTGAGGGAGGCCGGAAGCCGGCGCGGGCCGACGTAGGAGAAGGCGAGGCCATGGGCGTCGCCCGGCGTCGGGTAGGGGTCCTGTCCGAGGACCACGGCCTTCACCGCCTCGGGCGGCGTCAGCGCCAGCGCCGCGAAGATGTCGTCCGGGGCGGGCAGCACCGTGGCGCCCTCGGCGATGCGCGCATCGATTCTGGTTGCCACCGCGTCGGCCGCTCCGCCCTTGAAGAACGGCAGTTCCAGCCAGCCCGACCCGCAGGCGCGGAAGCGGGCGAGCGCGGTGGCGACGGGCCCCGTCACCGGATCACGATGCGGCCCTGCGCCTCCACGCCCAGGGGGGCCTTTTCGCGGATGAAGGCCATCACCTCGTTGGCGAGCAGCCTGCCGTCGCTCGGAGAGACCAGGGTGCGGCCTTCCGAGAGGGCGCTGTAGCCGTTGCCGCCGTCGAACAGGAAGCTGTTGGAGGCGACCGTGTAGCTGCGCGATTCGTCGAGGGCGCCGCCGGCGACGCTGATGGCGCTGATGCGCCGGCCCGGCGGCCTGGTGGCATCGACGGTGACGGCGAGACCCGAGACCTGCGGGAAGCGCCCGGCCGGCCGGCCGACCTCGCCGAACCCGGTCTCGAGCAGGCTGCGGATCTGGGCGCCGGTGAGCGAGACCAGCACGGTGGTGTTCCCGAACGGCAGCTCGCTCAGGATGTCGCGGCGGGTCAGCACGGTGCCGGCCGGGTAGAGCTTGTCGCCGCGGATGCCGCCGCCGTTGGTGATCGCGATCTCGGCCTTGTGGGAGGAGCGCAGGGCGTCGGCCACGAGGTTGCCGAAGCTGGACTCGCGGGCCCGCACCGTGGCGATCCGGCTGTCGAGTTCGCCCTCGGTGACGCCGACCGGCACGTCGAGCTCGCGCGACAGCCGCGATTCGAGGCGTGCCACCACCGCGGCGGCCTCCGGGTCCGGCGGCACGGTGCTGGTGTCGTGGATGCGAAAGCTCGGCCGCCACGCGACCTGCCGGGTCTTGCCCTGGCCGGTGACGGTGGCGAAGACGTCGAGGGCGGTGACGAAGCGGGCGTCGAAGCTCGATTCGACCATGGCGCGCTGGCCGTCATAGCGCACCACGAGGTCGTGGTCGTGGCCCGACAGCAGGATGTCGACGAGGCCGGTGGCCAGGATCGCCTCGTCGAGGGCGCGGCCGGTGTGGGCGACGCAGACGACGAGGTCGGCGCCGGCGGCGCGCAGGGCCGGGGCCTCCCGGGCGAGCGCCTGCAACTCGGGCTCGAACACGAGGTCGCCGGGGCTCGATTTCTCGGCGGTGGTGGAGAGGGTGAGGCCGAGGAGGCCGACCTTGACGCCGCCGAGGGTGACGAGAGTGCTGTCGCGCAGGCCGTGCAGCCGCTGGCCCCCGGCATCGCGCAGGTTGGCGGCGAAGACCGGGAAGTTCGCTTCGCCCATGCGCTGGACGAACACCGCCGGGCCGAAGTCGAATTCGTGGTTGCCGGGCACGAAGATGTCCGGCGGCGCGATGTTGAGGAGTTCGACGATGTGGGCGCCGCGGTCGAAGCCGGACATCAGCGAGGGCGACAGCGAATCGCCGGCGTGGGCGTAGAGCATCGGCACGCCGCGTGCCCGCTCGGCCCGCACCACGGCGGTGAGGCGGGGAAAGCCGCCGCGCCCCTCGTGCTCGGCCATCCGGTAGACGTCGTTGACGAGAAGGAGCGTGAAGGTCGGCTCCTGAACCGGCGCCTGAATCGCCGCATGCGCCGGCCCTGCGATGCCCGTCGCGAGGCCCGCTCCGAGACCGAGACCGAACGTCTGGCGGCGGTTGGGAGGGGACATGATGGCGATCGTCTCCGGAACGTGGTTGCGACCACGATGTGGTGAATACCTTATACCAGCGACCTTCGACCGCGTCCGGTCAAGGGCACCCGCACACCGGACGGGACAGGATCGCTGGTGGTGACCGTCGGTCTTAGACCGACGATCATGAAGGTCAGACAACAGCCGGGCGGCGGCTCCCGCGAAAAAACCGGCTCAGCGCGAGGAGAAAGTGTCGCGCACCGCCTTGGCATTGCGCCGCAGCATCGGCAGCACCCAGGCGCCCGAGGCCAGGAAGGCGCCCGGCGCCATCGGTTCGAGGTCCACCGCCAGGCGTTCGGCGAGGCCGGGGTTGGCGAGGGCCGGCATCGGCGCGTCGGTGCGCCGGTAGACCACCGTCGTGTCCTCGCGCCAGAAATCGGGATGCGGCACCAGGCCGGCGCGGCGGGCCGTGAGGTCGAGGGTCTGGCGCACGAAGCCGTGGACGTGGGCGAAGTGGAAGCGCTCGTGGGGCGGTTTGCCGGTGGCGGCCATGTTGGGCACGGCGATGTAGAGCAGCCCGTCCGGCTTGAGCCAGCGCACGAGGCGCAGGGCAACGTCGGCGGGATCGCGCAGGTGCTCGAAGACGTGGTGGGTGGTGATGACGTCGAAGTAGCCGGGCGCGAAGCGGTCGTCCTCGGCGTCGTCGAGGACCTCGATGCCGTGGTGCGTCCGGGCGTAGGCCGCGTAGTCGCGCCCCGGCTCGACGCCCACCGCCTCGCAGCCGAGCCCGCGGGCCGCGGCCAGGAACTCCCCCGAGCCGGACCCGAAATCGAGCACCCGCGCGCCGGGCTTGAGCTTGGGCGCCAGCAGTTCGGCCCGGAACGCCGCCTCGCGGGCGCTGCGCTTGAGATGGTGGCGCGGCGGCCCGCCGGCGAAGGCGAGCTGGTAGTCGGCCCGGTAGGCGTGGGCGTAGTAATGCGCCAATTCGTCGGGCGTCGGCATCGGGTCGGTGCGGATCAGGCCGCATTGGGCGCAGGCGACGGAGCGCAGCGTCTTCAGCCGGCGGTCGCTCTTGGCCACCACCACCGCCTCGGCCGAGCCGCAGAGATTGCAGGCCGTGGCCTCACCCCTGTACGGATAGCCGGTGAACGGCATGAAGTGGTTCAGGAAGTACCGGGGAGACGGCATGTCGCGCCTTGATCGATCGGGGCATCGCTGGCAGGGCCTGTGATCTAGTTAGATATGCACGGGTAGACAACCGTGCCCTATGTGGCCGGTCAGGCCGCCGCCGCGTCGGTGCCCCAGCGGGAAGTGTGATGAACGAACGCGTCGAACCGGCCCAGGTGAATCCGGCCCAACTGCAGCCGGCCCCGATGAAGCAGGCCCAGGTGCATCCGGCCTCGGCGCCGGTGAGCCAGCCCGTCGCCGGCACCCTGCCGCCCGAACATCCGGCCGTGCGTTGGGGCCGCGTCGGCGTGCTCCTGATGAACCTTGGCACGCCCGAGGGCACCAGCTACTGGCCGATGCGCCGCTACCTCAAGGAGTTCCTCTCGGACCGGCGCGTCATCGAGGTGCCGCGCCTGATCTGGTGGCCGCTCCTCAACCTCGTGATCCTGACCAAGCGCCCGGGTCCGAAGGGGCGCGACTACGCCAGCGTCTGGAACAACGAGCGCAACGAGGGCCCCCTCAAGACCATCACGCGCGGCCAATGCGAGCGCCTGCAGGAGATGATGGGCGACCGCGTCGTGGTCGATTGGGCGATGCGCTACGGCAAGCCGGAGGTGTCGCTCCGCCTGCAGGCCCTGCTCGACCAGGGCTGCGACAAGATCCTCCTGGTGCCGCTCTACCCGCAATACGCCGCCGCGACCTCGGCCACCGCCTGCGACCAGGCCTTCAAGGCCCTCATGCAGATGCGCTGGCAGCCCACCGTCCGGGTCTCGGCGCCCTATCACGACGACCCGGTCTACATCGAGGCGATGGCCCAATCGATCCGCGAGGGGCTGGCCAAGCTCGACTTCGACCCGGAGGTGATCCTGACCTCCTTCCACGGGGTGCCCAAGAGCTACCTCCTCAAGGGCGACCCCTACCATTGCCAGTGCGTGAAGACCGGCCGCCTCATCCGCGAGGCGCTGGGGTTCTCGCCCGAGCGCATGCGCACCACCTTCCAGTCGCGCTTCGGCAACGAGGAATGGCTCAGGCCCTACACCGACGAGACCGTGCAGACCCTGGCCAAGGAAGGCGTCAAGCGCATGGCGATCGTGGCGCCGGGCTTCACCGCCGACTGCCTCGAGACGCTGGAGGAACTCGACGGCGAGAACCGCCACTACTTCGAGGACAACGGCGGCGAACGCTTCGCCTATATCCCCTGCCTCAACGACAGCGACCTCGGCATGAAGGTCATCGCCAACGTGGTGAACCGGGAGTTGCAAGGCTGGGCGTGAGGGAAGGCCGTCAGCCGCAGGACGGCGGTGGTCGAGCGACGGCACCGCTTCGCGGCACTCCCTCGGCGGCGTCCCGGATCATCCCTCCCGTCGCTACGGGCATCCGGGAGAGGGTCGGGTTTCACGCGTCGCGCTGAAGCGCTGCTTTCCGGAAAGGCGTCTGCCCATACGCCGGGCGCCGCCCTTCCACCGCCGTGACGGTGCAGGGGGCGACGACGGGGAAAGACCTCTGTCGCCAAACACGGCCCGGGTTGATAAGGGCTCACCATCGACACGATGCCCCACCTCGAAGGCGGCGAGCGGACCCATGACGAGACCGGAGGCGGGCGGCGCCAGCGACGACGGCCGGAGGCAGGCGGCCCTGGCCGCCCATTTCGCCGCGCAGGGCTACGGCGCGGTCACGCCGCCGGTGCTGCAGCCGGTGGAGCCCTTCCTGGAACTGTCCGGCGAGGACATCCG
Organism: Methylobacterium sp. Leaf399; assembly: GCF_001424525.1. NCBI lineage: Bacteria > Pseudomonadati > Pseudomonadota > Alphaproteobacteria > Hyphomicrobiales > Methylobacteriaceae > Methylobacterium > Methylobacterium sp. Leaf399. Next base: position 429,214 of record NZ_LMQK01000023.1, on the reverse strand, counting down.
CCGGCGCATCTTCGTCACGCAGGATGCGGCGGGCGCCGAATACTGCCTGCGACCCGAGTTCACGATCCCCGTCTGCCGCCATCACCTGACGCGCGGCCTCGGGGCCGGCGCCGACTACAGCTACCTCGGGCCGGTGTTCCGGCTGGCGCGCGGCGAACCCGACGAGTTCTTGCAGGCGGGCATCGAATCGATCGGACGCGTCGACGTCCCGGCGGCGGATGCCGAGGTGGTCGGTCTGGCGCTGGAGGGGCTGGCCCTGTTCGGCCGCACCGAGGTGGTGGTGCGCCTGGGCGACATGGGCCTCACCCACAGCTTCCTCGACGCCCTCGCGGTGCCCCCGGCCGCCAAGCGCCGCACCCTGCGGGCGCTCGCCGGCGGGCGCTCGCTGGACGAGGTCGCCAACGCGGCCAGCGTCGAGGACCCGCACGCGGGCCTGCTGTCGGCGATCCAGGGCCAGGACCCGCGCGGGGTGCGCGCCTTCGTCGAGGACGTGCTGTCCATCGCCGGCATCTCGCGGGTGGGCGGGCGCAGCGCCGGCGAGATCGCCGAGCGCTTCCTCGCCAAGGCCGCGGCCCAGGCCAACGGCGGCGCCGGACTCAACGCCGAGAACCGCGCCTTGATCGAGCGCTACCGGGCGATCGACGCCGATCCCGACCGGGCGGCGGGCCAGATCAGGGCCTTGGCGCGGGACGCGGGCCTCGACCATCCGCCGCTCGACGAGGCCATCGGCCTCGTGGAGGAGCGCACCGGCTTCATGGCCGCGCGCGGCCTCGAGGTGGAACGGTTCCGGTTCTCGGCCGGCTTCGCGCGCAACCTCGATTATTACACCGGCATGATCTTCGAGGTGACGGACACGGGCGCCGCCACGGTCCTGGTCGGCGGCGGCCGCTACGATGGCCTGCTGCAGCACCTCGGCAGCCCGGTGCCGGTGCCGGCGGTGGGCTGCGCCTTCTGGCTCGCCCGGATGGCGGCGTGAGAGGGACATGGTGATGCCGGACAGCCCCCAGATGCCCACCGCCCTCGTCCTCGCCGTGCCCTCCAAGGGCCGGCTGCAGGAGAACGCCTCCGCCTTCTTCGCCCGCGCCGGGCTGAAGCTCGCGCAGGGTACCGGCGCGCGCGACTACCGCGGTCGCCTCGTCGGCGTGCCCAACGTCGAGGTGCGCTACCTGTCGGCCTCCGAGATCGCGAGCCAGCTCGCCAGCGGCGCGGCGCATCTGGGCATCACCGGCGAGGACCTGATCCGCGAGACGCTGCCGGAGGCGAGCGGCCAGGTCGAGCTGATCACGCCGCTGGGCTTCGGCCAGGCGACGGTGGTGGTGGCGGTGCCCCAGGCCTGGATCGACGTGCGCGCCATGGCCGACCTCGACGAGGTCGCCGCAGAGATGCGGATCCGCCAGGGCCGGCGGCTGCGCATCGCCACGAAATACGTCAACCTCACCCGGCGCTTCTTCGCCGACCACGGGGTCGCCGACTACCGCATCGTCGAGAGTCTCGGCGCCACCGAGGGCGCCCCGGCGGCGGGCTCGGCCGAGATCGTGGTCGACATCACCACGACGGGCGCGACGCTGGCGGCCAACGCCCTCAAGGTGCTCGACGACGGCACCATCCTGCGCTCCGAGGCCAACCTCGTGGCCTCCCTGAAGGCCGAGTGGGGCGCGACCCAGCGGGCGGCCCTGCGCACGGTCCTCGGCCGCATCGCCGCGGAAGAGCGCGCCCGCATCGGCCGCGAGGTGCGCGCCGGAATGCCGATGAGCGGCGACATCGATCTGGCCGGTATCAGTGCCCTGCACGACGCCACGCTGCCCTACGGCGCGCCCACGGGCCGCGACGGCGAGATCGTGATGCAGTGCCCGGTCGACGCGGTGTTCGACCTGGCCGACGCCCTGGTGGCGGCCGGCGCCAGCTCGGTGAGCGTGCGCCGGACCGACTACGCCTTCACCGCCGAGAACCCGCTCCTCGACCGCTTGCTCGCGCGCCTGCCGCCGGCCTGAGGGCCGGCCGCCTACTGCGGACCCTGCTTGGCGAATTCGGCGAAGACCGCGCGCAGGGTCGTCAGACGGGCGTCGTAGGCCCCGCGCAGGCAGGCCTTGTCGCCAGCACAGCTGGCCCGTTCCTTCAGCCAGGCCTCCTGGTCCTCGCGCAGCTTGGCGTTGCCGCCCATCGGCAGCATCGCCCGCAGGATCTCGAACCGCGTCGCCATCTCGACGTCGCGGTCGTTGAGCCCGAGGTCGGCGCAGATCGCGACCTCGTCGGGCGTGCGGGCCTCGGCGCAGGGAAAGCTGGCGGCGGACGCCGGTGCCGCGCCGGACAGGGCGGCGGCCAGGACAAGGCCGGTAATGAAGGACGGACGCATGCTCATGGAGCGAGAACGGTGCATCGACCGATCCCGTTGCATCGACGTGGCGACCATCGTGAGAATCGGGGAAAGCCGACGCAGATGGCCAGCACCAGCACCGAACGTGCCCGGCAGACGATACCCTCGTCTGGGCGGCTGACGTGTAAGAAGTGAATGGTGGAGCCTAACGGGATCGAACCGATGACCTCTTCCATGCCATGGAAGCGCTCTCCCAGCTGAGCTAAGGCCCCACATTCAGTGGCCGGGACCCTCGTAAAAGGTCCGTCCCGGCTGTCGTTCCGGCTGGGCGTCTTGGGCGACGTCCGGCGGAGGCGGTTCTATATTCGGGCCGTTGCCCGGACTCAACCCCTTCGATGCCGATCGGAGAGGATTTTTTTAGCCGGCCTCGTCGGGGGAGGTCCGGGTCGACGAGACCGATCAGGTCTCCTCGTCGTTCTCGATGTCGCCGTCGATGAGGTCGGCCACGTCGTCGTCCCCGGCATCCTCCTCCTCGAGGAAGGTGTCGTCGGCATCGGCGGTGTCGCCGTCGGCGTCGTCCGCCACGGGATCGGCCTCGTCCTCGGCCGCCTCGACCTCGTCGAGGGAGACGATCTCGGGTCCGCCCTTCTCGGCCTCGACGTCCTCGTCGTCGTCGGCCGGCACCGCGGCGGCGCGGGCGGCGAGGGCGGGGGCGGCGATGCGGCTCGACGCGGCCGTGACCTGGTAGATCGTCCCGCATTTCGGGCAGGTCGCCGGATCGCGGTCGAGGTCATAGAACTTCGCGCCGCAGCTCATGCATTGACGCTTCAAGCCGAGTTCCGGTCTGGCCACGGGCGAAAACCTCTAAAGATGTGCGGGCTTGGGGGAGGGGGTCCGTTAGTCGGGCGCAAAGGTCCTGTCAAATCGCTCCTGCGCCGCGCCTGCCGGCCGCTCGCCGGTCCCGTGTCCGTCCCTCGTCTCTCCCTTGCCGGTCTTCGGCGGTCTGATGACGGCGCAGCCCCTGCGTGATAACCGGCGCCGAGGTGATCGGTCCGCCCCCGGCGCGGATCCGGCCGCCGACCCCGTCGCGCGCCGGCCCCGACATGACGTCGTGGTCCGGCGGTCGAGCCGAAAAGCAAAGCCCCGTGTCGCACGCCTCCGCTCCCCACCCCCTCACGGCCACGGCCGGCGCCCCCTTGCGCGGCGCCCTGCGTCCGCCGGGCGACAAGTCGATCTCGCATCGGGCGATGATCCTGGGCCTGCTCAGCATCGGCGAGACTCGGGTCGAGGGCCTTCTGGAGGGCGACGACGTCCTGCGGACGGCGCAGGCGGCCAAGGCCCTGGGCGCGGGCGTCGATCGCCTCGGCGAGGGCCGCTGGGTGGTGCGCGGCGTCGGCATCGGCGGCCTGTCGGACCCCGCCGGCGTCCTCGACTTCGGCAACGCCGGCACCGGCTCGCGCCTGATGATGGGCGTCGTCGGCGGCCAGCCGGTCACCGCCACGTTCGACGGCGACGCCTCCCTGCGCAAGCGCCCGATGCGCCGCATCCTCGACCCGCTGCTGCGCATGGGCGCGCAGGTGGTCACGGAAGGCGAGGGCGGGCGCGTTCCCCTGACCCTGCGCGGCCCCCGCGAGGCCATCCCCATCACCTACGAGACGCCGGTGGCCTCGGCGCAGATCAAGTCGGCGGTGCTGCTGGCCGGCCTCAACGCGCCGGGCACCACCACCGTGATCGAGGCGGCGGCCACCCGCGACCATACCGAGCGGATGCTGCGCCTGTTCGGGGCCGAGGTGGCGGTGACGCACACCGGCGAGGGCGGCCACGGCCGCACCATCGCGCTCACCGGCCAGCCGACCCTGCGCGGCACCGACGTGGTGGTGCCCGCCGATCCGTCCTCGGCCGCCTTCCCGCTGGTGGCCGCCCTGATCGTGCCGGGCTCGGACGTGACGATCGAAGGCGTGATGATGAACCCGCTGCGGATCGGCCTCGTCACCACGCTGATCGAGATGGGGGCCGACATCGAGCGGCTTCGCGAGCGCGAGGAGGGCGGCGAGACCGTGGCCGACCTGCGGGTGCGGGCGAGCCGCCTCACCGGCGTCGACGTGCCGCCCGAGCGCGCGCCCGCGATGATCGACGAATACCCCGTGCTGGCCGTGGCCGCGGCCTTCGCGCAGGGCACCACCCGCATGACCGGCCTGCACGAACTGCGGGTGAAGGAATCCGACCGTCTCGCGGCGGTGGCGGACGGCCTGGCGGCCAACGGCGTGGCGCATCTCGTGGAGGGCGACGACCTCGTCGTCCACGGCGACGGTACCCCGCCGCGCGGCGGGGGCACGGTGGCGACCCACCTCGACCATCGCATCGCCATGGCCTTCCTGGTGATGGGTCTGGCCAGCGCCGAGCCCGTCACCGTCGACGACGGGGCGATGATCGCCACGAGTTTCCCGAGCTTCCTGCCGACGATGCAGGCCCTCGGCGCCGCGATCGCGGAGTGAGTCGGATGCCGATGGTGATCGCGATCGACGGGCCGGCGGCCTCCGGCAAGGGCACACTGGCCAAGCGCCTGGCCGCCCACTACGGGCTGCCCCACCTCGACACCGGCCTGCTCTACCGGGCGGTGGCCCTGACGGTGCTCGACGCCGGCTACGACCTCGACGACAAGGCCGCCGCGGCCCGCGCCGCCGCGAGCCTGATCGCCGACCGCCTCGCCGACCCGCGCCTGCGCCAGCGGGCGATGGGGGAGGCGGCCTCGCGCATCTCCTCGGTGCCGGCGGTGCGCGCGGCACTGCTGGCCTGGCAGCAGCGCTTCGCCGGCGGCGAGAGCGGTGCCGTCCTCGACGGGCGCGACATCGGCACCGTGGTCTGCCCCGATGCCCGGGTGAAGCTGTTCATCACCGCGGCCCCCGAGGAGCGCGCGCGCCGCCGCCACCTCGAACTCGTGCGCCGCGGCGAGACGAGCACGCTGGCCGCGATCCTCGAGGACATCGTCGCCCGCGACGCCCGCGATTCCGCGCGCAGCACCGCCCCGCTCAAGGCCGCCGCCGACGCCGTGGTGCTCGACACCACCGATCTCGATGCCGACGAGGCCTTCGAGGCCGCCCGCGCGGTGGTGGACCGCATGCGCTCACACTGACGGCGGGCCGTCCTCGTCCGGCTGCCGCCCGTAGCGGTTGGGGCCGGGCGTGCCGGGACGCAGCCAGGTCTCGACCAGGAACCACAGCTCGAACCCCACCATCGCCAGGGCGGTGGCCAGTGTCTCCAGCGGATACGCCTCGGTGAGGTCCTCGATCGGCGCGAAGCCCGCCAGCGCCACCGCGCCGTAGGCCGCCAGCCACCACGGGCTGCGGTCCCTGTCGCGCAGGCGTCCGGCCGTGCGCGCGAGCACGGTGAGCGCCAGGGGCAGGAGGCCGGCCGCGGCGGCGATCGCCGGGCCGCGCCAGCCCTGCCCGGCCAGCCACACCGCCAGGCACAGCAGGACGGCCACGGCCAGGAGCGACCGCAGCATGTGTCGCCGGAAGGCACGGGCACCGATCCGCGGACGCGGATCGAACGCCGCCGCGAGCCGGTGATGGCTGAACCTGTCGATCATCGGTGCGGGCATCCGGGGGTGGACCTGACGGGTGGGCCGAGGGCGGCGGGCAGGGTGCGGCTCCCCTCGCCCACGGTGGGCTGGCGTCGCGAAGCCCGCCGATCGCACCGCCGACCCTCCTCGGGAGCGAAAAATGCTGCGGGATCGCGGGGTACGGCGCAGCTTGGCGCGTGCAAGGGGACGATAACCTGTTTAGGGACGATCCGCCCGGTGCTGTCCGGGCCAACAATCGATGAACTGGGGGTTTTTGACCATGATGGGAGTTTTGAGATCGGGTTTCGTCGCCCTGGCGATGGGTTTGAGCCTGCCGGCCCTGGCCGGGGGCCCGGGCACCTATTCGGTGAAGGGCAACAACGGCACCGCCGATACCGAATACGCGGGCACGCTGGTCATCACCCAGACCAGCAAGGACACGTTCCGGCTGAACTGGAACATCGGCGGCGACAAGTACGTCGGCTACGCGGTCGGTGACGCCCGCATCATGGCGGCGAACTTCACCAGCAGCGGGTCGAGCGGCACGGCGCTCCTCGTCGAGGACGACGCCGGCGGCTACAAGAGCATCTGGGCCTTCAACGGCGAGACCAAGCTCGGCGTCGAGATCATCAAGCCGAAGTAGGCTTGGTGTGCCATTTCCGGTTGATCACGTCGTGCTGCGGAAATGGGCTTCTCTCAGGCGCCGCGCGGGCGCGGTGATACGGGTCCCGCTTGATGCAAGCGGCAAACCGAATCACCCCACGCGAGGCCCCGCCGCCGGATCGGCGCGCGGGGCTACGGCACGCCCGCCCGCTTCGCCGCGGCGATGCGCTCGGCCAAAGCCGCGACCTCGGTCGCCAGCGCCTCGGCGGCCACGATCTGGACCATGTGGCCGATGCCGGGCAGCACCACGAGCTTCGCCTGCGGGATGAGGCCGGCGAGCGGCTTGCCCTGTCGTTCGGTCACCACCACCGGATCGGCATCCCCCGCCACGATCACCGTGGGCACGGCGAGGGTGCCGTAGCGCGGGGCCTGGCGCGCGAGGGCGTCGGGAAGGGCGACGAGATCCTGGACGTTGGCCCGCAGGGTCGCGGGCCGCAGCACCAGGGCCGCCCGGCTGGTGTCGATGTAGTCGTCCGGCGCCGCCTGCGGCCGGAACACCGTGCCGCCGACCCGCGGCAGGGCATAGAGGCCCACCGGGCTCGCCAGGGTCCGGCTGAGGACCCACAGCACCGGGGGTTCGAGCGCGAGGGTCCAGTACCAGGGCAGCGTGATCGCCTGCGGGAACGGCAGGGCCACCGGCGAGACCAGGACCAGGCCGGACACGGCGCCGGGATGGTGGAGGGCTATGGCCGCGGCCAGCGCGCCCGCCCAGGAATGGCCGAGCACGATCGCCGGTCCGGTCCCGAGCCTGTCGAGGGCCTGCGCGATGGCCCTGGCCTGCGCCGCCGGGGTCGCCATCGCGCCCCCGTTCAGGCGGTCGCTCCAACCGAAGCCCGGCCGGTCGAAGGCGATCACCCGGAAGCCCTGCGCGGCCAGGCGCCGCCCGACGCCCTCCATCGGGTCGGAGGCATTGGCCGAGGCCCCGTGCAGCAGCACCACGGTGCCCTTGGCCGAGGGGTTTGGCCCCGCCTGGATCGTGGCGAGGCGCCCGCCCTCCACCGTCACGAACGGCCCCTGCGGCGGCAAGCGCGCGCCGATGCGCAACTCGATGATCAGCGTGGCGACGGCTGCGGCCGCGAGCACGCCGGCCACCACGGCGAGCAGCCCCGCGGCGAGGCCCGCGATTCCCTGGAGGAGGCTCACCGACGCGCTACAGGTCGCGCCCGTCGACGTCCGGCACGAGCTTGTCCAAGGCGGATTTGAGGTTGGGCATGCGCGGGTAGAGAGCGGCGGCGCGGCGGAAGCAGTCCAGCGCCCGGCCCTTCTCGTCGATGGACATGTAGATCCGCCCGAGCGCCGCCCAGGCCTCGAAATGGCGCGGCTCGATCACCAGTGTCCGCTTGAGGTCGGAGATCGCGCTCGCGGAATCCTGCAGCAGCCAGAACACGGTGGCGCGCCGGTTCCACCCCTCCGACCAGCCGGGCTCGAGGGTGGTGGCACGGTCGAGCAGTTCGACGGCCAGGGGGAAATCCCGCCCGCTCATCGCCTGCCGGGCGCGTTCGGTGAGGAGGTCGGCCGTGGCGCTACCCGACCGGTCGAGGCGGCGCTCGATCAGGCCGGCGATGCCCTTGGCCTCGGCGTCGTCCTCCGCCGCCCTCAGGCGCGCGTAGAGCTCATCGAGGGTGAGGGGCTGGGCCTTGGGCGCGGGGGCCGGTTCGGGCGCCGCCGATGCCGGCGGGATGGCCGCCGGCACGACGGCGACGGCCCATCCCAGGCAGAGAAGCGAGGCGGCCGAGCGGGCGAGGAAGGATCGCGACATGGTGCGAGCATTCCCGCACCGGCCGGTTCCGTCAACGTGCCGCGCTGACGCGTCGATCCGACCCGCGTCGGTCGACGCGAGGGCCGGCTCAGCCCTGGCGGGCCTTGAAGCGCTTCTGGGTCTTGTTGATGATGTAGACCCGGCCCTTGCGACGCACGATCTGGTTGTCGCGATGGCGGCCGCGCAGAGACTTGAGGGAGTTGCGAATCTTCATCGGTCTCACGTCGGCCCGGTCCGGCCGCCTGTCCAAAGGGTCACGGGAACGGAGCGCCCATGGCCGCCCCGGCGATGAGTGCTGACGCATCGCGGAAAGGCGGTCGCCATACCAGCATTCGAGGCGGAAAAGCAAGGCTTTCGGCGACGCTTCGTGTCGGGGAGCTGCGGCCCGCGGTTCTCTCGCCGGCGCCGGCCGCCGGGGCAGGGCGGGGCGAAGGCCGCTACGGGCCGACCGGCCCGATGCCCGGCAGGGAGCCGCTGGACTCCTCCGTGAAGGTTCCGAACACGGGGTCCCAGGCCGCGATCGACACCGCCTCGTTGACCCCGTGGACGGCGAAGGGATCGGCCTCCACCAGGGCCCTGACCTCGGCTTCGTCGGCGGCGGAAAAGATCAGGAACCCCATGCGCTTCTGCGTTCCCTTGAGGGGGCCGGCGGCCTTGAGCACCCCGCGCGCCACGAGGTCGTGGAGGTAGTCCACGTGCGGGCGCAGGTGGCGCTCCCAGCCGTCGCCGTCGGGGTGGGTCAGGGTGACGATGAAGACCGGCATGGGACGTCCCTCAGCGCTCGCGCCAGGCCTTGGCGACCTGATCGGCCAGCGGTTTCGTCAGATACGACAGCACCGAGCGGTCGCCGAGCTGCATGAAGGATTCCACCGGCATGCCCGGCACGAGGCGGACCTTGCCCAGTCGCGCCTTCTGGTCCTCGGGAATCGCGATGCGGGCGGTGTAGAAGGTCAGGCCGGTCTTCTGGTCCTGGGTGACGTCGGCCGAGACCCGGCTGACGATGCCGTTGATCTCCGGCGTGACGTGCTGGTTGAAGGCGGCAAAGCGCAGGACCGCCGCCTGACCCAGGCGGACGTTGTCGATGTCCTGGGGCTGGATGCGGACCTCCACGGCGAGCTGGTCGGCCTCCGGCACGATCAGCATCGCCGGCTCGCTCGGGGTCACGAGGCCGCCGATGGTGTGGACGGTCATCTGATGGACCGTGCCGTCCTGGGGGGCGCGCATGTCGACGCGCTTGAGCTGGTCCTCGGCCGCGACCTTCTTCTCGACGTATTCCGACCAGCGCCCGCGGATCTCGGCCATGTCCTTGCCGACCTCGCTGCGCATGTCGGTGTCGATCTGGATGATCTGCAGCTCCGTCTCGGCGATCTTGCCCTTGGCCGAGGCGATCGAGGCCACGAGCTGGCCGCGCTCGCCCACGAGGCGGGCGCCGTCGCGCTCCAGGGCGTTGACGCGGGCCAGGGAGACCAGGTTCTTGGCGAAGAGCTCGCGCACGCCGGTGAGTTCGCCGCCGATGAGGGCGATCTCGCGTTCCTTGGCGGCGGCCTGCTCGGTGAGCCCGTTGATCTCCTGGCGCAGCTGGGCGACCCGCTCGCGCAACTGCGACTTCTGTCCCTCGCGCCCGGCCACCCTCGCGGCGAACAGCCGGCCCTCGCCCTCGATCAGATGGGCGACGGACGGGTCCATGTCCTTGCGGGCGACGAGCTCGGGCGGGAAGGTCACGACGGCGGCCCCGTCGCGCTCGGCCTCGCCGCGGGCGCGGCGGGCGGAGAGCTCGTCGAGGGCCTTGCGGACGATGTCGAGGTTGGCCCGCGTCTGGGTCTCGTCGAGGCGGATCAGGATGTCGCCGGCCTTGACCCTGGCGCCGTCGCGCACCCGCAGTTCGCCGACGACGCCGCCGGTGGGGTGCTGCACCTTCTTGACGTCGGATTCGACCACGAGCTGGCCCGGCGCGATCACCGCGCCCGAGATCATCGTGAAGGTGGCCCAGCCGCCGACGCCGACCACGAGGGCGACGCTCAGGCCCACCGCCAGGGCGAGGTGACGGCGGATCGAGCCGTGGGCGGCGTCCCGCGGCAGCGCCGGCGCGACGGGGGAAAAGGCGACGGTCTGGACGGCGGCGGTCATGGGGGGCGCTCTCTCGAAAAGGGTCAGGCGCTTTCCTGCAGCGTCACGGCGCCGGGGGTGGCCGCCCGCGGCACCGCCGCCTCCGCCGGCGCGGTGCGCAGGACGCGTTTCAGGACCTCGTCCTTGGGACCGAAGGCCTGGGCGCGGCCGTCGGCCATCATCAGGATCAGGTCGACGGCGGCGAGCGCGCTCGGGCGATGGGCGACGACGACGCAGATGCCGCCACGCTGGCGCACGCCGAGGATCGCCTGGGTGAGGGCGTTCTCGCCCTCGTTGTCGAGGTTGGCGTTGGGCTCGTCGAGGACGACGAGGAAGGGATCGCCGTAGAGGGCGCGGGCGAGGCCGACCCGCTGGCGCTGGCCCGCCGAGAGGCCGGCGCCGTTCTCGCCGAGCCGGGTGTCGTAGCCCTCCGACAGGCGCAGGATGAGGTCGTGGACGCCCGCCGCCTTGGCCGCGGCGATGATGTCGGCCGAGGACGCGTCGGGATCGAAGCGGGCGATGTTCTCGGCGACCGTGCCGCCGAACAGCTCGACCTCCTGCGGCAGGAAGCCGATGTGGGGTCCGAGGTCCGCGCTCGACCACTGGTCGAGGGCGGCCCCGTCGATGCGGACCTTGCCACGCAGCGGCGGCCACACCCCGACGAGGGCGCGCACCAGCGAGGACTTGCCCGATGCGCTCGGCCCGATGATGCCCAGGCCCTGCCCGGCCTTCAGGCCGAGGCTGAGGTCCTGCACCACGAGGCGCTGGGCACCGGGGGGGGCGATGCTGACGCCCTCCACGGTGACCGACTGGCTCGGGGCCGGCAGGGAATGGGGCTGGCCGGTGGCCGGGATGCGCGCGAACAAGTCCGACAGCCGCGCCCAGCTCTGGCGGGCCTGCACGAACCCCTTCCAGTTGGCGATGGCGAGCTCGGCCGGGGCGAGGGAGCGGGCCACCAGGATCGAGGAGGCGATGATGATGCCCGCCGAGGCCTGGTTGTTGATGACGAGCCAGGCGCCCAGCGCCAGCACCCCCGACTGCAGCGCCATGCGGAAGACCTTGGAGCCGGCGCCGTAGCCGCCGGCCACGTCGGCGACCTGCTGCTGCGAGTCCATGTAGTCGCGGTTGGCGACTCCCCAGCGGGTGGCGAGCCGGCCCTGCATGCCCATCGCCGCCAGCACCTCGGCGTTGCGCCGGCCGGCTTCGGCCAGGCCGTTGCGGCGCATGCCGTGGGCGGTCGAGGTCTGCGAGGGCTCCCGCGTCGAGCGGTCGGTGAGATAGGTCAGGACCGCCAGGATCGCGGCGCCGGCCACCGCGGCGACGCCGATCAGCGGATGGAACAGGAAGCAGATGCCGACGTAGATCGGCATCCACGGCAGGTCGAACAGGGCGGAGGGGCCGGTGCCCGAGAGGAAGGCGCGCAGCTGGTCGAGGTCGCGCAGCGGCAGTAGCCCGTCGCCGGGGGCGGCCCCCTTGAGCGGCGCCCTCACCACGATGTCGAACACCCGCGCGCTCAGGGCCTCGTCGAGGGCGGCCCCGACGCGGGCCAGGATGCGCGAGCGCAGCATCTCGAGGACGCCCTGGAAGGCGTAGAGGACGAGGGCCAGGACCACGAGGCCGACCAGGGTCGGCACGCTCCGGCTCGGGATCACGCGGTCGTAGACCTCGAGCATGAAGAACGAGCCGGTCAGATACAGGACGTTGATGAGCCCGCTCATCACGCCGACGCCGATGAAGGCCGCGCGGCAGCGGGCCAGGGCCGAGACGATCTCCGTCGATCCGCGCGTCTTCATGCTGCGCCCACCCGCCCTGCTGGTCCGTTCGTCCGACCGGTTCCTAACCGTCCGCCCGCATCACGAATATGACGTTGGTCACACACGTTAGCCGCCGAATCGATCGGACCGCCGATCGATAGCAGAAATTCGTCATCGCAACCTTAGGCCGGGCCGCCCCCGTGCCGCCGGCCGTGGGCCGTGAGTTTTGGGTGTCGGGTCTTGGGTCTCGGGCCTTGGGCCGTCACCGGTCGGCGGCATCCGCCGCACGCGCGGCGGGGCTCGGCCGGCGGCTCCGCCCGCCAACGCGAAAGGCCGCCGGACCTCGGGTCCGGCGGCCTCGTCGTCGTCGCGGGCCTTGGGCCGGGCGCGGCTACTGCGGCGGCTTCTGCTCGGGGGTCGGTGCCGCGGGCGCCGGTGCCGGGGGTGCCGGCTCGGTGGTCGCGGCCGCCGCCACCACCGGTGCGGCGAGTTCCGGGTAGGCGTCGATCACGTTGGCGCCGTTGAGGGGCTTGCTGACGCCGTTGTGGCAGGTGGTGCAGTTCACCTTGGGCACGTCGCCCAGGGCGCCGAGGCGGTTGGCCGGGAAGGTCGAGGTCAAGGGCTCCATGTAGTCGCCGTTGATGTCCCGGACCATCCGGATGCCGTGCCAGGCGGTGGTGCGCTGGGGCGTGCTCTGCGACCAGTCGGAGACCGCCCGGGTGTTGTGGCAGAAGGTGCAGTTGACCCCCAACCCCTGCGACATGTGGATCATCAGGCCGAAGGTCTTCTCGGCCTCCTGGATCGGCTTGCCCTTCGAGGTCGGCAGCGCCGTGGTGGCGTTCACGCGGATCGCGGTCTCGTCGATGTTCTTGGTCGAGAAGTACTCGGTCAGGGTGTCGTAGGGCAGCGAGGCGAGGCCCACCGAGGGCGAGGCCATGTTCTGCCCGTTGTTGCGGGGTACGAAGCCCGAGGTGGCATTGGGGCCGGGGTCGGTGAACCAGATGTTGGCCGGCACCGGCTGGCCGCGGTGGCAAGTGTAGCAGGTGACGCCGGCGCCGCCCACGTGCTTGTCCTTCCAGGTGCTGTTAATGTGCTGGGTCATCTGCAGCATCCGGCGGGCGACCTTCTTCTGGTAGAGGCTGTCGTCGGCCATGTTCTCGGTGTTGTGGCAGTAGGTGCAGCCCTGTTCGGGGGAGACCCACTCCGTCATCGAGGCCATCAGGCGGTTGAACTCGTTGGTGGTGATGTTCTGCAGGACCTGGACGTTCTCGTAGGTCTTGCCGGCGAGTTCCTCGCCCGGCTCCGCCGGATCGGCGGGGGCGGGCGCCACGTTGGCGGCCTTGACCTCGGCGGCGTCCGCCTTGGTCTCGACCTGGGCCATCGCGGTGCCGCGATAGCCGTTCTGGCTGGTGACGAGGGGCGGGCGGTCCCACCCGGCGGTCCCGAACATCGCGACCGTGAGGAAGAAGGCGATCGCGGCCCCGACGACGGTGAAGAAGACTCTCATTTGGCTGCCCCCGTGGCGCTCAAGGGATCGACGATCGGGGCGTAGACTTCCGGATAGCTCGGCGCGACGCCGTGCTTGACCGCCCAGAGGTACCAATTGTCGACGACGGTGCCGGTGAGCAGGATGCCGATGCCGCCGGTGAGGGTGGTGAGGACGGCAAACCACCAGGCCCAGCGGTGGATCGATTCCATGGTGGCGTTGAAGCCCATGGTCCAGCGCCAGAACAGGGCGGCGCGCTCGGTGGCCGTGCCGCGATCGACGATCTGGTCGATCTCACGCTCGCCGCCGAAGCGGCTCACCGCCAGGATGGTCGCCCCGTGCATGGCGAACAGCAGCGTCGACCCGTAGAGGAAGACGATCGAGAGCATGTGGAACGGGTTGTAGAAGAGGTTGCCGTAGCGCAGCGAGAAGGCGGCGGTCCAATCGAGGTGCGGGAAGATGCCGAAGGGCACCGCCTCGCTCCAGGAGCCCATCATCACCGGCCGGATGAAGCCGAGGACGAGGTAGAGCCAGATCGCCGAGGCGAAGGCCCAGGGGACGTGGTAGCCCAGCCCCAGGGCCTGGGCGCGGCGGAACAGGCGCACCCACCACAGCATCACCGAGGCGGTGAGGAAGAAGCCGGCGATCAGCCACCAGCCGCCTTCGTTGAGCGGGGGCAGCACCCGCAGGCCGTGCCTGGGCAGGGGCGGCTCGAGGGCGAGCCAGGGCAGCTGGCGGACGAACTGGATCGGGTCCCAGTTCACGCTGGCCCACATGTTGAGGCCGATGATCTCGAAGGCGATGAGACCGCAGGCCAGGGAGAGGATACCGAGGTATCCCCCGTAGATCGGCCCGACCTGGGCGTTGCCGATGAGGCCCATCAGGTAGCTGTTGAAGGGCTTGCCCCAGCGCTTGTCGGAGTCCACCGGAACCCCGAGGTCGGGGACGACCGGCCTGACCTGCACCGCTGTGAAGATGTTCTGGTAATATGCCATGGCGGGTGTTTCCCTTTCCGCTCGTCAGCGCCAGACCGGGAGATTGAGCCACCAGCCCCACCATTCCGGCCAGCCCTGGGTCCAGAAGGGTCCGCTGATGATGATGCACACGGCGCTCCAGAAGCCCGCCGAGAGCGCGAGGAACAGGCCGAGGCGGTGGATGCCCAGCGTGCCGATCGAGTAGCCGATGGTGTCGCGGAAGAAGGTGTCCTCGTGCTCGGGGGTCTTCACCACCTGGCCCTTGCCGGGGTTGGTGGCCGAGAGGATGAGCGAGCCGTGGAGCGACAGGGCGAAGGTCGTCGTGAAGAAGAACGACACCGCCAGCATGTGGGCCGGATTGTAGTGGAAGTGCAGGTACTGGTAGCCGGTGTTCGACACCCAATCGAGGTGGCTGAGGATGCCGTAGGGGAAGCCGTGGCCCCAGGCGCCCATCAGGAACGGCCGGATCACCACCAGCGCCACGTAGGCGAAGATCGCCACCGCGAAGGCGAACGGCACGTGGTAGCCGATGCCGAGCTTGCGGCAGATCTCGACCTCGCGCAGGGCCCAGGACACGAACGAGCCCACGGCACAGAAGGTGATGATCTGCCAGAGCCCGCCCTCCTTGAGCGGGGCCAGCGCCAGCCCGTACTTCAGGTCGGGGGGCGCGATGTTGATCTGCCAGATGTTCCAGGTCGGTCCCAGGGCGGCGCCGTAGACGATCAGCGCGGTGCCCAGCACCGAGAAGAACAGCGTCGTGACACCGAAGAAGCCGACGTAGAACGGCCCGACCCAGAAATCGAACAGGTCGCCGCCGACGAGGGTGCCGCCGCGGACCCGGTATTTTCGTTCGAAACTCAGCATCGCCATGGCGGAGACCTCGACTTGGTTTCCGGCGCGCTATGGGACTGCGGCGCCGGCATGGGACGCCTCGGGCGGGGCCGACGGAGTGTCGGCGCCCCGCCCGAGGCAGGCCCATCGATGAGGGGATGGGAGGTCGGCACGTCCGGACGGCGAACCGGCCCGGACGCGCGAGGGTGATCCGATCAGGTCGGAGTCGGGGCGACGATGGACAGCGCGTGCGCCGCCTTCTGGGCCTTGGGGCCTTCCAGCCAGTTGAACCGGTCGGTGCTGAGCAAGATGAAGTGGATCAGCAGCGCCAGGATGAACAGGAAGGTGAACAGGGCCACCAGTGTCCGGCGGGGATCGAAAAGAAGCCAAACCTTGTGCATGGTGTGCTCCTCCTTACGAGATCAGCGAGACGAGGCCGTGCGCGGCGCTCGTGACGGTATCGAGGGCGGCGTAGCCCTTGGGGCCGGGCAGCCACGGACGCCACATCCAGACGAGGATATGCGCGACCACGGCGACCGCCGTGAAGATGATGAAGCTCGTCAAGAAGATCGCGTGGAACTCCTTGGCTTCCGGCTCCGTCAGCCCGGACAGGCTGCTCGGTTTTTCGACTATTCCATTTGCCATTGCTGTGAGCCTCCGCTCTGACAAGCCGCGCCGATGCGGTGCGGCGGGTATCGCCGGGACCAGAGTGCGGCCCGGCGGATGGGGGATCCTTCGATGGGGGCGGCCGTGACGGCTGCGTCAGCCCATGAAGGCGAAGGGAATCGCTTGGACCGCCATGGCCTTGGCTTCGGCGAAGACCGAGCGGCGCTGGGCGGGCAGGCGGCGCGCGTCGGATGCGCCAGGCGCCAGGCGCTGGGCCACGGCCGCGATCAGGAAGAACGGGTAGGTCGCGGCCAGGATGACCCGGAACTGAATTTCGTCCTGGTGCTGGCGCGACGACATCGGGTTGAGCGTGCGTTGCATGACGTGGGGCTCCTGTTCGCGGGACGCGGTGCGCGGCGCCGGGAATGCTGTGTGCGGGAAAGCGGATGGAGGGGTGTGCGCGGGTGCGGCGGACGCGGTCATGCGGCGACTCCCTGCTTGAGCCCGTCGTGCGCGCGGGCGACGTGGGTCTCGGCGACCCGTTCGAGCCCCTCGCCGCGGGCGCCGCGTTCGGCGGCGTCGCGCAGGCGCTTGGCCATGGAGATCCGCACCAGGACCGGCTGGCGCTCGACGAAGTCGTCGAGCAGCGTGCGGGCCTCGTCGTCCCAGGGCAGCTCGCGGTGGAGCCGGGCCGGGGTCGCCTCGACCGCATCCATGTCGCGGGCGAGGGGGATGATGTGGAAGAGCATGTCGAACAGGGCGTTGCAGACCTCCTGGACGAGGTAGGTCGCCCCGGAGAAGCCCATGAACGGCGTGCCGGTGTGGCGCCGGATGATGGCGCCGGGGAAGGAGGCCGGCACGAACACCGCCCGGCAGCCGCTCTCGGCCGCGTACATGCGCTCGTTGAACGAGCCGAACAGCACCAGCGGCGGGTTGGTGGCGATGAGCTCGCGCACCGCCGCGTTGTCGGTCTTGGCGCCGGCCAGCCGCGAGACCGCGAAGGTGCAGGGCAGCCCCATCTCGTCCTCGAGGAAGCGGCGCACGCCCCTGGCGTAGGTCTCGGAGGCGACGATGCCGAAGCTCGCCGTCCCAAAGAAGTCCTGGGTCACCGACCGCCACAGGTCCCACACCGGCTTGATGGTGGTGTGCTTCTCGCGCTCGATGAACGGCTCGGGGTCCACCCCCAGGATCTCGCCGAGCTTGCGCAGGAACTTGGTGGTGGCGTGGATGCCGATGGGCGCCTGCAGGTAGGGGCGCTCCAGGGCCTCGCACAGCAGGCGGCCGAACTCGCGGTAGAGGCAGATGTTGGCGTCCGCGTTCACGAGCTTGGGCACGTCGGCCAGGTGCGATCCGAGCGGGAAGGCCAGGTTCACCTCGGCGCCGATGCCCTCGACGAGGCGGCGGATCTCGGCCAGGTCGGAGGGCATGTTGAAGGTGCCGTAGGCCGGGCCGATGATGTTGACCCGCGGCTTCTCGCCGTCCTTGCGGGCGGGCCGTGCAGGAATCCCCTTCTTGGCGAACTTCCTGGCGCCGTACTCCTGCCAGAGCCAGGACATCGCCCGGTCGGCGGTCTGCCACTGGTCCTCGTCGATGGTGCGCGGCAGGAACCGCTGGATGTTGGTGCCCTCGGGCGTCACGCCGCCGCCGATCATCTCGGCGATCGAGCCGGTGACGACCACGCTCGGCATGCCCGGGTCGAGGGTGGCATGGGCCCGCTTCATCGCGCCCTCGGTGCCGTGGCGGCCGAGTTCTTCCTCGGCCAGCCCCGTGACGACGATGGGCAGTTCGTGCGGCGGCAGCGCGTCGGTGTAGTGCAGCACCGAGGTGACGGGCAGGTTCTCGCAGCCGACGGGGCCGTCGATGACGACCTGCAATCCCTTGATGGCGGTGAAGACGTAGACGGCGCCCCAGTAGCCGCCGGCCCGGTCGTGATCGAGGACGAGCATCAGGCCATCTCCCCGATCGGATTGTGCGCGGGCTTCTCGCGCTTGGCCGAGGCGACGTTCTGGCGGAGCTGCGGAACCTCCTCCCAGATGCCGGCGGCATGGCCCTCGCCGACGCCGGCGAAGAAATCGCGCATCCGGTCGAACCGGGGCCGGTTGCCCAGCGCCGCGTTGATGACCTTGGCCAGCGACCCGGCGCCGGCGACGCCCATGAGCGGGCGGGCGGAGATGAGGTTGGTGAAGTAGAGGGCGGGCAGCGCCATCTCCTTGGCCTTCTGCACCACCGGGGTGGTGCCGATGGCGAGATCCGGCTTGAAGTGATGCATGGCGTAGAGGTCGTCCTCGAGGGAGGCGCGGTAGCGGACCTCGACCCCGCGGGCCTCGAGCCAGTCGCGGTCGGCCTCCGAATAGGGCGTCCTCGGGCAGGCGGTGCCGACGTAGCGCAGGTCGGCGCCGCTCTCGACGAGGAGCCGGCCCACCAGGAGCTCCGAGCCCTCGTAGCCCGAGAGGGTGATCCGGCCCGCGATCGGGGCGTCGGCGAGCACGCCCTTGATCATCGGCAGGAACCGGTTCTTGGCGGCCTCGACGGTGGCGCGGGGCACCGCGCAGGCCTCGCCGATCCGGTCGAGCCAGTCGGCGGTGCCGTCGTGGCCCACCGGGGCCGAGCCGACGATGGGGCGACCGGCCAGCGAGAACTCGCGCATGGACGCGGTGTAGAACGGGTGGATCGCCGCCACGGCCGCGCAATCGAGGGCGGCGTAGAGCTCGCGCCATTCGCGGGTGGGCACGACGGGACCGGCGGCCAGACCCAGCGGCTCCAGCATCGACCCGATCACGACGGGGTCGGCGGGGAACATCTCGCCGAGCAGCGCCACGGTGGGGCGCTCGGAGCGGCCGCTGCGGGGCGCCTGGACCGGGCCCTGCTCGACTTCGGTGCGGGCGACCTTGAGCATCGCGCCGGCCAGCACGTCCTTGGCTTCCGCGTGGGTGGGGACGCCGAAGCCCGGCACGTCGATGCCGATGATGCGGACCCCGTCGATCTCCTTGGGCAGGAGGCGCAGCGGCACGCCGGAGGCGGTGGGGACGCACAGGTTGATGACGACGACGGCGTCGTAGTCGGCGGGCTTGGCCACCTCGAACACCGCCTCGCGGATGTCCTCGAACAGCTTGCCCGTCACCAGGGATTCGGAATTGAAGGGCACGTAGCCCACCGTCCGCTTGGCCCCGTAAAAATGCGAGGTGAAGGTGAGGCCGTAGACGCAGCAGGCCGAGCCCGACAGGATCGTGGCGGTGCGGCGCATGCGCAGGCCGACGCGAAGGGAGCCGAAGGCGGGGCACATGCTCTGGGGCTGGTCGTGCGGCCCCTGCGGGTAGTCCGCCCGCAGTTGATCGAGGGTCTCGGACATGCCGGCGGCCTCGGCCGCCGCCGTCATCGCCGCCTTGCCGGAATGGCAGCCGAGGCCGTCGCCGGTGGTGGCGGCCAGGTTGACCGCCTCGGCCGGAACCGGGGGGGCGGCGAGCGTCGAGGCGGGGCGCTCCTTACGGGCGCGCAGGTCGGCGATGTCGAGGGTGACGGCCATGGTGCCCTCAAACCTCGTCGTAGATGACTTCGAGGGACGGCTTCACGACGTGGGCCGTGCCGCACATGTCCTCGAAGGTGGCGGGCACCAGCGTCACGCCGCGGCCCACCGCCTCGCCCTTGAACAGGCCGAGCAGGCCGTCCTGGCTGAGCGGCGTCGGGTGGTTGGCCTTGGCGTCGTGGACGTTCTGGGCGAGGTCGGCGAACAGCGAACCCCAGGGGCTCTCGGGCCGGCCGATGATCTCGTAGTTCGCGCTCTTCTTGCGGATGTCGTCGTCGGCCGGGATCGAGGCCAGGACCGGGATGCCGACCGCCTCGGCGAAGGCCTGGGCCTCGCCGGTGCCGTCGTCCTTGTTGATGACGAGGCCGCCGACGCCGACGTTGCCGCCGAGCTTGCGGAAGTATTCCACCGCCGAGCAGACGTTGTTGGCCACATACAGCGACTGCAGGTCGTTGGAGCCGACGACGATGACCTTCTGGCACATGTCCCGGGCGATCGGCAGGCCGAAGCCGCCGCAGACCACGTCGCCGAGGAAGTCGAGCAGCACGTAGTCGAAACCCCACTCGTGGAAGCCGAGCTTCTCCAGGAGCTCGAAGCCGTGGATGATGCCGCGCCCGCCGCAGCCGCGGCCGACCTCCGGCCCGCCGAGCTCCATCGCGTAGACGCCGTCGCGCTTGAAGCAGACGTCGCCGATGGCGACCTGCTCGCCGGCGAGCTTCTTCTTCGTCGAGGTCTCGATGATCGTGGGGCAGGCGCGGCCGCCGAACAGGAGCGAGGTGGTGTCGCTCTTGGGGTCGCAGCCGATGAGCAGGACCTTCTTGCCCTGCTGGGCCATCATGTAGCTGAGGTTGGCCAGGGTGAACGACTTGCCGATGCCGCCCTTGCCGTAGATCGCGATGATCTGCGTCTCCTTGGTGGCCTTGGTCGGCACCGGATCGGGCTCGATGCCGGCTTCGATGCGCAGGTTCTGGGACTGCATGGCCTCCGCGCCCTTGAGCGCGGCTCCGTTCAGCGGGATGTTCATGAACGGGTGCTCCAATCGAGGATCATCTTCAGGCACTCCGGCTCGCCGAAGGCCGTGCGATAGGCCTGCTCCGCCGCCGCCGTCGGGCTGCGATGGGTGATCAGGCCGTCGAGACTCAGGCGCCCGCCCTCGATCAGCGCCATCACCGCGGCGAGATCGTCCGGCTGCCATTGCGCGGCGACCCGGATGCGGGCCTCGCGCATGAAGGCCTGGGGGAAGGCGAAGGAGAGGGATGCTTCGTAGAAGCCCGCCAGCACGACCTCTCCGCCGGGCGCCAGCCGCCCGATCAGGGTGTCGAGGAGGCCCGCGTCGCCGCTCACGTCGGTGATGGCGGCGTAGTCGCGGCGCTCGTCGTAGACCGGGTCGATCACCGCGTAGCCGTGGTCGCCCGCGGCCCGGACCGGGTTGGTCTCCCACACGATCGGAAGGCCGCCGGCGATGGCGGTGAGGCGGGCGAGCAGGCGTCCGAGGACGCCGTGGCCGACGATGAGGGAGCGTTGGCCCGGAACCACGTGGCGCAGGGCGTGATAGGCGGTGGCGGCCAGGGCGATGAGGATGCCGCGCTCGCCGAGCGAGGCATCGACCGGCACCAGGCGCGAGCCGGCGCTGACGAGGTGGGAGGCGGCGCCGCCGAACAGGCCGCGCACCGGGCCGAAGCAGCGGGCGCCGGGAACGAAGACGGTCTGGCCGACCCGCAGGCCGGAGCCCTCGCCGGCCTCCACCACCTCGCCGACCGACTCGTAGCCGGGGACCAGGGGGTAGCCCATGCCGGGGAAGGGCGGCATCCGGCCCGACCAGAGCAGGCGCTCCGTGCCGGTGCTGATGCCGCTCCAGCGCACCGCGACCACGGCGTCGTCGTGGCCGGGGGCGTCGATGGCGAGGTCTTCGAGGCTGAGCCGCTCTGGCTCGTGGAGGACGACGGCTCGGGCTTGCATCGAATGATCCTCCCCGCCTTTTGCGTCCGGCTGGTTCTGTCTGTGTCATCCTAGATAGACACTTCGGAACGTCAACTCTTATTTACGGGCGCGAGTGTCAAGTTGGCTTGTCACTCGCGCCGGGATGCGTCTCAGACCGCCGTCGCGGTGACGAGCCGGGTCAGGAGCGGGCGGCGGGTGGCGATCTCGCGGGGCCGTGCGAAGCCCGCCTCGGCCAGCAGCGGCGCCAGCTCGGCCGGGCTGCGGCAGCGGCCGGTGCCCATGGCGAGGAGATAGAAGCCGAAATAGGCGTCGGCGATCGGCGCGGCCCCGGGCGTGCCGGCCATCGGCTCGGCGATGAGCAGGGTGCCGCCGGGTGCCAGCGCATCGCGGACCTTGCGCAGCAGGACCCGGACGGTGTCGTCGTCGTGGTCGTGGACCACGCGCACCAGGGAGATCAGGTCGGCCCCCGAGGGCAGGGGATCCTCGCGAAAACTGCCGCCGTGGGCGGTGGCGCGCCCGGCGAGGCCGGCGGCGGCGAAGTGGCGGCGGGCGCGTGCCGCCACGGGCTCGAGGTCGAACAGGACGAGGGAAAGGTCCGGCGCGCGGGCCGCGGCGGCGGCGAGGAAGGCGCCCTCGCCGCCGCCGACGTCCATCAGCCGCCGATGCGTGCCCAGGGGATAGGCGTCGAGGATGTCCTGCGCGATGAAGGCCTGGGAGGCGGCCATCAGGCCGCTGTAGGGCGCCACCGATTCGGGGCCGACCGCCTCGGGGCGGCCGCCGTCGGCATAGGGCCAGTAGGCGGACAGCCGGGTCGGGCCGGCCTCGCCCCGCAACAGGGCGACCGGATCGCGCAGGTCGTCGTAGAGCATGGCGTGATGCTCGACCATCGCGGCGATGGCGGGGTTGCCGATCAGCGCGGCGCCGAGGTCGGCCAGGGCGAAGCGGCCGTCGGGCAGGCGGGTGAGGAGATCGAGGGAGGCGGCGGCCTTCAGGAGGCGCAGGCAGCGCTCCGGCGGCAGGTCGAGGCGCACGGCGAGCCAGTCGACGGTGCGCGGCCCCGGCTCCAGCACGGCGAACAGGTCGAGGCGAACGCAGGCGAACAGGGTCTGCGAGTAGACGAAGCCGGCGCACAGGTCGAACAAGGCGCGGGTGTTGGCCCGCGCGATGCCGCGCGTCAGGGGAAAGCCCGCGGCCCAGCGTTGGAAGCCGGGCCGTGCCACCGTGCGGTGGCGGAAGGCGAGCCAGCGTTCGCGCCAGGAACGGGGCGCACCGGTCGCATGGAGGACCGGCGGCGCGCGGAGTTCCGGCATGTCCCGCTCACGCAACCGCGAAGAGCTTTTCGGAGGCGAGGCTCGGCGGGAGGAACAGGCGGGTCTGGGCGACGATCTCGGCGCGCAGGATCTCCGCGCCGGGGCAGGGCGGGATGACCTCCACCGCCTCGGCCACGAGGTGGCGCAGCCGGGCCATGGCGCCGCCGACCCCGAGCAAGGCCGCCGCGTTGGGGCGGCCGAGGGTGGCGTCGCGGCCCACCGGCTTGCCGATCTCCTCCTGGCGGCAGGCGACGTCGCTCAGGTCGTCGGCGACCTGGTAGGCCTCGCCGAGGCATTCGCCGAGCAGGCGCCAGGGCAGGGGGGGAGCGCCGGCCGCGGCCGCGCCGGTCACGGTGGCGGCGGCGAACAAGGCCCCGGTCTTGGC
The DNA here is from genome assembly GCF_001424525.1 of Methylobacterium sp. Leaf399. Classification (NCBI taxonomy): domain Bacteria; kingdom Pseudomonadati; phylum Pseudomonadota; class Alphaproteobacteria; order Hyphomicrobiales; family Methylobacteriaceae; genus Methylobacterium; species Methylobacterium sp. Leaf399. Next base: position 406,000 of record NZ_LMQK01000023.1, on the reverse strand, counting down.
CTGCTGGTATTCGGTGAGGCCGACCGTGAGTTCCGATTCCCAGGCCTGGCCCGCCACGATGCCGACCGGCGAGCCGACCGCGCGGGCGACGAGGCCGACGAGGGAGGCGAGGCGGGCGGGATGGCGTGCGGCGCCCCGCGCCAGGGTCTCGAAGGCGAGGACGATGAGCGCGTCCCCGGTGAGCACCGCCAGGGGCTCGCCGAAGGCCGCATGCACCGAGGGCTTCTGCCGGCGCATCGGCGCGTCGTCGAAACACGGCAGGTCGTCGTGGACGAGGGAGGCGCAGTGCAGGAGCTCGATCGCGGCCGCGGCCGCATCGGCCCCGACCGGATCGTCGTCGCCGCAGGCGCGGGCCACCGAAAGGCAGAGCCGCGGGCGGATGCGGTGGCCGCCGGGAAAGACCCCGTAGCGAATCGCTTCCGCCAGGCGCGGTGGCGCACCGGGCGCCTCCGCATGGGCCACGGCATTGTCCAGGGCCCGCTCGATGCGCCGGTTGGCATCCATGTCCGCCACTCCCGTGTCTTTTCAAGTTGTCATTTCAAAGTGTCAGATTAAGTTGACACTCGTCAAGCCGTCTCGTGGCGGCGGCAGGGAGTGGACCGGGTGCAGGGTGACAGGGTCGTCGTCGTCGGAGCGGGGATCGCGGGGCTGGTGTCGGCGCTGCGGCTGGCCCATGCCGGGCTCGACGTCACCGTTCTCGAACGGGGGCCGAAGCCCGGCGGCAAGATGCGCAGCGTCGGGGTGGCCGGGCGCGCCATCGAGGCCGGCCCCACCGTCTTCACCATGCGCTGGGTGTTCGAGGAGATTTTTGCGGAGGCGGGCGCCGATCTCGGCGCCAGCGTCGCGCTCACGCCCGCCGCGATCCTGGCCCGCCACGCCTGGCGCGGTGACGGGCGCCTCGATCTCTTCGCCGACCACGAGGCGAGCGTGGACGCCATCGGCGCCTTCGCCGGGGCCCGCGAGGCGGAGGGCTACCGCCGGTTCTGCGCCAGGGCCGGCGAGGTCTATCGTACCCTGGAGGGGCCGTTCATCCGGGGCACGCGGCCCAATCCGGTCGAACTCGGGCGCCGGGTCGGCCTGTCGGGGATCGGCGACCTCTGGCGCATCCAGCCCTTCTCGACCCTGTGGGGGGCGCTGGGCGACTATTTTCGCGATCCCCGCCTGCGCCAGCTGTTCGGGCGCTACGCCACCTATTGCGGCGCCTCGCCGTTCGAGGCGCCCGCCACCCTGATGCTGGTGGCGCATGTGGAGGCGCAGGGCGTCTGGACCATCGAGGGCGGCCTCAGCCGGCTGGCGCAGGCCTGCGCCGATCTCGCCGCCGCGCGCGGCGCCAGCTTCCGCTACGGTGCCGATGTGGCGCGGATCGTGGTCGAGGGCGGCGCGGTGGCCGGGGTCGAACTCGCCGGCGGCGAGCGCATCGCGGCGGACGCGGTGGTGGCCAATGCCGATGTCGCGGCCTTAGGGACGGGCCTGTTCGGACCCGAGGCCGCGCGGGTCACCGACCCGGTGGCGCTCGCCGAGCGGTCGCTCTCGGCGGTGACGTTCTGCATGAACGCCCGGCCCGAGGGGTTTCCCCTGGTGCGCCACACGGTGTTCTTCTCGGACGATTACGCCAGCGAGTTCGCGGAACTGCGCAAAGGCCGGCGCCTGCCGGCCGATCCCACGGTCTACATCTGCGCCCAGGACCGTGGCGACGCGGCCGTGCCGGCGGTCGACGGCCCGGAACGCCTGCTTTGCCTCGTCAACGCGCCCGCCACCGGCGAGCGCCCCCTCGACCCCACGGAGTTGCGCCAATGCGAGACCAACCTGCGTCGTCGGCTGCAGGCCGCCGGACTGACGCTGAACGAGGAGCCGGGGATGGTGGTCACCGATCCGGCGGGCTTCGCGGGCCTGTTTCCGGCGACGGGTGGCGCCCTCTACGGCCGCGCCTCGCACGGTTGGATGGCCTCGTTCAAGCGGCCGGGGGCGCGCACGCGCCTGCCCGGCCTGTATCTGGCGGGGGGCAGCGTCCATCCGGGGCCGGGGGTGCCGATGGCGGCCCAGTCGGGCCGGCTGGCGGCCGACAGCCTCCTGGCGGATCTCCCGGCGGATCGGCCCTCGCGCCGCGCTTCGACACCCCGGTCGGGCCGGGTGGCTACGTCTGGTGGTACGTCGACGCCCTGAGCGAGGACGGCACCCAGGGGCTCACCGTCATCGCCTTCATCGGCAGCGTGTTCTCGCCCTACTACGCCTGGGACACGAGCCGGGACCCGTTCGCGCATTGCGCGGTCAACGTCGTCCTCTACGGCGAAGGCCGCAACAGCTTCTGCATGACCGAGCGCGGCGCGAAATCCCTGTCGCGGGACGCGCGCAGCATCCGCATCGGCCCGAGCGCCATGGCCTGGGACGGCACCAGCCTGACGATCCGCCTCGACGAGGTCACCGCGCCGATCCCCTCGCCGGTGCGCGGCACCATCACGGTGCGGCCGGGCGGAATCACCCAGGCGCCCCAGACCCTCGACGCCGCCGGCCGCCACCGCTGGTGGCCGATGGCGCCGGCCTCCCCCGTCACCGTGGCGCTCAGCGAGCCCGCGGTGAACTGGTCGGGCACCGCCTATTTCGACACCAACCACGGCGACGAGCCCCTGGAGGACGCCTTCTCGCGGTGGACCTGGTGCCGGGCCGACCTCAAGCCGGGGGCGGCGATCCTCTACGACGTGGTCCGCCGCGACGGCACCACCCAGAACCTCACCCTGCGCTTCGACGCCGACGGCACCGCCCGCGAGATCGCGCCGCCGGTGGCCGCCGAGCTGCCGAAGACCGGGTTCTGGCGGATGCCGCGCCCGACGCGCAGCGACGACGGCCGCGCCAGCGTGGTGCGGACCTTCGAGGACACGCCGTTCTACGCCCGCTCGCTCCTGTCCTCGACCCTGTGCGGGCGCCCCGTGAACCCGGTCCACGAGAGCCTGTCCCTCGATCGCTTCAAGAACCCGCTGGTGCGCCTGATGCTGCCGTTCCGGATGCCGCGCCCGTTCGGCGGATGAAGCGCCGGGACGTCAGTCCGCCTTGCGCTCCGCCGCGTTGCGCCTGCGGGTGGCGGCCCCCTTCCTGGCCGAGGCCGAGCGCTCCTCGGCGGTGCGGGTGGAAACCTTGGCCCGGCCCGAGCCGCCCGGCTTCTTGCCGCCGCCGTCGTCCTTGTTGACGGTGGCCCAGGCGCGCGCCTCAGCCTGCGCCTCGGGCACGCCGCGGGCCTCGTAGGACTCGGCGATGTGCTCGGCCTTGCGGACCTGCTTGTCGGTGTACTTCCCCTTGTCGCCCCGTGGCATCGCGCCGTCTCTCGTGTCGTCCGTGCCGCCTCATGCCATTTCCGGACGATCACGTCGCGATGCGGAAATGGGCATCGCTCAGGCGCCGCGCGGGCTCGCCGATACGGCCACCGCTTGAATCAAGCGGAGGCCGCATCAGTCGATCCCGGTCGGTCCGTCGAGGACGGCGCGGATGCGGCGGATCAGGTCGGTGCGGCGGTAGGGCTTGTTGAGGAGGTCGAACTCCGCCCCGTCGGCATCGGTCCGCTCGATGGCCGCTTCGGCGTAGCCGGTGGTGAGGAGCACCTTCAGCCGCGGGCGCAGGCGGCGGGCCTCGCGGGCCAGGGTCACCCCGTTCATGCCGCCGGGCATGATGAGGTCCGTGAACAGGAGGTCGACGGTCTCGGTCTGGTCGAGGATGTCGAGGGCCTCGCGGCCGTTGCGGGCGGTCAGCGTGGTGTATCCGAAGTCGCGCAGGATGGTCCGGGCCAGTTCCGCGACGTCGTCGCGGTCGTCGACGATCAGGACCGTCTCGGTGCCGGTCTGGGGGGCGACGGGCCGGGAGGCGATCGCCTGCATCGGCCGTTCGCCCTGCGCGTTGGCGGGGAAGGACAGACGGACCGTGGTGCCCTCGCCCAGCACGGATTCGATCTGCACCGCGCCGCCCGACTGCTTGGCGAAGCCGTAGACCATCGAGAGCCCGAGCCCGGTGCCCTTGCCCTCGTCCTTGGTGCTGAAGAACGGGTCCATCACCCGCGAGAGCACGTCCGGGGCGATGCCCGTGCCGGTGTCGCTCACCGAGACGCTGACGTGGCGCCCGCCCGGAAGGCCGGGCGAGCGGCCGCCGGCGTCGGCGTCCGCGGCCACGTTCTCGGTCTTCACCGTGACGCGGCCGCCCTCCGGCATCGCGTCGCGGGCGTTGATCAGGACGTTGAGGAGCGCGGCCTCGGTCTGGGTCGGGTCGATCCGGCTGGTCCAGAGGTCGGGCGCGAGGTCGAGGTCGAGGTCGATCCCGGTCCCGAGCGTCCGCGTGGCGAGGTCGCCCATGCCCTCGACGAGGCCGTTGAGGTTGACCGCGCGCCCCTCGAGATGCTGCTTGCGGGCGAAGGCCAGGAGCTGCTGCGTCAGCATCGTCGCCCGGTCCGCCGCCGCGCGGATGTTGTCGGTGGCGCGCCGCATCCGGCCGCGATCGCCGTCGGGTTTGTCCAGGGCGACGCCGAGGATGTCGACGTAGCCGACGATCACCTGCAGGAGATTGTTGAAGTCGTGGGCGATGCCGCCGGTGAGCTGGCCGAGCGCCTCCATCTTGTGGGCCTGCCCCAGGGCGTCCTCGGCGTCGCGGCGGCGCGAGACGTCGAGCTGGGAGCCGAAGAAGTACACCAGCTCGTTGGCGGCGTTGTAGACCGGCGCCAGGTAGAGCGCGTTCCAGAACGTGGAGCCGTCCTTGCGGTAGTTCAGGATCTCGGTGGCGAATTCCTCCCGCCGCGCGATCGCCCGCCGGATCTCGGCCACCGTCCCCGCATCCGTCTCCGGTCCCTGCAGGAACCGGCAGTTGCGGCCCACCAGCTCCTCGGGCGTGTAGCCCGTCATGGCGATGAAGGCCCGGTTGGCGAACAGGATCGGGTTGTCGGGCTGGCGCGGATCGCTGACGATCATCGGCATCCGCGTCGCTTCCACGGCCGCGAAGAAGAGATCGCTGTGAGGATCGGCGACCTCCGACGAGAACCCCGTCCGAACCCGCGCATGCATCCCGATCGGAGGCTTCTCGGGTGAGTCGTTCATGCTGTGCCGGCTTCTCGATCGGTGACGGGCGCCGGGTCGGGGCCGTCGCGGCGGCGCCCGACGACCTGACCGGTTGTTTCGTGTCGGCCTCGCTGTCGGGATGACGGCGGATGGCGCGGTGTTGCCCTGCGATAAGTCCCCGGGCCGATACCCGTTCCGATTGGTGGTCGCCTTCGAAAAAAGCGGGCGCCGCCTCTCGTGGAGGCGGCGCCCGGTGGATGGGGTGGAATCGGTTTCGCGCCGGGCTCAGGTGGCCGGCGGTTCGAACCGGACCGTGTCGATGTTGGCCCGCTCGAAGGCCTGCATCACGTGCTGGTAGGAGCGCTCCATCTCGGTGACCTCGTCGCCCTGGGTCTCTTCGGGTTTGAGGACGAACATCAGCATCGAGCGGCCGGTGACGTCGTAGGTGGCGCCGATGTCCACATGAACGACCTCCTGGCTGTCGGGCAGGTTGGTGTCGAGAAGCCGCGTCCAGGCGGCGCCGCCGACGGAGCCCGGCAGGATGAACGACACCATGTCGTGGTACGCGTTGTAGAGGAACAGCAGCGTCGCATCGCCGCCGCGCCGGTGGATGCCCGAGGCCTGAGCCCGGCCGTCGAGCAGCACCGCGATGGCGCGGGCGTCGCCCTGGCCCCAGTTCTCGGTGCTCATCTCGGCCCCGTCGGGCCGCAGCCAGGTCACGTCCTTGACGCCGAGGTCCTCGTCGTAGGCCGCGGTCAGGAACCGGCCGCGGGTGAGGATCGGCAGCGCCGTGCGCAGGTGCATCAGGCGCTGCGTGAACTCGGCGAGGTCGCGTTCGTCCGAGCCGATCGCCTCCCAGTCGATCCACGAGACCTCGTTGTCCTGGCAGTAGGCGTTGTTGTTGCCGCGCTGGGTGCGGGCGAACTCGTCGCCGGCCAGCAGCATCGGGGTGCCGCGCGAGAGGAACAGGGTCGCCAGCATGTTGCGCATCTGGCGGTTGCGCACCGCCTTGATCGCCGGATCGTCGGTGGGGCCTTCGACGCCGTAGTTGTAGGAGAGGTTGTGGCCGTGGCCGTCCCGGTTGCCCTCGCCGTTGGCCTCGTTGTGCTTCTCGTCGTACGACACCGTGTCGTTGAGCGTGAAGCCGTCGTGGGCCGAGATGAAGTTCACCGACGCCCAGGGCTTGCGCCCGCGCTTGTTGAACTTGTCGGCCGAGCCGGTGATGCGCGAGGCCAGCGACGGCAGCAGGCCCTCGTTGCCGCGCCAGTAGCCGCGCACGTCATCGCGAAAGCGGTCGTTCCACTCGGCCCAGCCGGGCGGGAAGCCGCCGACCTGGTAGCCGCCCGGGCCGCAGTCCCACGGCTCGGCGATGAGCTTGACCTGGTTCAGCACGGGATCCTGCAGGCAGGTGTCGAGGAAGCCGCCGCCCTCGTCGAAGCCGTGCGCCTCGCGGCCCAGGATGGTGGCCAGATCGAACCGGAAGCCGTCGACCCGCATCTCCGTCGCCCAGTACCGCAGCGAATCGGTGACGAGCTGCAGCACGCGGGGATGCGACAGGTTGAAGGTGTTACCCGTGCCGGTGTCGTTGATGTAGAACTGCTCCTGGCCCGGCAGCAGCCGGTAGTAGGAGGCGTTGTCGACGCCCTTGAACGACAGGGTCGGGCCCTTCTCGTTGCCCTCGGCGGTGTGGTTGTAAACCACGTCGAGGATGACCTCGAGGCCGGCCCCGTGCATGCGCGCCACCATCTCCTTGAACTCGGAGAAGGCGAAGTCCGGCACCGCCGCGTAGCGCCGCGCCGGCGTGAAGAACGAGATCGTGTTGTAGCCCCAGTAGTTCACCAGGTTCTTTTCCTGGAGGTAGTCGTCCTGCACGAAGGCGTGGACGGGCAGCAGCTCCACCGAGGTCACGCCCAGCGACTTGATGTAGTCCAGCACCGCCGGGTTGCCGAGGCCGGCATAGGTCCCGCGCAGGCGCTCGGGCACCAGCGGATGGGTCTTGGTGAAGCCCTTCACGTGGGTCTCGTAGAAGACGGTCTTCTCCCACGGCACGTTGGGCTTGCGGTCGCGGCCCCAGGTGAAGGCCGGGTCGATGACGCGGCTGCGGCGGGTGAACGGCGCGGAATCGCGCTCGTCGAAGGTCAGGTCGTCGCCGGTCTCCATCTGGTAGCCGAACAGGGCCGGGTTCCAGGTGATGGAGCCGACCAGGCCCTTGGCGTAGGGGTCGATCAGGAGCTTGTTGTGGTTGAAGCGGTGGCCGGCCTTGGGCTCGTAGGGGCCGTGGACGCGGTAGCCGTAGATGGTGCCGGGCCGGGCGTCGGGCAGGTAGCCGTGCCAGATCTCGTCGGTGTATTCCGGCAGCTCGATCCGCTCGATCTCCTGCTCGCCGGCCTCGTCGAACAGGCACAGCTCGACCTTGGTGGCGTGGGCCGAGAACAGCGCGAAGTTGACGCCCAGCCCATCCCAGGTGGCCCCGAGGGGGTAGGGTGCGCCTTCGCGGATGCGGGAACGGGCCGAACGGGTCTGCGTGGACGCCTTGGCTGCCTGGAACGTCGAATCGTCGGCCATCATTGCTCCGAAGGTCGGCTCCGTTCCGCTCCGGGCGGCGGACGCGAGCCTGAATCCGACGTGAACGCGTCCCGCCATGCCGAAGCTCCCGCGCACGAGAAATTATTGCTGCGTCGCACCGGGGACGATTGCGGCCGTCCGGGCTTTCGTCCAGTCCTGAGAACCGACGTCCCGTAAGGACCGCGCGCGGGTCGCGACGGCCTCGGGGGAGGAGACGAGTCATGACCGATCAGAGCTTCGAGGCGGCGGGCGAACTCCAGGCGCTGGCCGATCGGCACGGCGTCGGGCTCGATGCGGTCCGCCACCTGGCCCAGGCGCTGGAGGCGGGCCACGGCGCCATGGCCCAGTTCAACCATCCCGACCTCGGCGGCTTCGGGCAATGGTCGACGGGCGGCATGATCATGATCGGGCAGATGTTCGATACCGCCCTCAAGGCCCGCGTCGCCGCCCTGTGCGACGAGCTCAGCCGGTCCCTGCCGGCGTTAGGCCGGACGGGCGCCGCGGCGGGCCAGTGGTGGCCCGCCAACCTCGGGCGGCCCTCCACCTCCGGCGCCCAGAACGGCCTGCGCTACGCCTATTTCCCCGAGAGCCGGCGCCTGGCCGTCGAGTCAGACGGTGCGCTCTCGCTCTACGACACCGGCATCCACGACATCTCCGGCGTCTCGCTGTCGCAGGGCGGCGGCACCAGGCTGCGCTTCAGCGGCCGCGGCGGCCCCGTCGAGCTCGACCAGCTGACGCGCCTCGACGGCCAGGCACCGCCGCGCCCGCCCGAGTCCCGCCCGCCCGAGTCTCGTCCACCCGAGTCCCGCCCGCCCGAGCCGCGTCCGTTCTATCCCGACCCGGTGGTGCCGATGGCGCCGGCCCCCGAGGCGCCCCCCGAGCCCGCGCCGGCGCCCGAGACGGCGGGCGGCGACGTCCTCGCCACCCTGGAGAAGCTCGCAGCGCTTCACGCCAAGGGCGTCCTCACCGAGGCCGAGTTCTCGTCCAAGAAGGCCGAACTGCTGGCCCGGCTCTGATCCGAGACGGACCTCCTGGCGACGCCATGGACCTGCCGCGCGACCTCATCGACGTCGCCACCATCTACCATGAGCCCGTGGTGGCGGATTTCGCGCATGGCCGGGCCATCCTCGACCGGTTTCCGGACGCGGCCCGGATCGAAGTGCCCTCGCACTGGAACATCCCCACCCTCCACGGCAACGCGGGCGCGGTGGAGGATTGGGTCCGCATCAAGCGCTCGACCCTGGTGCTCGGGGTCAAGAAGGGCCTGAGCCTGCGCCCCAACGGCCGCAGCGCCCACTTCATCGCGCCCTCGACCTCGAACGGCTGCGCCATGGCCTGCGCCTATTGCTACGTGCCCCGGCGCAAGGGCTTCGCCAACCCGATCTCGCTGTTCGTCAACGTCGAGGCGATCGGCGAGGCGATCCGGCGCCACGCCGGCAAGCAGGGGCCGCTCACCGCCCCCGACACGATCGACCCGGAGCGGTGGGTCTACGACATCGGCGAGAACGGCGACCTTTCCGTGGACGCCCTCCTCGGGGACGGCGTGCGCGACCTCGTCGCCCTGTTCCGCGACATCCCCAACGCCAAGGCCTCCTTCGCCACCAAGGCGGTCAACCGCGACCTCCTCGCCTACGAGCCCCGGGGCAAGACCCGCATCCGGTTCTCGCTGATGCCCGAGGGCATCGCCCGGATCGTCGACGTGCGCACCGCGCCGATCATGGAGCGGATCGCGGCCATCGACGACTTCGTGGCCGCCGGCTACGAGGTCCACGTGAATTTCTCGCCGGTGATCCTCTACGAGGGCTGGGAGGCGGATTGGGGCGCGCTGTTCGAGGCCCTCGACGCCGGCATCGGGCCGGCGGCCAAGGCCCAGCTCAAGGCCGAGGTCATCCTGCTCACCCACAACGCCGGGCTCCACGCGGTCAACCTCGGCTGGCACCCCAAGGCCGAGGCGCTGCTGTGGCGCCCCGACATCCAGGAGGCCAAGAGGTCGGAGGGCGGGGGCGACAACCTGCGCTACCGTGCCCGCTGGAAGGCCCAGTGGATCGCGCGCTTCAAGGCGTTGATGGCCGAGCGCATCCCCTATTGCCAGGTCCGTTACGCTTTTTGAGTCCGCTACGCTGTCCGACCGAAGAAGGAGACCCGTCGATGAACACGCCGCCGATGAGCACGCATGAGGATTACCTGCGCGAGGCGGTGGAGCTCGCCGCCGCGAACGTCGCGCAGGGCGGCCGGCCCTATGGCGCCGTCCTCGTCCGGGACGGCGCGGTGATCGCCCGCGCGGCCAACGGCATCCACCTCACCAACGATCCCACCGACCATGCCGAACTGCGGGCCCTGCGCGAGGCGGGCCAGGCGCTCGGCACTCCGAAGCTCGAGGGCGCGGTGATGTACGCGAGCGGGCGTCCCTGCCCGATGTGCCATGCGGCGATGCGTCTGGCGGGTATCCGCGAGGGCTATTTCGCCAATTCCGCCGAGACCGCCGCCGGGTTCGGGCTCCTCGGTGCCGAGATCTACGCCGAACTGTGCCGGCCGCTCGACGAGCAGCCGATGCGCCTCGTGCATCTCGACGTGCCGGACGCGGCCGAGCCCTATGCCGCCTTTCGGGCGCGCCACCCGGCCAAGTCGTGAGTGCGCTTCAGTGCGTCCAGGGCGCGGTGCGGCTGAACTTGAAATTGTCGGAGTATGACAATCCCTTGCGCGGGATCGCCTTCTGCGGCTCGTCGATCCGGTAGGACAGGCCGGCGCGGGTGGCATAGGCCACCGCCTCCTCCTGCGTGTCGAAGGTGAGCCGCACCTGTTGCAGCATGTCGCCCGAGCCGGTCCAGCCCATGAGCGGATCGGTCTCGCGCGGCTCGGTCCGGTCGAATTCGAGGATCCACCGGTGCGTGCGGGCGAGCCCGGACTGGGAGGCATCCTTGGCGGGCCGGTAAATACGCGCGCTCGACATCGGACGGTTCAAGCCTTCGAGAGACCAACGGACGGACAGGCGGCGAATGGTCGGGGCGATAGGATTCGAACCTACGACCCTCTGGTCCCAAACCAGATGCGCTACCAGACTGCGCTACACCCCGACACGCTCGCGCGCTCCTGGGGCATAGAGTTTTCGCCCCCTCTGGGCAAGCGGCGTTCGCCCAAGCGGGCCGGGTAGCCTCGGCATCCCAGGCGCGCGAGCGCGGTCAGACCAGCATGTCGAGGACGCGCTTCTCGGTCTCGATGGAGGACCTCATGACCGCTGTGTTGAGTGCGACGGCGGCCTTCGATTCGATGAGCTCGATCGCGGTCGTCGAGAGATCGACCTGCGAGGCCTGCGGCAGGCTGGTGCCGAGGGTGGCGACGGTTTCGGCCGCCGCGGAATAGCGTTGCGTCGCCGCCGCCAGCCCGCCCGCCGAAATCGATACCGCGCTGATCATCGCCCTGTCCCCGGCCGCTCCGGGGACGACCCTGCCACGCCGGCCGTGAAGCGAGCGTCAGCAATGTCCGTCGCATTCGATCGATGCGGGCCTTCGTTCGACGAGGGGCGTTGACCTCGGCCGTCGCCGAGCCCACCTGCGCGCCCTGAGGGTGCGGACGGTGCACGTCCAAGGAGACGCGATGATCGACCTCTATTATTGGCCGACCCCGAACGGCCACAAGGTGACGCTGTTCCTCGAGGAGGCCGGCCTGCCCTATGCCATCAAGCCGGTGGACATCGGCAAGGGGGCGCAATTTGCGCCCGACTTCCTGGCGATCGCCCCCAACAACCGCATGCCGGCCATCGTCGACCACGCCCCGGCCTCGGGCACCGCGCCGGTCGCCCTGTTCGAATCCGGCGCGATCCTGCTCTACCTCGCCGAGAAGACCGGGCGGTTCATCCCCGCCGACCTGCACGGCCGCGCCGAGGTGCTGCAATGGCTGTTCTGGCAGATGGGCGGCCTCGGGCCGATGCTCGGCCAGAACCACCATTTCTCGCAATACGCGCCCGAGCCGGTTCCCTACGCCATCGACCGCTACGTCAAGGAGACCAACCGCCTCTACGGCGTCCTCGACCGGCGGCTGGCCGACCGCGCCTATGTGGCGGGAGACGCCTATTCCATCGCCGACATGGCATCCTACCCCTGGATCGTGCCGTGGGAGAAGCAGGGCCAGACGCTGTCCGACTTCCCGCACCTGTCGCGCTGGTTCGCCGACATCGCCGGGCGCTCGGCCACCAAGGCGGCCTACGCCAGGGCGGCGGCCGTCAACCCCGACTACGGCAAGCCGATGAGCGAGGACGCCAAGAAGGTGATGTTCGGCCAGACCGCCAAACGCGACGGCTGACCGAGGAGGGGGGCGGGCGGCCTTACCGCGCCACCGCTCCCACCATCGGCCCGAGCGGCCGGCTGAGGTCCGAGCGGCCCAGACTCGGGGCGTAGAGGCTCGACACGCTGCCGTCGAGGAACAGGGCGTTGCGGCAACCGAGATCGTCCTTGAACAGGCGGGCGAAGGCGCCGAACGTCACCGGCCGCTCCGAGATCGCGAACACCGCGGTGCGGCCGTCCTCGCGCACGCCGACCCCGTTGCGGATCTTTTGCGAGGGGCCGTCCGTCGAGATCTTCGGATGGATCTTGCCGTCCACCACCAGCATCGGGCCCGATTGCGTGGCGAAGTCGGGTTTCGGGTTGGTCTTGAGGTAGCGGCCGGTCTCCATCACCCCGGCGCGCTCGCCCTTCACGTAGAAGATGCCATTGGGCTTGAGGTGGAAGTTGCCCGGGCCGTTGGCGGTGGACACCCCCTTCAGCTCGCGCCCCTCCTCCACGTAGAGCCCCACCGGCGCCTGGCCCTTGTCGTACATGCCGGCATTCATCGCAAAGCCGAGCTGGCTCCCCTGCTTGGTGGCCAGGGTCGAGAGCGACGAATAGGGCAGCCCGTCCGCGTCCAGCCAGAACAGGCGCACGCGCTCGCGGCGCAGGTCCACCGTGCAGACCGTGAAGGTCTCGCCGTCGGACTGGACCGGCTTGCACGGTGTCGCCGCCTGGCCGGAGGAGATCGGCGCCAGGGTCAGGACGACCGCCGCGACCCACCCGGCACGCCGCCGCCGGACCCGCCCTGGGCGTTCGGGAGTCGCGACCCGCCGGGCCGGCGCGAGTGCCTGGGACGGGATGGGGCCTGCGATCATCGGGATGGGTCCTGCCGCATGAGTCCTGCCGCGTCGCGATCCGCTCCGCAGCCAGACGGGCGATGCGAACGGGCCTGCGATAGCAAGGCTGCGACCCCGGCTCAATCGCCGCCGCGCGGTTCGCGGCACGCCGCCGGCCGTCCCGGATCGGCCGATCCGTCACGGCCCGGTCGGCCCGGTTGACCTCATTCCGCCCACCCCCTATTGCAGGCCCGCTTCCCCATGCGCAGGACCCGCGGCCGCCGCCAGGCCCGTCCGTCATGGGGACGCGAGCGCGTAGCTCAGCTGGTAGAGCAACGGACTTTTAATCTGTAGGTCTTGGGTTCGAACCCCAACGCGCTCACCAATCTTTTCCGTCGCTCGGATCGTCCTCGTGAGACGCGAGGGACCGAAATGCTTCTTCGCCGCTTCGCCGCCGGAAGGGTGGGGCAAGCCCAGGTTAAGGAAGCTCGGTTACCATGATCGCCGCATGGGGGCTTCCGGCCTCGGCGTGGCGCGGGTCCGATTTGCTCGCGTGGGTTCGGTATCGCCGCGGGGCCTGGTGCGTTGCACCTCACGAAGCGACGGGCGTTGGAGGCGGGCCTTGGAGGATCGAGCGGGTGAGTGACGACGGCCACGGCCCGGCGGGACCGGAGGCGCAAGCCCCGGCGGCCTGGGAAATCATGCTGACCGAAGAGGGCGCCACCGAGGACCTCGGCCGCTTCCTCTCCGAGCTGCTCCAGCCCGGCGACATCGTCGCCCTCTCCGGCGGCCTGGGCGGCGGCAAGACCACGCTCGCGCGCGCCATCATCCGCGAGCTGACCGGCGACCCCGCCCTCGACGTGCCGAGCCCGACCTTCACCCTCGTCCAGCCCTACGAGGGCCGACACGGGCGCGCCATCGTGCACGCCGACCTCTACCGCCTGCGCAGCGCCGACGAACTCGTGGAGCTGGGCTTCGACGAGATGACGGAGGGGGCCATCACCCTGGTGGAATGGCCCGAGCGGCTGGGGTTTCGCGAAGGCCCGGTCCTGTCGGTCGACCTGTCGCTGCGGCCGCAGTTCGGCGACGGCGCCCGGTTCGCCCGCATGGACGGCACCGGCGGCATGCGTGGCCGGCTCCTGCGCGCGCGCTCCCTGCGCACCCTGCTCGAGCGCAGCGGCTGGGACGAGGCCACCCGCCTGCCGATGCAGGGCGATGCCTCCTCGCGGGCCTACGAGCGGCTCGTGAAGGCCGACGGCGCCAAGGCGGTGCTGATGATCTCGCCGGCCCGGGCCGACGGGCCGCCGGTGCGCAACGGCAAGCCCTACAGCGCCATCGTCAAGCTCGCCGAGAGCGTCCACGCCTTCGTCGCGGTGGACCGGGGCCTGCGGGCGCTGGGCTTCTCGGCTCCCAAGATCTACGGCGAGGACCTCGCCGCCGGCCTCCTCATCCTGGAGGATCTCGGGGCCGAGCCGGTGACCGACGCCAACGGCCCGCGGCCGGAGCGCTACGCCGAGGCGACGCGGCTGCTGGCGCGCCTGCACGGGACGCAGCTGCCCGGCGTGCTGCCGGTCGCGGACGGGATCGACCACGTCCTGCCCCACTACGACCTCGAAGCCCTGCTGTTCGAGACCGAGCTCCTGCCGGACTGGTATTGCCCGGCGATGCGCGGGGCCAGCCTGCCGGTGCCCGCCCGCTCCGAGTTCGTCGCCCTCTGGGCCGAGGTGCTGCGCACCGTCGTGCCCGCGCGCCCGACCTGGACGCTGCGCGACTATCACTCCCCCAACCTGATCTGGCTGCCAGGCCGCGAGGGGCTGGAGCGGATCGGGCTCATCGACTTCCAGGACGCGGTGCTCGGCCACCCGGCCTACGACGTCGCCTCGCTGCTGCAGGACGCCCGGGTCGACGCCAGCCCGGACCTCGAGCTGCGGCTGCTCGGCCTCTATGCCCGCGAGCGCCGCGCCCGCGAGCCGGAGTTCGACGTCGAGGACTTCGCCCGCGCCTATGCGGTGCTGGCCGCGCAACGGGCCACCAAGATCCTGGGCATCTTCGCCCGCCTCGACCGCCGCGACGGCAAGCCCGGCTATCTCGCCCACCTGCCGCGCATCGAGCGGTATCTCGCCCGCAACCTCGCGCATCCGGCGTTGACACGCCTGCGCCTCTGGCACGAGGAACACCTGCCCGCGCTGCTGGCCCCCCGCGACGCGACGCCGACCCCCTGATCCCACACCGATACGGCAGGACCCGCATGCCAGAGCCCGCCGCCCCCGCGATCACCCGCGCCTTCGTCCTGGCCGCCGGCCTCGGCACCCGGATGCGCCCGGTCACCGACACGATCCCGAAGTCCCTCGTCCCGGTGGCCGGCCGCGCGCTCATCGACCACGCCCTCGACCGGGCCGCGGAAGGCGGGATCACCGACGCGGTGGTCAACGTCCATTACCTCGCCGACCTCGTCGAGGCGCATCTGGCCCGCCGTGCCGCGCCGCCCGCGGTGACGGTCTCCGACGAGCGCGAAGCGCTCCTGGAGACCGGCGGCGGCATCAAGAAGGCGCTGCCGCTGGTGGGCGCCGACCCCTTCGTGGTGTTCAACTCCGATTCGTTCTGGCTGGAGGGTCCGCGCTCGAACCTCGCCCGCCAGATCGCCGCCTGGCGCCCGCAGGACATGGACATCCTGCTCCTGGTCGCCTCCGCCGCCACCAGCCTGGGCTACGACGGTAACGGCGACTTCGTGATGGACGCCGAGGGCCGGCTGCAGCGCCGCGGCGAACGCCAGGTCGCCCCCTTCATCTATGCCGGCGTCGCCATCCTGAAGCCCGAGCTGTTCGCCGACACGCCCGACGGCCCGTTTTCCCTCAACCTGCTGTTCGACCGCGCCGCCGAGCGCGAGCGCCTGTTCGGACTGCGCCTCGACGGCCAATGGCTCCACGTCGGCACGCCCCAGGCGATCGTCGCGGCCGAGGCACGGGTGAAGGCGAGCGCGCGGGTGCCGTGAGGATGAAGGCGGTGCCACGTCCGGAATAGTCGTCGCGCCGGCCCTCTTTGGCCGAATGACAGGTCATCATGCCCGCCTCCCGCGTCTTCACGATTCCCCCCGGAGTCCCCTTCCTCCCAACCCTCGCCGAGGCCCTCGTCGGGGGGCGGCTGGTGGGCGACCTCGGGGGCGATCCCCTGGCGCTGGCCGGCGTCACCCTCTACCTGCCGACGCGCCGCGCGGTGCGGGCGTTGTCGGGGTGCCTCGCCGAGCGCCTCGGCGGGGCCGCCCTGCTGCCGCGGATGATCCCTCTGGGCGAGGCCGACGAGGCCGAACTCGACCTCGCCGCGACGCCGCTCCTCGAGAACGGCCCCGATCCGCTCGCTCCGGCGATGCCGCCCCTGGAGCGGCGCCTGATCCTGGCGCGCCTGGTCCAGTCCTGGGCCGAGACCGTGGACCGCGCCCTCCTGCCCATCGACGACGACGTGCCCTTCCTGGTGCCGTCCTCCCCCGCGGACGCGGTGGCCCTGGCCGGCGACCTCGAACGCCTGATGGACGCGCTCACCGTGGAGGGCCTGCCCTGGGCCGAGATCGCCGGGGCCGTCGAGGCGGAATACTCGCGCTATTTCGGGCTCACCCTCGATTTCGTGCGCATCGCCGCCGAGAACTGGCCGGCGATCCTGCACGACCGCGGCCTCGGCGACCCGGTGGTGCGCTCGCGCCTGATGGTGATGGCCGAGGCCGACCGCCTGGGGCGCGAGCCCCCGGCCGGTCCGGTGATCGTGGCCGGCTCCACCGGCTCGGTCCCGGCCACCGCCCGGCTCATCGCCGCGGTGGCCGCCCTGCCGCGCGGGGCGGTGGTGCTGCCGGGGCTCGACCAGGACCTCGACGCCCCCGGCTGGACCGCCATCGACACCGGCGAGGGCGCGGAGCGGGAGATCGCCCACGGCCATCCGCAGGCGATCCTGCACCGCCTGCTCGGGCCGCGCGGGCTCGCCCTCGACCGCAGCGAGGTCGTCGTCCTCGGCGCGCCCTCGCAGGAGGCCCGCGCCCGCGCGGCGCTGCTGTCCCAGGCCCTGCGCCCGGCCGAGACCACCGACGCCTGGGCCGATCTCGCCGCCTCCGTGCGTGACGATCTCGCCCGCCGGGGACTCGCCGGGCTCGCGGTGGTGGAGGCCGCCGACGAGCGCCAGGAGGCCCTGGTCGCGGCCATCGCCCTGCGCGAGACCCTGGAGACCCCCGGTGCCACGGCCGCCCTCGTCACCCCCGACCGCAACCTCGCCATCCGGGTCGCGGCGGAGCTCGGCCGCTGGGGCATCGTGGCGGAGGATTCGGCGGGCGAACCCCTCTCGCGCAGCCAGGCGGGGCGCTTCGCCCGCCTCGTGGCGGAACTCGCCACCGACCTGAAGCCGGCAAAGCTCATCGCCCTGCTGGCGCATCCCTACGTCCGCCTCGCCATGCCGCGCTCGGACGTGGTGCGCGCCGCCGCCGCCCTGGAGATCGGCGTGCTGCGCGGCCCCGCGCCGGGGCCGGGCCTTGCCGGCATCGCCAAGGCTTTGGACGACCAGCGCGCCGCCACCGGCCGCCGGCCAAGGCCCAAGCGCCGCCTCGCCGACCGGGACTGGGACCTGGCCGCCGAGCTGATCGCCCGCCTGACCGACGCCCTGGCCGACTTCGTTGTCCCCGACGTCTCCGCGCCCGAAAACCTCGTGGCGATCGCCGGCCGGCACCGTGCCGCCTGCGACCGGCTGCTGGCCTGCCCTGAGACCGAGATGCCCGCCGATGGGTCGCTGGAGGGGCTCGACACCCTGTTCGACGACCTCGCCATGGCCGAGCCCGGCCTGATGCCGGGCACCTTCGCCGAGTACCCCGCCTTCTTCACCGCGCTCTGCGCCGAGCGGGTCGTCACCTGCGGCGGGCCGGCGCCGCACCCGCGCGTGCGCATCCTCGGCCTCCTCGAATCCCGCCTGATGGACGTCGACCGCGTCGTGCTCGGCGGCCTCGACGAGGGGGTGTGGCCGTCGCGCACGGTGACCGATTCCTTCCTCAACAGGCCGATGCGCGAGCGGGTGGGCCTGAACCCGCCCGAGCGCCGGATCGGCCAGAGCGCCCACGACTTCGTCCAGGCGCTGGGTTGCCGCGACGCGGTGATCACGCGGGCGGGCAAGCGCGACGGTTCGCCGACGGTGCCCTCGCGCTTTCTCCAGCGCCTGCGCGCCTTCGTCGGCGATGCGCGCTGGGAGACGGCGCTGGGGCAGGGACGGCGCCTCGCGGGCTTCGCCGACAGGCTCGACCACGGCGGCCCGCCGCCGCCGCGGCTGGCCCAGCCGCGGCCACGGCCCGATCCGGCCCTGTTCCCGCGCTCCCTCAGCGTCACCGAGATCGAGACGCTGGTGCGCGACCCCTACGTCATCTTCGCCCGCCACGTGCTCGGGCTCGAACCGCTGGAGCCGGTGGCGGCGATGCCGGGTGCGGCCGAGCGCGGCACCCTGGTCCACGACATCCTCGGCCGGTTCGCGGACGACCACCCCGAGGCGCTGCCCGCCGACGCCCCCGAGCGCCTCTACGCCCTGGCGCTCGACGCCTTCGGAAGCATCGCCGACACCTATCCCGAACTCTACGCGGAGTGGTGGCCGCGCTACGAGCGCATGGCCGGCCGCTTCCTCGACTGGGAGGCGCAGCGCCGGCCCGGCCTGCGGCGCGTCCATCCGGAGGTGTCGGGCAAGTGGGTGATCCCCCTGGGGACCGACAGCGTCACCCTGCGCGCCCGCGCCGACCGGATCGAGCTGGCGCGCGACGGGACCGCCTGCATCGTCGACTTCAAGACCGGGGCGCCGCCGAGCAACAGGGAGGTCTTCGCCGGGTTCTCGCCACAGCTCACCCTGGAGGCGGCGATGCTCAAGGCCGGTGCCTTCGCGGGGATCGCCGCCTCCGCGGGAACGCCGGACCTGCTCTACGTCCACGCGTCGGGCGGGCGCGACCCGTTCGTGCCACGGCCCCTCAAACCGCCGCGCGGCGATGCCCGCGGGGTCGAGGGCATCGTCGAGGAGCACACCGCCCGCCTGCGCGGCCTGCTCGCCCGCTTCCTGTCCGGCGAGGCCGCCTACACCTCGCGGCCCTACCCGAAATACGCCAAATCCTACGGCGATTACGACCACCTCGCCCGGGTGCTGGAATGGTCGCTCGGCGGCGAGGAGGACTAGGCCCATGAACCGCGCCTTCGTCGTCGACGCCCTCACCAAGGATAAGCAGCGGCGCGCCGCCGATCCGCGCGCCTCCGCCTGGGTCTCGGCCAATGCCGGGACGGGCAAGACCAAGGTGCTCACCGACCGGGTCGTGCGCCTCCTCCTCGACGGGGCGGCGCCGGCCCGCATCCTGTGCCTCACCTTCACCAAGGCGGCCGCCGCCAACATGTCGATCCGGGTGTTCCAGCGGCTCGGGCGCTGGGTCACCCTCGACGAGGCGGCGTTGTCGGCCGAGCTGGCGGAACTCACCGGGCAGGTGCCCCGGCGCGAGACCGTCAACCTCGCCCGCCGGCTGTTCGCCCGCGCCGTCGAGACGCCGGGCGGGCTCAAGATCGAGACCCTGCACGCGCTGTGCGAGCGGCTGCTGCACCTGTTTCCCTTCGAGGCCAACGTCCCGGCCCGCTTCGTCGTCCTCGACGACGACCAGTCGCGGGACGCCTTTGCCATCGAGACCGACAACGTGCTCGCCGACGCCATCGGCGCCCGCGCTTCCGATCTCGGGGCCGCCCTCGCCGTGGTCGGGCCCGAGGCCACGGGCGACGCCCTGCGCAAGGTCATCCGTGACGCGATCCGTGCGCGCCGGGTGATCGGCGACCCGCGCGGTCTCGACGCCGCCTTCTCCGCGCTCGCCCGCAGCCTCGGTCTCGGCGCCGGCGACACGGCCCCGGAGATCGAGCGGCGCATGCTCGACGACGGGCTTTCCGACTGGCCCGGCCTCGCCGCCCGCCTGCGCACGGGCAAATCCACCGACGAGCAGCTCGCCGACCTCCTGGTCCAGGCCGAGGCGGCGCGGGGAACGCCCGCGGCGCTCGGCCTGTACCGCTGCGTGTTCTTCACCAAGGACGGCGAGGGGCCGCCCAAGGCCGACCGCAGCCTCGGCACCAAGGGCGTGCCCGAGGACGCGAAGCAGGACCTCCTGGCCGAGCGCGACCGGCTGGCGCTGCTGCTCGATACCCTGCGCGCGGCGCGGACCCTGGAACGGACGCAGGCCCTGTTCACCCTGGCGCGGGAGATCCACCGCCGTGTCGAGGCCCAGAAGGCGCGTCTCGGCGCGCTCGACTTCGACGACCTCATCCACAAGACCCTCGACCTGCTGTCGCGGACCGGTGCGGCCTGGGTGCTGTACAAGCTCGACCGCGGCGTCGACCACGTCCTCGTCGACGAAGCGCAGGATACCAACCCGCAGCAGTGGGAGATCCTGCGCCTCGTCACCGCCGAGTTCGCCGCCGGCGAGGGTGCGCGCGACCGCCTGCGGACGCGCTTCGCCGTGGGCGACCCCAAGCAGTCGATCTACAGCTTCCAGGGGGCCGAGCCGCGCGCCTTCGAGGCGGTGCGGCAGGAATGGCGAGGGGCGGCACAGAAGGCCGGCCTCGCCTTCGAGGACGTCGAGCTGCAGCTCTCGTTCCGCTCGACGCTGGGCATCCTGGGTGCCGTGGACGCCACCTTCGCGCTGCCCGACCACTACCAGGGGCTGGCCTTCGACGACGCGACGAAGCCCGGCACGATCCACACCACGGCCCGCCGGGGCGCCCCCGGTGCCGTCGAACTCTGGCCGATCGTCGAGCCGGTGGACGAGGTCGAGCCCGATGCCTGGGCGGCCCCGGTGGATGCGCCGGAGGCCAACGCGCCGGCCATCGTCACGGCTCGTCGCATCGCCAGGGCGGTGCGGGGCTGGACCCTGCACGGCGACGAAACCGGCCGCGTCTGGCGCCCGGGCGAGATCCTGATCCTGGTGCGCAAGCGCTCGGCCGCCTTCGAGGAGGTGATCCGCGCCATGAAGGCCCTGGGCGTGCCGGTGGCCGGCCAGGACCGGCTCGACATCGCCGCCCATATCGCCGTCAACGACCTCGTTGCGGCGGGTCGGGCCGGGCTGCTGCCGGCCGACGACCTGACCCTGGCCGGGGCTCTCAAAACGCCGCTGGTCGGCCTCGACGACGACGATCTCGTGCGGCTCGCCGCCCGGCGCGAGGAATCCGAGACCCTGGAGGACGCCCTCCACCGCCACGCCGCCGCCGGCGATCCCGCCGCGCTGCGGGCGGTGGCCGCGCTGCGCCTCTGGATCGATCTCTCCGCCACCAGCGGCCCGTTCGGGTTCTACGCGGCGATCCTCGGGCCCCACGGCGGGCGCCGTGCCCTGGTGGCACGTCTCGGCGAGGAGGCGGGCGACGCCATCGACGTGTTCCTGGCCGCCGCCGCGCAGGTGGAGCAGGGCAGCGACGCGCCCTCGCTCGGCGGGTTCCTGACGCGCTACCTCGCGGCCTCCGGGCGCGGCGAGGCCGGCCACACCGTCAAGCGCGACCTCGAATCCGGCCGCGACGAGGTCCGCGTCATGACCGTCCACGGCGCCAAGGGGCTGGAGGCGCCCCTCGTGGTGATCATCGACGGTTGCGAGAAGCCGGGCGGCAACGATCCGCCGCTGCTGCCGATGTCGGCCGCCCGGGACGAGGCGCTGCCCCCGGTGTGGTCGAGCAAGAGCCAGGACTGCGAGGCCGCGGCCACCGCCAGGGCCGACCTGCAGGCCCGGGCCCGCGAGGAACACAACCGCCTGCTCTACGTAGCGATGACCCGGGCCGCCGACCGCCTCGTGGTCGCGCCCTATCGCGGGCGCACCGCCGCCGAACCGGCGGCCTGGTGCGAGATGATCCGCACCGGCCTCGAAACCGACCGCGGCGCCGGGCAGGCCCTCGAGACTCCCCACGGGCCGGCGACCCTCTGGCGCGAGGGCGAGGGCGCCGCGTCGACGGAAACGGACATTCTCTTGCCGGCGGCAGAGGTGGACGCGCCGGCCTGGCTCTCGGCGCCGGCACCCGATGAGATCGCGGTCGCGCCGCCCTTGAGCCCCTCGGGCGCGCTCGCCGCCGCCGACGGGCAGCGCATGCCGGCCCGGCGCCAGGCGGACCCGGAACCGCGCCGGCGCGGCGTTCTCATCCACGCTCTGCTCGAACATCTCCCCCGCCTCGACCCCGCCCTCCGCCGCGACGCCGCCACCGCCTTCGTGCGGGCACGCGCCCCCGCCCTCGACGACCATACCCGCAGGGCCATCGTCGCAGCGGTGCTGCGGCTCATCGAGGAGCCCGACCTCGCGCCGCTGTTTGCCCGCGAGGCCCGGGCGGAGGTGACGCTCACCGGTCGTGTGACGGTGGGGGGGCGCCTGCGCCCGGTCGTCGGCCGGGTCGATCGCCTGGCTGTGACGGAGGGCGAGGTCTGGCTCGCCGACTTCAAGACCGGCCGGCCGCCGCCGGACGACGCCGGCCCACCCCCGGCGGAGGCGGGTCAGATCGCGCTTTATGCGGCCCTGCTCGGGGAGATCTATCCGGGCCGCACCGTCAAGCCGATGCTGGTCTGGACCTCGGGCCCCACCATCCGCCGCCTCGATGCGGCGGCGGTGGCGGCTGCCCTGCAGGCTCTCGCGGAACGCGAAAGCTGAGGAGCGGGGCGGGGGCTTGTTGCTGCCGACGAGGGAGCCCTCGCCCCGAGGGGATCAGTTCCCCGAGGCCGGCGTCAGCTTGAGGATCTTGCCGTCCGGGCCATCGGTGAGGGCATAGACGGCGCCCTCCGGGCCGACCTTCACGTCGCGGATGCGTTCGTTCAGGGGCACCCGCTCCTCGGTGGCCACCGTGTCGCCGTCGAGCTTCACCACCACGAGGCCGCCGCTGACGAGGCCGCCGAGCAGGAAGGCGTCCGACCACGCCGGAAACAGTGCGCCCTGGTAGAGCGTCAGGCTCGAGGGACCGATCACCGGGTCCCAGTAGTAGACCGGCTGCACGGTGCCGGGCGCCTGGGTCTTGCCCGCACCGATCTTGCCGCCGTCGTACTCGATGCCGTAGCTCGCGTCGGGCCAGCCGTAGTTCAGCCCGGCACGGGGCCGGTTGAGCTCGTCGCCGCCGCGCGGGCCGTGCTCGGCCGTCCAGACCCGGCCCTCGGCGTCGAGGGCGATACCCTGGACGTTGCGGTGGCCGTAGGACCAGACCTCGGGCTTGCCCTTGTCGCTGCCGGCGAAGGGGTTGTCCTTGGGCACGCTTCCGTCGGGATCGACCCGGAACACCTTGCCCAGGCCGCTGGCGAGGTCCTGCGCCTGCACGCGGGGGCCCTTGTCGGAGCGCTCGCCCACCGTGATGAACAGCTTGCCGTCCGGCGCGAACACGAGGCGCGAGCCATAGTGCTTGTCGCCCTCGTAGGCCGGGGTCTGGCGGAAGATCACCTTGAGGTCGTCGAGCTTGGCGCCGCCGCCGTCCTCCACCAGCTTGGCCCTGGCCACGGTGGTGCCGTTGCCCTTCTCGCGCGGCTCGGCGTAGCTCAGGTAGACCATCTTGTCCGAGGCGAAGCCGGGGCTGAGGGCCACGTCGAGGAGGCCGCCCTGGCCGCGGGCATCGACCTTGGGCACGCCGGCGATCGGCTTGCCGAGGGTGCCGTCCTTGGCGACCAGGCGCAGGGTGCCGGCCTTCTCGGTGAGGATCATGCGGCCGTCGGGCAGGAACTCGAAGGCCCAGCCGCTGGCGATGCCCTGCGCGGCGGTGGCGGTGGCGACCTTGGTCTCGGTCGCGGGCTTGGGCGCACGGGTCTGGCCGGGGGTCATCGGCGTGTAGGAGGTGTTCGGGCTTTCGGTCTCCGCCGGCGTGCCCTGGGCCTGGGCCATCGCCGCGGAGCCGAGGATGGTGCAGGTGGCGAGCAGGATCTGTGTGAGATGCTTCACGTGGGATGGTCCTCCATGCGGCCGTGGCGGCCGCCCGCGGCGGGGCTCGCGCCTCGTCCCCACCGGGGCCGTCGAGGGCGCGACGTCACGCAGAGATGGGGCGGTCGGGGCTCCGCTTCGACCCCCGTCGCGCCGATACCGCGTCCGGCGGGTCGCCGGTTGGGGGAAACCGCCGCCGGGTGCGCCATCACTCACGCCCCGGCCGGCAAGCGCCTTGACCCGGTCCGGTCGCATCGCCACGTTCGTCGTCAGTCGCGGCGGCCGATGGATGAGAGGCTGTCCGTGAAATCGGAAAGGGATTGCGTGATGGCGACGGTAAAGGTGACCGACGCGAGCTTCGAACAGGACGTCCTGAAGTCCGTCGAGCCCGTGGTCGTGGATTTCTGGGCCGAGTGGTGCGGCCCGTGCCGTCAGATCGGTCCGGCGCTGGAGGAAATCGCCACCGATCTTCAGGGTCGCGTGAAGATCGCCAAGGTCAACGTCGACGAGAATCCCGGCATCGCCGCCCAGTACGGCATCCGGTCGATCCCGACGCTCCTGATCTTCAAGGACGGGCAGCTGGCGAGCCAGAAGGTCGGCGCCGCCCCCAAGGGCGACCTGTCCCGCTGGATCCAGGCGAGCGCGTAACCGCTTCCCTCCGGCAGCACGAGAATGCGAACCCGGCCTTCGAGCCGGGTTTTTTCATGCCCGAGTTTTTTCATGCCCGATCGCGATCGTCCGCGGCGCAGGGATGGATGCCGGGCGAGGGAGGGCGGTCTCGCGGGGTCGGCACCGGATGGCGGAGGCGCGCCGGGCCCTTCACCGCGCAGAGCGTGCGCCGCTGCCCCGGCGTCGGCGGCGGCGGCGCGACCGGCCCGATCGACGAAAGTCTTCCCGGTACCTTGGAGCCAATCCAAGATATCGGTGTTTCCCCCGGGCATCCGACGTCGACGGCTGGGCCCGCGCCCTGTCCGTTGCCCCCCGTCATGGGGCCGGACAGCGAGATGCGAAGGCCTGGAGACAGCGACGTGAATCGGAGAGACCTGATGGTTGGAGCGTCGGCTGCCGCGACCCTTGGCGCCGTCCCGACGGTTGCGGGGGCCGCACCCGCGTCGGCCGGCGNGGGCTGAAGCCGGCCGCCGCCCTTACGGCTCGATGTCGGAAAAGATCCGCAGATTACGACGTGAATCGGAGAGACCTGATGGTTGGAGCGTCGGCTGCCGCGACCCTTGGCGCCGTCCCGACGGTTGCGGGGGCCGCACCCGCGTCGGCCGGCGCGCCGGTGGTGACCGARGTSGCCCTGACGGTGAACGGCGAGCGYCACGCGCTCGCGCTCGACACGCGCACGACGCTGCTCGAYGCGGTGCGCGAGCAYCTGCACCTGACCGGGGCCAAGAAGGGCTGCGACCACGGCCAGTGCGGCGCCTGCACGATGATCGTCGGCGGGCGGCGCATCAATGCCTGCCTGACCCTGGCGGTGATGCATCAGGACGACAGCATCACCACCATCGAGGGCCTGGGCAAGCCGGGYGACCTGCACCCGATGCAGGCGGCCTTCGTGAAGCACGACGGCTTCCAGTGCGGGTTCTGCACSCCGGGGCAGATCTGTTCGAGCGTCGCGGTGCTGGCCGAGATCAAGGCGGGCATCCCGAGCCACGTCAGCGCCGATCTCGACGGGACCTACGCGGTCACCGAGGCCGAGATCCGCGAGCGCATGAGCGGCAACATCTGCCGCTGCGGCGCCTATTCCAACATCGTCGCGGCGATCGCCGACGTCGCCGGGAGGCCCGCATGAAGTCCTTCACCTACGAGCGCCCGGCCACCCCGGCCGCGGCCGCCGCGGCGGTCTCGCGCACGCCCAACGCCAAGTTCATCGCCGGCGGCACCAACCTCCTCGACCTGATGAAGCTGCAGATCGAGACGCCGGCCCACCTCGTCGACGTCAACGGCCTCGGGCTGGACACGATCGAGCCGACGCCCGAGGGGGGGCTGCGGGTCGGGGCGCTGGTGCGCAACACCGACCTCGCGGCGGACGCGCGCGTGCGCGAGGGCTACGGCGTCCTGAGCCGGGCGCTGCTGGCCGGCGCCTCGGGGCAGCTGCGCAACAAGGCGACGACGGCCGGCAACCTGCTGCAGCGCACCCGCTGCCCGTATTTCTACGACACGGCCCAGGCCTGCAACAAACGCCGGCCCGGCTCCGGCTGCTCGGCGCTCGACGGCATCAGCCGGCAACTGGCGGTGATCGGTGCCAGCCAGGCCTGCATCGCCACCTATCCGGGCGACATGGCGGTGGCCATGCGCGTGCTCGACGCCACCGTCGAGACGGTCGACGCCAAGGGCGGATCGCGCACGATTCCCATGGCCGAGTTCCACCGTCTCCCCGGCGACGAACCCGAGGTCGATACGACGTTGCGGCCCGGCGAGCTGATCACGGCGGTGACGCTGCCCAGGCCCGTGGCCGGGACGCACATCTACCGCAAGGTCCGCGACCGCGCCTCCTACGCCTACGCGCTGGTCTCGGTGGCCGCGATCATCGGCAAGGACGGCTCGGGCCGCGTCGCCTTCGGCGGGGTGGCACCGCGCCCCTGGCGCGTCGAGGCCGCCGAGGGCGATCTGCCGAGAGGGGCCAAGGCGGTGACCGACAGGGTCTTTTCCGGCGCCGCGCCGACCCGCGACAACGCCTACAAGCTGACGCTCGCCGAGCGCACGCTCGGCGCGGTGCTCACAGAAGCGAGGGCCTGAACCATGAAGTTCGACACCCCCGCGGGCACCAACCCGATCGACCGGCTCACGATCGTCGGCAAGGCGACGGACCGGATCGACGGCCCCGCCAAGACCACCGGCACCGCGCCCTACGCCTACGACTGGCACGACCCGAAGCTGAAGCCGGCCTACGGCTTCGTGGTGGCAGCGGGCATCGCCAAGGGGCGGATCGCGTCGATGGACCTCGGCCGGGCCGAGGCGGCGCCGGGCGTGATCGCCATCGTCACCGCGCAGAACGCGGGCAAGCTCGGCAAGGGCAAGCTGAACACGGCCAAGCTGCTCGGCGGTCCCGACATCGCGCATTACCACCAGGCGGTCGCGCTGGTGGTGGCCGAGACCTTCGAGCAGGCCCGGGCCGCCGCGGCCCTGGTCTTCGTCGGCTATGCCGCCGCCAAGGGCGACTTCGACCTCGCCGCCTCGACGGAGGCCGCCAAGAGCCCGGGCGACGTCCAGGGCAGTCCGGCCGACACCGCGGTGGGCGATTTCGCCGGCGCCTTCGCCGCCGCGCCGGTAAAGCTCGACGAGCGCTACGCCACCCCCGACCACGCCCACGCGATGATGGAGCCGCATGCCTCCATCGCCTCCTGGGACGGCGACAGGGTCACGGTCTGGACCTCGAACCAGATGATCGACTGGGGCGTGCGCGATCTGGCCATGACCCTCGACATCCCCAAGGAGAAGGTCCGGCTGGTGTCGCCCTTCGTCGGGGGCGGCTTCGGCGGCAAGCTGTTCCTGCGGTGCGAGGCCCTGCTCGCGGCCCTGGGCGCGCGCGCGGCGCGGCGGCCGGTCAAGGTCGCGCTGACGCGCCCGCAGATGTTCAACAACACGACGCACCGGCCGGCCACGCTCCAGCGCATCCGCATCGGTGCCGCCCCGGACGGCAAGATCACGGCGATCGGCCACGAGAGCTGGTCGGGCGACCTCCCCGACGGCGGGCCCGAGGCGGCGGTCATGCAGACGCGCCTGCTCTACGCCGCCCCCAACCGCATGACCGCGATGCGCCTTTCGGTGCTCGACCTGCCCGAGGGCAACGCGATGCGCGCCCCCGGCGAGGCGCCGGGGCTGATGGCGCTGGAGGTCGCCATGGACGAGATGGCGGAAAGGCTCGGGCTCGACCCGGTGCGGTTCCGCGAACTCAACGACACCCAGGTCGACCCGGAGAAGCCGGAGCGCGCCTTCTCGCAGCGCAGCCTCGTGGCATGCCTGCGCCAGGGCGCCGAGCGCTTCGGCTGGGCCGGGCGCGTGGCCAGGCCCGGCCAGGTCCGCGACGGGCGCTGGCTCGTCGGGATGGGGGTGGCGGCGGCCTTCCGCAACAACATGGTCGTGAAGTCGGCCGCCCGYGTCCGTCTCGACGCCGAGGGCACGGTCACGGTCGAGACCGACATGACCGACATCGGCACCGGCAGCTACACCATCATCGGCCAGACCGCGGCGGAGATGATGGGGGTGACCCTCGACAAGGTCGTGGTGCGGCTGGGCGATTCCGCCTTCCCGGTCTCGGCGGGATCGGGCGGACAGTTCGGCGCCAACTCCTCGACCTCGGGCGTCTATGCGGCCTGCGTGAAGCTGCGCGAGGCGGTGGCGGGCAAGCTCGGGTTCAACTCGGCCGACGCCGTGTTCGCGGACGGCCAGGTCCGGGTGGGCAACCGCGCCGTGCCGCTGTCGCAGGCCGCGCGCGGCGGGGATCTCGTGGCCGAGGACGCCATCGAGTTCGGCGACCTCGACAAGACCCACCAGCAGTCGACCTTCGGCGCGCATTTCGTGGAGGTCGGGGTCGACGCGGCCACGGCCGAGATCCGGGTCCGGCGGATGCTGGCGGTCTGCGCCGCCGGGCGCATCCTCAACCCGAAGTCGGCCCGCAGCCAGGTCATCGGCGGGATGACGATGGGGGTGGGTGCCGCGCTGATGGAGGAGCTCGCGGTCGACACGAGGCGCGGCTACTTCGTCAACCACGACCTGGCCGGCTACGAGGTGCCGGTCCATGCCGACATCCCGCACCAGGAGGTGGTCTTCCTCGACGAGGTCGACCCGATGTCCTCGCCGATGAAGGCCAAGGGGGTGGGCGAACTCGGCATCTGCGGCGTCGCCGCGGCGGTCGCCAACGCCGTCCACAACGCCACCGGCGTCCGGGTCCGCGAATACCCCATCACCCTAGGGTGTAGACGCCCGGTCCCGCCGGTTCGGCGACACCGGGGCCNCGCCGATGAAGGCCAAGGGGGTGGGCGAACTCGGCATCTGCGGCGTCGCCGCGGCGGTCGCCAACGCCGTCCACAACGCCACCGGCGTCCGGGTCCGCCACTACCCCATCACCCTCGACAAGCTCATCCACCGCATGCCCGACGTGGCTTGAACGGCGCGTTCCGGCGCAGGCGAAACGTCGTAGGGGCAGGGGGAGCGGCATGAAGTTCGAGACACCGGCAGGCACCAACCCCATCGACCGGCTCAAGGTCGTGGGAAAGCCCACGGATCGGATCGAGGGTCCGCTCAAGACGACGGGCACCGCACCCTACGCCAGCGACTGGCACGACCCGGAGGCGGGCCTGGCATACGGCTACGTCGTCGGCGCCGGCATCGCCAAGGGGCGGATCGTCTCCGTCGATACGTCGCGCGCGGGGGCCGCGAGCGGCGTGCTGGCGGTCGTCACGGCGGCCAACGCCGGCACCCTCGACAAGGGCGAGTTCTACGTTGCCCGGGCGCTCGCCGGGCCGGACATCGACCATTACCATCAGGCGGTCGCCGTCGTCGTCGCCGAGACCTTCGAGCAAGCCCGCGCCGCCGCAGCCCTCATCCGGGTCGATGCGGTCGCCACCCCGGGGCGTTTCGATCTCGCGGCGGCAAGGGAGACCGCCCCGGTGCCCAAGCCCGGCCAGTTCGGCGGGCCGACCGAAACGCAGGTCGGTGACTTCGAGGGCACGTTCGCCACGGCGCCGTTCCGGGTCGACGAGACCTACACGACGCCCGATCAGACCCACGCGATGATGGAGCCGCACGCCACCGTGGCTGCCTGGACGGGCGATCGGCTCACCCTGTGGACCTCCGTCCAGCTGATGGGCTGGGGCGTGCGCGACCTCGCCAGGACGCTCGGCATCCCGAAGGAACGGGTGCGGATGATCGCGCCCTACATCGGCGGGGGCTTCGGCGGAAAGGCCACGACCCTTTCCGACGCGGTCCTGGCCTCGCTCGGTGCCCGTGCGGCCGGACGCCCCGTCAAGGTCGCCCTGCCGCGGGCCTTGATGGCCAACAACCTCACTCATCGCCCGGCCACGATCCAGCGCGTCCGCATCGGCGCGACCGCGGACGGGCGCATCACCGCCATCGGCCACGAGAGCTGGTCCGGCAATCTCGCGGGCGGACGGCCCGAGAGCGCGGTCCTCCCGACGCGCCTGCTCTACGCCGGGGCCCACCGGATGACGCGCCTGCGCCTGGCGCAGCTCGACCTGCCCGAGGGCAGCGCCATGCGAGCGCCGGGCGAGGCCCCCGGCATGATGGCGCTGGAGGTCGCCATGGACGAGATGGCGGAGAAGCTCGGTCTCGACCCCGTCGCCTTCCGCATCCTGAACGACACGCAGGTCGACCCCGAGTCGCCGGAGCGCGCCTTCTCGCAGCGGCAACTGGTCGAATGCCTGCGCCGGGGCGCCAAGCGCTTCGGCTGGGACAGGCGCGTGGGTGAGCCGGGCCAGGTCCGCGACGGCCGTTGGCGCGTCGGCATCGGCATGGCCTCGGCCATCCGCGCGGCGCCCCTGACGACATCCGCCGCGCGCGTCCGGCTCGATGCCGGGGGTGTGGTCACGGTCGAGACCGACATGACCGATATCGGCACCGGCACCTACACCATCATCGCCCAGACCGCGGCCGAGATGATGGGCCTGCCCCTCGATCGCGTCGTGGTTCGGCTGGGGGATTCGACCTTTCCCGAAAGCG
Organism: Methylobacterium sp. Leaf399; assembly: GCF_001424525.1. Taxonomy (NCBI): domain Bacteria; kingdom Pseudomonadati; phylum Pseudomonadota; class Alphaproteobacteria; order Hyphomicrobiales; family Methylobacteriaceae; genus Methylobacterium; species Methylobacterium sp. Leaf399. The sequence continues at coordinate 375,738 of NZ_LMQK01000023.1, read as the reverse complement.
CAGGCTCGGGCGGCCAATGGGGTGCCGCCTCCTCCACCGCCGGCGTCTATGCGGCCTGCATGCGGTTGCGCGAGGCAGTGTCGAAGCGTCTCGGCATCAATTCCGGCGACGCCGTGTTCGAGGACGGCCTCGTCCGGTCCGGCAACCTCAGCGCACCGCTCGCCGGAGCCGCCAGCGAGGGCGATCTCGTGGCCGAGGACGTCATGGAGTTCGGCGGCCTGACGAAGCGTTTTGCGATCCAGACCTTCGGCGCGCACTTCGTCGAGGTCGGCGTCGACGTCGACACGGCCGAGATCCGGGTGCGGCGTATGCTGGCGGTGTGCGCGGCCGGGCGCATCCTGAATCCGAAGGCGGCGCGAAGCCAGATCATCGGGGGCATGACCATGGGCATCGGGGCTGCCCTGATGGAGGAACTCGCGGTCGATAAGAAGCGCGGATTCTTCGCCAACCACGACCTGGCCGGCTACGAGATCCCGGTGCACGCCGACGTCCCGCACCTCGACGCGATCTTCCTCGACGAGGTCGATGCGGCGGCCACGCCCCTCAAGGCCAAGGGCGTCGGAGAACTCGGCATCTGCGGGGCCGCGGCGGCGGTGGCCAACGCCATCCACAACGCCACCGGCGTGCGGGTGCGGGACTATCCCATCACCCTCGACAAGCTTTTGGATCGCATGCCCGACGCGGCCTGAGGGAAGCGAAGACGAAACAACCACGCGGTCGTCCTGTCGGAGCCCCCCGACGACCCGCCGTGACCCGGCAGGCGGCTTGGGTCGATCCCGCATTGCTGCCGCTCTCACGAGACCTGCGGAAGCCCCATCTGCTTCCTGAAGCTCCTGTCGAAGGCCATGGCCGGCACGAACCGGCGCAGCAGGCTGACCCGCCGCGCCACGGGCCCGGCGGTGTAGCGGCGCTTGGGCGTCGCCGCGGTGGCCGCCGTCACGACGACCTTCGCCACGACCTCGGGGGCGTCCGCGGTCGTCATGACCTCGCGCAGGAACCGGTCCCGTCCGGCGCGCTCGGCGTCATAGACGCCCAGCGGCCTGTCGGACCGGACCAGGTTCCGGTCGAAGGCCGTGCGCGTGAAGGCGGGTTCGACGAGTACCACCCGGATGCCCTGGCCGCGAACCTCGTGGTCCAGCGACTCGGAGTAACCCTCGACCGCATGCTTGCTCGCGCCATACAGCGCCATGTAGGGCGCGGGGATCAGTCCCTGTACCGAGCTGATGTTGACGATCCGGCCGCCCTTCTGGGCCCGCATGATCGGCAGGACGGCGCGGATCGTACGGACGACGCCGAACAGGTTGACGTCGAACATCGCCTGAGCCTGTTCGATGGAGGACTCCTCGGCGGCGCCGCTGATGCCGAAGCCGGCGTTGTTGACCAGGAGGTCGATGCGCCCCGCCTCGCCGGACACCGTCGCGATCATCGCGGCGACCGAGGCGTCGTCGGTGACGTCGCAGGTCAGCATCCCGAGGTCGGTACCGGCGTCCGACGCGGGCTTCCGGCTCGTTCCGTAGACGCGGTAGCCCGCGGCCCGCAGGGCTTGCGCCGTCGCCTGTCCGATGCCGGACGCCGCCCCGGTGACGATGGCGGTCTTGATGGAACTCTGGCTCACGGGGCTCTCCGCCGACGCGGCATTTCCTCCTGCCGCCCGGATAAATACATTACGGTCATAATTATAAAACTCAAGCCACGATTTGCGCGGCACGCCATGCCGCACCACAGCCTCGGCCCAGGAGCAGGATCACGCCAGCGAGGCGGTTGCCATCGCCGACGTGAACCGTGACGGGAAACCGTGGAACGGCCCATGGCCAAGTCTCCGCCCGCCACCGTCCTTTTCTGCCCTGGAGAGGAGCCACGGCTGATTCTCGCAGACCCCGAATCCTGTGATTCGCGACCGTCGCGCCGGCGATCGGAATCCTCGGTACGGCCCGAAGCGGTGCGGCGCGACGCACGGCACGACGATGCTCAACCGGCCGTCGCCTTCCGCGATGGCGACCGCCCCGCATCCGACGGACCTGAGCGACGACACCGGCATCAATAAGTTATGATCAACATTTATTATGGTGCGGTGGACTCGTCAGCAGCCGTGGGTTCGATCAGGGCATCGCTCGCGTGACCGGCCCCACCCCTGCGAGGCCGGCCCTCAGGGGGCGACCGAGGCATGGGGGGCGACCGAGGCATGGGGGGCGACCGCGGCATGCGCCGCCTGGAGGAGATCGTTCGCCAAAGCCTCGTCGTTGACGGCACGCGCCAGGACGACGGCTCCGACCAGCGTCGAGAGCGTCGCGAGGGAGCGCTGCCGGCGTCGCTCCCGCGATGCCTTCGGCGTCAGGTCGGCGAGGATCGCAGCCAGACGCTCGACGGCGTGGGTGAACCGGGTCCGGACCGGGCTGTCGGAGGCTTCCCGCGAAATGTCGTTGGCCAGGGCCGCCAGGGGACATCCCTTCCCGGGCGTCTGGACGTGCGCGAGGGAGAGATAGTTCGCGAGGATGGCGTCGACGGCTCCGCGCCGGTCCTCGGCGACCGCGGCGTCGAACGCTTCGGCTGCCAGTGCGTCCTTGTTGGCGAACTGGCCATAGAAACCGCCATGGGTCAGGCCGGCGGATGCCATGATGTCGGCGACACCGACGCCGTGAAGGCCGCGCTCGCGGAACAGGGACGCGGCGACCTCGACCACGCGCTGACGGTTGAGCCTGGCCTGCTCCTGCGAAACTCTCGGCATAGCGTGATCCTTCGGCGTTCCGACAACCCATATAGATGCGCTATGTCATCTAAAGAAGGGCCGGCCCTCGAGCCCTCCCCGCCAGGCCGCCTTCCCCGCCAGGCAGCCGTCCCCGCAAGGCCGCCGGCACCGACAGGCGACCGGCCTGCGGGGGAGGGCAGGAGCGCAGGCCGGTCGTCGTACCGCACGCCCGGTCGGCGCGCGATCCTTGGATGTCCCTCGGGGAGGGACATGGATCTCCTCCCGGTCGCCCTAGGATCTGGCCGGCAACGGCATTCCGTCCGCGCCCGATGCGACGACGTTCGCCCCCGGCGCCCGCGCCACCCGGAACCACAGGGCGTAGAGGGCCGGCAGGAACAGCAGGGTCAGCAGGGTGCCGACGCCGACGCCGCCGATGAGCACGTAGGCCAGCGCCCCCCAGAACACCGAGTGGGTGAGCGGGATGAAGGCGAGCATCGCCGCGGCCGCCGTGAGGATCACCGGCCGGGCCCGCCGCACCGTGGACTCGACGATGGCGTCGTAGTCGGACAGGCCCGCCGCCCGGTCGTGATGGATCTGGTCCACCAGGATCAGGGTGTTGCGCATCAGGATCCCCGACAGCGCGATCAGGCCGAGGATCGCGTTGAAGCCGAACGGCTGGTGGAAGAGCAGCAGGGTCGGCGCCGCCCCGACGAGGCCGAGCGGCGCGGTCGCGAACACCATGACCATCGTCGTGAAGGAGCGGACCTGGATCATGATGACCGTCAGCGTCACGATCAGCATGATCGGGAACACCGCCACCAGGGACATCATCGCCTTCTCGCTCTCCTCCACGGCGCCGGCCGTATCGATGCGGTAGCCAGGCGGCAGCTTCGCCCTGGTCGGGTCGAGCAGGGGGAGGACCTGCGCGTGCACGTCCGGCGGCTGCTTGCCGTCGAGCACGTCGCCCTGCACCCGGATGTAGGTCTCGCGGTTGTAGCGCTTGAGCACCGCATCCTCGCTGCGGGTCTCCAGCCGCGCGACCTGGGACACCGGCACCTGCCGCCCGTCCCGCGTCGCCAGGGTGAGGTCGCCGATCTCGCCGAGCGAGCGCCGCTCGGCACCGGGGCTGCGCAGCACCACGTCGACGGAGCGCAGGGTCTCGCGGACCTGGGTCGCGGGCGTTCCGTTGAGGTAGCTCTGCAGCTGTTGTCCGGCCTCCTTCGGCGTCAGGCCGATCAGGCGCAGGCGCTCCTGGTCGAAGGCGAGGTGCAGGTTGGGGGTCTTGTCGCCCCAGTCGAGATGGACGAGGCGCATGTCGGCGTTGGCCGCCATGACGTCCCGGACCTCGGCCGCAATGGCGCGGACGACGTCGAGGTCGGGGCCGACGACCCGGAAGGCGACGGGAAAGCGGATCGGCGGGCCGAACACGATCTGCAGCACGCGGACGCGCGCCTCCGGGAAGCGACCCTCGTCGACGAGGTTTCGGACTTTGCCGCGCAGGGCGTCGCGGGCCTGCGCGTCCACGGTCTGCACCACGATCTGAGCGAAGGCCGGGTCGGGCAGCTCGGGATCGAAGGACAAGACGAAGCGCGGCATGCCCTGGCCGATGTAGCTGGTGATCTCGCCGGCCTCGGGCAGGTCGCGCACGGCCGCCTCGACGCGTGCGACGCTGGCCTCGGTGGTGGCGAAGGCGGAGCCCGCCGGCAGGGTCACCTCGACGATGAGCTCGGCCCGCTCCGAGTTCGGGAAGAACTGCTGCTCGACACGGCCCATGGCGACGACCGCGCCCGCGAACAGCGCCACGATGATGCCGGCGGCCATCCACTTGTGGTCGACGGACATCCGCACGACGCGGCGCAGGCGCTCGTAATTCTTCGTGGCGTAGATCGCCTCGTGGCCGCCTTCCACGCGCCTGATGTTCGGCAGCAGCTTGACGCCGAGATACGGCGTGAAGGTCACCGCCACGATCCACGAGACGATCAGCGAGAACGACACCACCCAGAAGATGTTGCCGGCGTACTCGCCGGCCGTGGAGGCGGCGAAGCCCACCGGCAGGAAGCCCGCGATGGTCACCAGCGTGCCGGTCAGCATCGGCGCGGCGGTGGCGCTCCAGGCATGGGTCGCCGCCTCGATGCGGTCGGCGCCTTCCTCCATCCGCACCACCATCATCTCTATGGCGATGATGGCGTCGTCGACGAGGAGCCCGAGCGAGATGATGAGGGCGCCGAGCGTGATGCGGTCGAAGTCGCGGCCGGTGATCATCATCACCACGAACACCGCCGACAGCGTCAGGGGCACGGCGAGCGCCACGACGATACCCACGCGAAACCCCAGGGCGACGAGGGAGACGACGATCACCACGCCGAGCGCGGTGAAGAACTTCACCATGAATTCGTGGATGGCGTCGTCGATGACCTTGGCCTGGTCGGTGATCTTCGTGAACGTGATCCCCGTCGCCAGCGCGTGACGGATCGCCACCTCCTCGGCGTTCAGAGCCTCGCCGAGCTTGAGGCCGTTGAAGCCGGGCTTCATCACCAGGCCGAGCATCAGGGCCGGCTCGCCGTCGTTGCGGATCGCGAAGGACTTGGGGTCCTCGTAGCCGCGCTTGACCTCGGCGATGTCCCCGAGCTTGAGGCTGCGGTCGCCGGCCGCCACTGGCAGGTCGCGGATCGCGTCGAGGCCGTCGATGGCCCCGTCGAGGCGAAGGTAGATGCGGGGACCGGCGGCCTCGACGAAGCCGGCGGGCGTCACGTCGTTCTGGTTGGCCAGCGCCGCCAGCAGCTGCTGGCCGGTGATGCCGAGGGTGGCGAGGCGCTGGTAGGAGATCTCGACGAAGATCTTCTGGGCCTGTTCGCCCAGGATGTTGATCTTCTCGACGCCGGGCACGCGCAGCAGGCGCTGGCGCAGGTCCTCGGCGCGCGGCACGAGGTGGCGGTGCGGCAGGCCCTTCGCCTGGAGGGCGTAGAGGGCGAAGTAGATGTCCGAGAACTCGTCGTTGAACAGCGGGCCCATCACCCCGCGCGGCAGGCCGGAGCCCTGGTCGGAGAGCTTCTTGCGCGCTTGGTAGAACTCCGACTGGAGCTTGGCCGGCGGCATGTTGTCCTTGAAGATGACCTTCATCAGCATGAGGCCGGGCCGCACCGTGGTCTCGACGCGGTCGTAATAGACGAGTTCCTGCAGGCGCTTCTCCAGGGCGTCGGCGACCTGGCGCTGCATCTCCTGCGCGGTCGCCCCCGGCCAGGCGGCCGACACCGCCATCACCTTCACGGTGAAGGCCGGGTCCTCGGCCCGGCCGAGTTTCTGGAAGGCGAAGAACCCGGCGCCCGTCAGGGCGAGCAGCAGGAACAGCGTGACGGCCCTTTCCCGGACCGCCAGGGCGGAGAGGTTGAAGCCGGTCATCGGGCGACTCCCGTCGTGGTCGCGGGCGCCGGGCGCACGCTCTGGCCGGCCTTGAGGAGATGGGCGCCGAGCGAGACGATCCGGTCGCCGGGCTTCAGGCCCGAGGCGACCTGCGCGCTTTCCTCGGACAGGCGGGCGATGACGACGGGCTGCGCGGCGACGGTGCCGGTGGCGGCGTCGAAGCGCCAGACCGCCGAGCCGCCTCCGGAATCGAACAGGGCGGCCAGGGGAACCTCGACCGCAGCCGCACGCCCGGCATCGACGGCCTGGAGCCGAAGCGTCACGGTCGCGCCGAGCGGTGCGTCCTCGCCGCCCCCCGACAGGATGTAGCGGGCCCGGTAGGTCCGGGTGGCCGGATCGGCGGTGGCCGACAACTCGCGCAGATGCGCCAGATAGGTCGCCCCGCCCTCGGCATAGAGCGTCGCCGAGGCCGCCCCCCGCGCCAGGCGCCGGCTCGCCTCGGGCAAGAACACCTCGGGCAGGAACACTTCCGCCTCGCGAGCCCCGTCGCGGGCGAGCTTGACCACGGTCTGGCCGGCGGCGACCACCTGGCCCGGCTCGGACGGCACCTCCATGACGACGCCGTCGGCATCGGCCTGGAGCTCGGAATACCCGGCCTGGTTGGAGACCTGGCTCGCCTGGGCCTCGGCGTTGGCGAACTGCGCGATGGCCGCGTCGGCGGCGGCCTTGTTCTGGTCGTAGGTCTGCTTCGAGGTCCAGCCGTCACCGACGAGCTTGCGGCTGCGCTCCTCGTCGGCCTTGGCCCGGATCATCTGCGCGCGGGCGGCCTCGACGGAGGCCCGGGCCGCCGTGAACGCCAGGGTGAAATCCGTCCGGTCGAGGCGCATGAGCGGTTGGCCGCGCTTCACCCGGTCGCCCGGATCGACGAGGCGCTCGAGGATCTTTCCCCCGACCCGGAAGCCAAGGTTGCTCTCAGTGCGCGCCCGGATGACGCCGGTGTAGCGCGAGACGCCTCCCGTCCCCTGGGCGACCTCGACGGTCTGGACCAGCGGCGGCTTCGTGGGCACGGCGGTCTCCGCCGGCGAGCATCCGGCGAGGGCCAGTCCGGTGAGCCCGAGCACCCATCTCGTATCCATTGCCCGTCTCCCCGCGGCCGTCTCGAGGTCGCATTAAAATGATGTTTGACATCTATTATGGGGAATGGGCCGGCGTCAATCGTCGTTTCCGCTCGGCGACGAGCGAGGGCGCGCCTGCCATCGGGGCATATCGGGCGATCGGACGTCGCCTCCAGCAAGGCTCATGCGACATCGACAATTGAGATGTCGGATGAAATCTAATTCCAACGGTTTCTGGTCCGGGGCATCCCCCTCTCCGACACCGGTTCGCGACGAGCGTGCGTTTCACGACCGTCCGGTGTTTCCCACCGCCGGAACGAACGGGGTCGACCAACGGGGGCAGGCCGTTCGGCGAAGAAGCGCTCGCTCGTGACTGCGGCGCGGACCACGGCGGCTTCATCGGGATCGACCGGGCCGCGTTCGAGCCCCGAGTGCACGAGAGCCGGGTCGACGAGAGCCGACAAGCCGTGCGTTTGGCGGAGCGGGTTCGAGCGGCCTGGATCGGTCTCGGCGCACCCCGCCTTGCGGGTGGCCTTTTGGAGCGTGGGCCGGCAGAGGGTCTGCGCGCGGTGCCCGACCTCGTGGGCAATCACGACGTCGGGGGCGCCGACGACGAAGTGCCTGACCCGGACGGTCGACGGCCCCGTCGAAGCCGAGGCGATCCCTCGGCGTGGCCGGTGGCGGTCGGTCGAGGCCGAGAGGCTGCGATCAGGCCGCCGAGCCCATCGCCGCGCGCATCTTGCCGCGGAACACGTCGATGAGGACGGGCTTGCCGTTGCGGGTGGCGTGCCAGAAATCCCAACCGTTGCAGGCGGGCAGGCCCTGCACCAGGGCGCCGATCTTGTGGATCGATCCGGTGGCGGGGCCGGCGGCCAGGGTACCGTCGGGGCGGACCAGGGCGGCATGGCGGCCGCGGGCGTCGGTGAGCGTCTCGCCGGCGCGGATGTGCCCGGCCTCGAGGACGCTCAGGAAGGCGACACGCGGCTCGGCGCGCTTGGTCGGTGCCACCAGCAGGGCGGCCGTCGACAAGGGTTCGACCGCATCGATGCGGGCGCGGGCCGCCTCGGCGTAGACCGTCTCGCGCTCGATCCCGATGAAGCGGCGCCCCAGCCGCTTGGCGACGGCTCCGGTGGTGCCGGTGCCGAAGAACGGGTCGAGGATGACGTCGCCGGGGTTGGTCGCCGACAGGATGGTGCGGGCCAGGAGCGCCTCCGGCTTCTGGGTCGGATGCACCTTGAGCCCGTCGGCGCCCTTGAGGCGCTCGTCGCCGGTGCAGAGCGGGATGAACCAGTCCGAGCGCATCTGGACGTCGTCGTTGCCGCCCTTGAGCGCCTCGTAATGGAAGGTGTAGCCCTTCGACTCCGCCGAGCGGGAGGCCCAGATCAGGGTCTCGTGGGCGTTGGTGAAGCGCTTGCCGCGGAAGTTCGGCATCGGGTTGGCTTTCCGCCAGACGATGTCGTTGAGGATCCAGAACCCGAGGTCCTGGAGGGCGCCGCCCACGCGAAAGATGTTGTGGTAGGAGCCGATCACCCACAGCGTGGCGTTCGGCTTCATCACCCGGCGGGCGGCGGTGAGCCAGGCGCGGGTGAAGGCGTCGTATTGAGCGAAGCTCGAAAACTGGTCCCAGGCATCGTCGACGGCATCGACGCGGCTCTGGTCGGGGCGCAGCAGCGAGCCCTCTCCGAGCTGGAGGTTGTAGGGCGGGTCGGCGAAGACGCAGTCGACGCTCGCCGGCGGCAAGGCGTTCATGGCGGCGATGCAATCGCCGATGAGGATTTCGTCGAGGGGGAGGCGAACGGAGGGTACGAGACCCATCCGCGGCGCCGACACGAGCCGCCCGGTACGCGAGACACTTTTCCGGGCGGCGGTGCCGGCAACCGCGGTACGCGGGGAAGCCATGGCAAACACCGGTTACGCGACTGACAACCGGACCATGCGGCCGTTAAGGTAAAGGTCGGGTTGCCGGGTCGAGAAAAATACGTCTCGCTTTGGAGCGGCAAATTTTGCCGGGTCGAGGCTAAACCGCCATTTCACCACCGTATCACGCCGACGTGATACAGGCGGTTTGCCAGTATTCGCCATCCGTCAATACAGAAATTATCGAAGACTCCGCGATTTATGCATAGCGCTGAATACCGGATTGGGCCTTGGACCGAGCGATGTCGGTTCCGATCACCGCACCCTGCACATGGCCGGTACTTCCGGCGATCGCCCATGCCGCGGCAGCGCAGGTCCGGGGTTCCAGGGGGGAAGGGATGCCCGACGCGACCGTGCTCGCTTTCGAGGCGCCGAATACCGGCGACGACAATCACGGATCGTGGTTACAATGGCAGCGGTATAGAAATCACCCGACGATAATACTTGTTGTGATTTGAAAATCGGAATGTGTTAAAATTTGCTTAAATCACGGCATGATCCGCCATAATCGTGACGTCTTATTTTGGCCCCGATCAAATTCATTTTGCGCCGCCTCTGCAACAGCGCAAAGGACTGCGTGTGAACATCAAGTCTGCTCGTCGGATCGTCGTCGTCACCGGAACCGCTGCCGCCCTCGCCACCCTCGCTCAACCGGCCGCCGCGCAGAGCGGTGCCGCCTCGTGGTACGGATCGGGCGCTCGCACCGCCAACGGGGAACGCTTCAATCCCAACGGCATGACGGCGGCCCATCGCTCGCTGCCCTTCGGAACCCGTGTTCAGGTCAAGAACGTCCGCAACGGGCGCAGCGTCGTCGTCCGCATCAACGACCGCGGTCCCTTCGTGCGCGGCCGCATCATCGATCTCGCCCGCGGCCCGGCCCGGGCGCTGGGCATCGGCGGCGTCAGCCGCGTTGCGCTCGCCGTCGTCGACTGAGGTTACGATCGGGCTCGGCCGGCGTTGTCACGGCGTCGGCCGTCCCCCATCTCGGGGCCAGCCAATTGGAGCCCGAGCGCGCGATGTCGAAACCCCTGATCGTCGAAATCCCGCATGAACTGGGCCTCGCCGAGGCCCGGCGCCGCATCGCGGACGGGGTCGGAGGCCTCGACAGCACCTTCAAGAAGGCGGGCATCGCCGTGGAGACGATGGCCTGGACCGAGGATACCCTCGCCTTCGCCGTGGCCGCCATGGGCCAGAAGGTGAACGGCCAGGTCGACGTCAAGCCGCAGACCGTGCGCATCGAGGTGCGGCTGCCGCTGCTGTTGTCGCTGTTCGCGCAAAAACTCCAGAAGACGCTGGGCAACAAGGGCACCCTTCTTCTCACGAAGAAGTAGGCGGGAACCGAGCTTCGTCGCCACCCGTTCACGTTCCCCGTCTCGTCCCGAGGACAGTCACTCCATGTCGAACCCCACGCCGATCCCGGAGACCCCGGTCCCGCCGGCTCCGGTCCCCGAGACCCCCTACGAGACGCCGACCACGCCCGAGCCCGGGCCGTCGCCGGAGATCCCCGGGAACTCGCCCGTCGAGGCACCGGGTTTCCAACCCACCGAGATTCCGCTCAACGATCCGGGCATCGGTCCCGATATCGGTCCCGACCCCTCGCCGGCGGGTCCCGCAAACCCGACGATGTAGGGTGGGAACCGGCGGGAGGATTTGTTTGCGCGGGCCGGCGCTGCCATAAGCCGGCCCATGGCTTCTCCCCCCCTCCTCACTCTCCAAGACGTCGCGCTCACCTTCGGCGGCACGCCGCTGATCGAGCGCGGCGAACTCGCGATCTCCCCGGGCGAGCGCACCTGCCTCGTGGGCCGCAACGGCTCCGGCAAGTCGACGCTGCTCAAGATCGCGGCCGGACTGCTGGAACCCGACAAGGGCGTGCGCTTCGTCCAGCCCGGAACGACGATCCGCTACCTCGCCCAGGAGCCGGATTTCTCAGGGTTCGAGACCACCCTGTCCTTCGTCGAGGCGGGCCTCACCAGCGGCGACGACGCCTATCGCGCGCGCTACATGCTCGAGAGCCTCGGGATGACGGGGGCGGAGAATCCGCGCAGCCTTTCGGGCGGCGAGGGGCGTCGGGTCGCCCTGGCGCAGGCCCTGGCGCCGGAACCCGACATCCTGCTCCTCGACGAGCCGACCAACCATCTCGACCTGCCCGCCATCGAATGGCTCGAGGCCGAGCTCAAGGGGGTGCGCGGCGCCCTCGTCCTGATCAGCCACGACCGCCGCTTCCTCTCGGCGCTCTCGCGTACCACGGTCTGGCTCGACCGCGGCGTGACGCGGCGGATCGAGCAGGGGTTCTCCAGCTTCGAGACATGGCGTGACGCCTTCTTCGAGGAGGAGGAGCGCGACCGGCACAAGCTCGACCGCAAGATCGCCGACGAGGAGCACTGGTTGCGCTACGGCGTCACCGCCCGGCGCAAGCGCAACGTGCGCCGGCTGGGCAACCTCCACGCCCTGCGCAAGGACCGACGCGAGGACCGGCGGCCGGTGGGCACCGCCACCATGACCTCGACGGAGGCCGAGAGCTCCGGCGCGCTGGTGATCGAGGCCAAGAACGCGGCCAAGGCCTACGGCCCGCGCACCATCGTCGGCGATCTCTCGATCCGGGTGATGCGCGGCGACCGGCTCGGCATCGTCGGCGCCAACGGTGCCGGCAAGACCACGCTCATCAACCTGCTGACCGGCCAGCTTCCCCCGGACTCCGGCTCCGTCCAGCTCGGCACCAACCTCAAGATGATGCTCCTCGACCAGGCCCGGGCCGTCCTCGATCCGGCGATGACCGTCACCGAGGTCCTCACCGGCGGCAGCGGCGACACCGTCACCGTGGGCGGCGTCAGCCGCCACGTGGTTGGCTATCTCAAGGACTTCCTGTTTGCGCCCGAGCAGGCCCGCACCCCGGTGCGGGTGCTCTCGGGCGGCGAGCGCAACCGCCTCCTGATCGCCCGCGCCCTGGCGCAGCCGGCCAACCTCCTCGTCCTCGACGAGCCCACCAACGACCTCGACCTTGAGACCCTCGACCTGCTCCAGGAGATGCTCGGCGACTATTCCGGCACCCTGATCCTGGTCAGCCACGACCGCGACTTCCTCGACCGGGTGGTCGGCAGCGTCCTCGTCAGCGAAGGGGAGGGGATCTGGGCGGAATACGCCGGCGGCTACACCGACATGATCGCCCAGCGCGGGCAGGGCGTGGAGGCGCGAAAGGCCGTTACCGGCCCCAGGGCGAAGGCCGACCGCGCGCCGGAGACGACGAAGGTGGAACCGGCCAAGGCGGCCCGGACGAAGCTCAACTTCAAGGACCAGCACGAGCTGAAGACCCTGCCCGAGCGGATCGCCAAGCTCGAATCCGACATCGGCAAGCTGCGCCGGGTCCTGGCCGATCCGGAACTCTATGCCCGCGATCCGGCCCGCTTCGCGAAGGCCTCGGCCGCGATGGCCGATGCGGAGGCCGCCTTGGCCGCGTCGGAGGACCGCTGGCTCGCCCTGGAGATGGAGCGCGACGCGCAGGCCGGTTGAGCGTCGCGACGGCCTTCATGCTGCCGCGGAAATGGCGTCAGCGTCTCGGTCACCGCGGGCCCCGGGCCCGCTTTTCCATCGAGGTAACGTCGTGCCGTTCGCCCATCTGCGACGCTTCGGCTGGTCGGCCGGCCTGCCGGCCCTGGCGGCGGTCGTCGGCCTCGCCGGCGCCCTGGGCCTGCCGAGCCTCGAGCGCCGCCTCAAGGCCTCGGCGAAGGCCGTGGCCACCGCCACGGAGGAGGGCGGCGCCGAGCCCTGGCTGCGGATCACGACGCGCGGCCGCGACGTGGTGGTGAAGGGCGAAGCGCCCAACCCGGAGCTTCGGGCCGATGCCCTGGCCCGTCTGCAGCGCCTGCCGGGCCTGCGCCACGTGGTCGGCCCGCTCGGCCTCGTCGAGGAGGCCTCGCCCTTCGTCTGGACGGCCACCCGGGCCGCGCCCGACCGGATCGACCTGTCGGGCAATCGCCCGGCCGAGATCGGACCTTTGGCCCTGGCCACGCGCCTCGCCCCCGACATGCCGCCCCAGACGACGTTGAAGGACGAGGCGACCTCGGCCCGGGGGGCGCCACCGGAGTTCCCCGCCGCCTCCGCCTATGCCGTCGAGCAACTCGGCGCCCTCAACCCCGGCGGTGTGGTGACGCTGACCGACACCATCCTGTCCTTCAAGGGCGAGGCGGCCACCATCGCCGCCTACGATGCCCTGCGGCTGGCGCTCGCCCATCCGCCGGAGGGGTTCAGCCTCGGCACCATCGAGATCCTGCCGCCGAGGATCGAGGATTTTCGCGTGGCCGTCGCACGGTCCGCCGACGGCGTGGTGCTCACCGGCAACGTGGTCTCGGAGACGGCGCGGTCGGCGATCCTCGCCCGTGCCGCCGAGATCGCGGGCGGACTGCCCGTCGACGACCGGATGCAGACCGCGCGCGGGCTCGGTGCGGCCATCGACCCGGCCGCACTGATGGATGCCGTGTTCGGCCTGGCGGACCTCGTCCAGGACGGAACCGTGACCTTCGCCGGTTCACGGCTCTCGGTCTCGGGGGCGGCCATCGACGCGCAGGCGGTGGGCGAGATCGAGGCGTTCGTGAAGAACAAGCGCCCGACCGGCGTCGAGGCCGGGGCGCTCGCGTTGGAGACCAAGCCGCTCGCCCCCTACCGCGTCCTCGTCCGGCGCGAGCGCGAGATCGTCACCCTCAGCGGCCATGTCCCCGACGAGGCGACCCGGGCCCGGGTGCTCGCGAGCCTGCGACCGCGCTTCTTCCAGGAGCGCATCGTCGACAAGCTGCGGATCGCGCAGGGCGCCCCGGCCGACCTCGCCGCGGCGGTCGATGCCGGCGTCGGCGGCCTGTCGCTGCTCGCCAGTGGCCGGGTCGCGATCACCGATCGGGCCCTGACCCTCGTCGGCGACAGCCTCTATCGCGAGAGCGCCGCGCGCCTGGCCGCGGACCTGCCGCGCAAGGTCCCCGCCGGCTGGCGGGCCGAGGCAGCGATCAAGGCACCCGAGGGGCCGGTGCTGACCGATCCCGACAGCTGCCGCACCCTGTTCGCGCAGGCCGCGCAGGGATCGGCCCTGCGGTTCGCGCCGGGGAGCGTGGCCTTGCGTCCCGAGTTCTATCCTGTCCTCGACGCGCTGGCGACGCTCGCCAAAACCTGCCCGACCCTGAAGATTTCGGTGGCCGGGCACGGCGATCCGCCCGGCGCCAAGCCCGTGGCGGCGGCCCCCGCCGAGACGACGGTCGTTGAGGCTTCCAGCGACAAGGCCACCGCCGATCCGTCCACGAAGCCGGCGGTGGATGCGGCCGCCTCCGCGGCACCGGCGACGGTGCCCGCGCTGAAACCGACGCCGCCCAAACCGACGGCGCCCAAGCCCGCGCCGTCGCAGTCCGCGCCGTCACAGTCCGCGCCGTCGAAGCCCGCGAAGGAAACCTCGAAGAAATCCTCGTCGCCGAACCCCGCCCCGGCGAAGGCCGTCGTGGCCGAAGCGGTGCCGGAGGCGGAGCTGCCGCGCCAGCGCGCCACGGCCGTCGTCGACTACCTGCTCAAGGCCGGGATTCCGGACGATGCCGTGACCGCCGCCGGCGCGACCCGCCCGGCGCAGCAGGGCATCGGCTTTAGCCTCGATTCCTGAGGGTGCCCCCGAGCCCCCCACCGCGTGACACCGCAAGGACGCTCCCTTGGCACTGATTCTGACGCTCCTCTGGCCGGCCGTCTTGGCCGCCCTCGCCCTCGGCGTCCTGGTGGGCGCCCTCACCGGCTTGCCGCGAGAACGCGGCGCGGGACTCGCCGCCGCCGGCCTGGCCCTGGGCGCGGCCGTGCTCACCGGGCTCGCGCTCGTCGGGCCGGTGGCGGGGCGGCCCGGGTTCTGGATCGAGATCGTGGCGCTCTGCCTCGATGCCTACCTCGCCGGATGTCTGGTCGGGGGCGCCGTCGCGTTCGTACGGCGCCCGCGCGCCCAGGCCGGCGCGGTCGCGCGGCGTTGACGATGCGCAGGCTCCGGACCAGATACCCCGGCATCACCGGAAGATGGGACAGACAATGGAATACCTGCACACGATGGTCCGCGTCGCGGATCTCGACAAGGCGCTCGCCTTCTACGTCGAGACCTTCGGCCTGAAGGAGACGCGCCGTATCGAGAACGAGAAGGGTCGCTTCACCCTCGTCTTCCTCGCGGCCCCCGGCGACTACGAGACCGCCAAGGAGACCAAGGCCCCCCTCGTGGAACTCACCTACAACTGGGACCCGGAGACCTATTCGGGCGGGCGCAACTTCGGGCATCTCGCCTATCAGGTCGACGACATCTACGCCTTCTGTGCACGCCTGAAGGACAAGGGCGTCACCATCAACCGGCCGCCCCGCGACGGCTACATGGCTTTCGTGAAGTCGCCCGACGGCATCTCCATCGAGATCCTGCAGAAGGGCGAGGCCAAGCCGCCGCAGGAGCCGTGGGCGTCGATGGAAAACACCGGAAGCTGGTAGCCGCGCTTGACCTTTCGATCCGGCGCGGCGCACACCCGCGCCGGATCAGTCGGCCGGGCGGCCGCTCCGGTGCGAACCGGGGAGGAAAGTCCGGGCTCCATGGAGAGACGGTGCCGGATAACGTCCGGCGGGGGCGACCCCAGGGACAGTGCCACAGAGAGCAGACCGCCCTGTTGTCAGGGTAAGGGTGAAAGGGTGCGGTAAGAGCGCACCGCGGACGCGGCAACGCGGACGGCACGGCAAACCCCACCGGGAGCAAGACCGAATAGGGGCGACGCGCCTCTCCCCGACAGGGGAAGGGCAGGCCCTCTCTCCAGGCCAGATCGCCCGGGTTGGTTGCTTGAGGCGGTCGGTGACGACCGTCCCAGAGGAATGGCCGCCACGTCCGGAAGCTCGCTTCCGGGCCCTACAGAACCCGGCTTATAGGCCGGCTGATCCGCCTATCCTTTCGGCTGGCGCCTGCCACATCCGACATTTCGCTCCCCTCGGCGTAGCGGCATGCGATCCGTTCCAGGCCCTACCGCCCGTTCCCGGGCGTTGAGCCCCGCGCCTTGAGCCGGTGTGCGAAGGACGCGTTTCGCCCCAAAAACTTACGCTCGGTTAACCTTGCTGGGGTCTGATCCCGGACGGGCCGTTCATCGCGGCCGGTCGGTTTGACGATGCTCAGAGGCCCATGGTACCCGCCACCACCCCGTCAGCGGCGCGTGATCGATCGGCGGACGCACCCGGCCGCGGGCGATGCGTGCCGGCCCGTCGTCGCCGACCCGTTCGCAGCCCCTCACGCGGCATCGCCATGACCCGACACCGCGACCGCAGCGAGCGCCCCGCCGGCGGCGCTCCCCACGTTCCCGTCCTGCTGTCCGAGGTCGTCGCGGCGCTGAAACTGCCCGCGCACGGCGTCGCCGTCGACGCCACCTTCGGGGCGGGCGGCTACACCACGGCGATGCTCGCCGCCGCGCCCGGCCTCACGGTGCTCGGCATCGATCGCGACCCCACCGCCATTGCCGCCGGCGCCGATCTCGTCGCGTCCGCGCAAGGGCGCCTCATCCTGTCGGAGGGCCGGTTCGGCACCCTCGACACCCTCGTCGCCGCGCAGGGCATCGCGGCGGTGGACGCGGTCGTCCTCGATATCGGCGTCTCCTCGATGCAGATCGACCGGGCGGAACGCGGATTCTCGTTCCGGCAGGACGGTCCCCTCGACATGCGCATGGCGCTGTCGGGGCCGACAGCGGCCGACCTCGTCAACGAGGCCGACGAGGCTGACCTCGCCGACATCATCTATCATTACGGCGAGGAACGCCGCGCGCGGGTCGTCGCCAGGGCCATCGTCGAGGCCCGCAAGGCCGGCCCGATCACCACCACCGCGGCTCTGGCCGACCTCGTGTCCGGCGTGGTCCACGTCGATCCCGCCGCCGGCATCCATCCCGCGACCCGGACGTTCCAGGGCCTGCGCATCGCGGTCAACGACGAGCTCGGCGAGCTCGTCCAGGCCCTGCATGCGGCCGAGCGGATCCTGAAGCCGGGCGGGCATCTCGCCGTGGTGACGTTCCATTCCCTCGAAGACCGCATCGTCAAGCAGTTCTTCACCATCCGCGGCGGTCGCGCCGCCCAGGGCTCCCGCCATCGGCCGAGCCTGGAGGCGACCCCGACCGCGAGCTTCGCGCTCGCGACCAAGGGGGCGGTCCTGCCGGGCCGGGCCGAGGTCGATGCCAACCCGCGCGCGCGGTCGGCCAAGCTGCGTTCGGGCGAACGCACGTCCGCGCCCGCGCCGCCGCCGCTCGCCGCCATCGAGGCCCTGGCCAGCTTGCCGGAACGGGCTGCCAAGGGACGGGGAGGACGCCGATGATCCGCCTGCTCAACCTTCTCGCGGTGGTGGGCCTGATCGGCTCGGCGATCTACGCCTACTCGATCAAGTACGACACGCTCTACCAATCGGCCCAGGTCTCGAAGGCCAAGACTCAGCTGCACAAGGAGCGTCAGGCCATCGCGGTGCTGCGGGCCGAATGGCAGCTCCTGACCCGGCCCGACCGGCTGCAGGCGGCGGTGGAGCGCCATCTCGGCCTCGAGCCGATCGGCGTGTCCCATCTCGGGCGCCTGGCCGACCTCCCGGCGCGGGTCGACCGCGGCGATGAGATCGGCCGCCTCCTCTCGGCCACCGCCACGGCGACGCCGAAGGAAAAGACGGCCAAGCGCGGTGACGAACCGCGCACCACCGGGTCGATCGGAGCACCGGCGACCCGCACCATCTCGACCCGCACGCCCACGACGGCCTCGAGGTAGTCCCGTGTCCCAGATCCCCCCCGACGACGCCGCTGCGACCGATCCGCTGCCGGTCGAGGCCGAGCCCGCCCCGGCGCCTGCGCCCGCGGTCCATCCGGCGATGACCCTCGCCCGCTCGATGTTCCGCCTCGCCATCGAGCGGTCCTACACCCGGGTCGGCCTGGTGGGCCTCGGGTTCACCGTGGTGTTCCTGGCCATCGCCGCACGCCTCGTCTCGATGGCGGCCTTTCCCGAGCCCGACAGCGGCGAGCGCCGCGTCGCCGCGGCGGCCACCACCGCGATCCGGCCCGACATCATCGACCGCAACGGCGAGATCCTGGCCACCGACATCCGCACGGTCTCGGTCTTCGCAGAGCCGCGCAACATCTACGACAAGGACGAGGCGGTGGAACTCCTCACCGCCGTGCTGCCGGACCTCAACGCCACCGACCTGCGCGCGAAGCTCTCGACGAAGAAGGGCTTCGTCTGGGTCAAGCGCGAGATCACGCCCAAGCAGCAGGCCGAGGTCCATCGCTTAGGCATTCCCGGCGTCGGCTTCCTGCCCGACCACAAGCGGGTCTATCCCAACGGCAACGCGGCGGCCCACATCCTGGGCGTGACCAACCTCGACAACATCGGCATCGCCGGCATGGAGAAGTACATCGACTCCACGGGGCTGAAGGACCTCAACAGCCTCGGTTTCGTGGCCAAGGCCACCGACCTCAAGCCCGTCCAGCTCTCGGTGGACCTGCGCGCCCAGTTCGCGGTGCGCGACGAACTCGCCAAGGGCGTCGAGCACTTCAAGGCCAAGGCCGGCGCCTCCATGATCATGGACGTCAACACCGGCGAGGTCATCGCCCTCGTGTCGCTGCCGGACTTCGACCCGAACAACCCGGTCGACGCGCTGACCGACGACCGCATCAACCGCATGAACGTCGGCGTCTACGAGATGGGCTCGACCTTCAAGGCGATGACCCTCGCCATGGCCCTCGATTCCGGCAAGTACAACGTCAACTCGACCTTCGACACCCGCGGCGGCGTGCTGCGCTACGGCAAGTCGGTCATCCACGAATACCACGGCACCAACCGCACCATCACGATGCCGGAGGTGTTCACCCATTCGTCCAACATCGGCTCGGCCAAGATGGCGCTCGGCGTCGGCGTGCCCGGCCACAGGGCCTTCCTCAAGAAGATGGGCCTCCTCGACCGCCTGCGCACCGAGTTGCCCGAAAGCGCGGCGCCGATCGTGCCGCCGCGCTGGACCGAGATCAACACCATCACCATCGCCTTCGGGCACGGGCTCGCCGTCGCCCCGCTGCAGGCCGCGGCCGCGGTGGCGGCGATCACCAACGGCGGCGACCTCATCACCCCGACGTTCCTGAAGACCGACGAGCCGACGGCGCGGGCCAAGGCGACCCGCGTCCTCTCGCCCCAGACCAGCGAGGCGATGCGCTTCATCATGCGCCTCAATGCCGTCGAAGGCTCGGCGCGCAAGGCCTCGATCCCGCTGTACTACGTGGGCGGCAAGACCGGGACGGCTGAAAAGGTGATCAACGGGCGCTACGTGAAGAACCGTCTGTTCACCACCTTCATGGCGGCCGCCCCCATGGACAAGCCGAAATACCTGTTCGTCACCCTCATGGACGAGCCGCAGGGCCTGCCGGAATCGGGCGGCTACGCCACCGCCGCCTGGAACTCGGGCGTCGTCACGGGCCGGGTGATCGAGCGCGTCGCCCCCATCCTCGGCCTGCCGCCGCAGTTCGAGCCGCCGGTCAAGCCGTTCCCGCTGATGGTCAAGCTCGGCGCCTACCACGCCACCCAGCTGGACGCCCGATGAGCGGGCCGACGCTCAAGGACCTCTTTCCGGGGATCGACGGCGGGGCGGCTGCGCAACGGATCGTCGGCGGCATCACCGCCGACAGCCGCCGGGTCGTTCCCGGCGGCGTCTTCGTGGCGGTGCCCGGCACCCGCGTCGACGGGAAAGCCTTCACCGCCAAGGCGGTGGCGGCGGGCGCCATCGCGGTGGTCGGCGAGGGAGCCGCCCCCGGCGACCTGCCGCCCGGGGCCCTCTGGATTTCGGTCGACGACGCGCACCGCGCCCTGGCGCTGGCCGCGGCGCGGTTCTCCGCTCGCCAGCCCGGGACCGTCATCGCGGTGACGGGCACCAGCGGCAAGAGCTCGGTGGCCGACTTCGTCCGCCAGATCCTGTCGCGTCTCGGTCTCGCCTCGGCCAGCCTCGGGACCGTGGGAATCGTCACCGACCGCGGCGCCGAATACGGCTCGCTGACCACCCCGGATCCCGTCTCGCTCCACGAGACCCTGGCGCGGTTGGCGGACGACGGCATCACGCACCTGGCCATGGAGGCCTCCTCGCACGGGATCGCGCAGCGCCGGCTCGACGGGGTCGGGCTGACGGTGGCGGGATTCACCAATCTCGGGCGCGACCACCTCGACTATCACGCCACCGTCGAGGAGTACCTCGCAGCCAAGCTGCGGCTGTTCACGACGCTTCTGCCGAAGGGTCGCCCAGCCGTCGTCAACGCCGACGGTCCCTATGCCGAGCGGGCGATCTCCGCCGCCGCCGCGGCCGGTCACGAGGTCATGACCACGGGACGCGCCGGCGACACCATCCGGCTCCTCGACGCGCGGACCGAGGGGTTCGCGCAGGTGCTCGCCGTCTCGCATGCCGGCATCGAGCACGTCGTCCGTCTGCCGCTGGTGGGCGCGTTCCAGGTGGAGAACGCCCTGCTCGCGGCAGGGCTGGTCCTGGCGGCCGCCGGCGCGGACCGGGCGTCGGCGATCTTTGCGAGCCTGGAACATCTCGTGGGCGTACCCGGCCGGATGGAGCGGATCGGCGAAGTCGACGGCGCGCTCTGCCTCGTGGACTACGCCCACAAGCCGGAGGCCCTGGAGAGCGTGCTCACCGCCCTTCGTCCCTTCGCGACGGGCCGCCTCGTCTGCGTCTTCGGCTGCGGCGGCGACCGCGATACCGGCAAGCGCCCCCTGATGGGAGCGATCGCGGCCCGGCTCGCCGACGCCGTCGTCGTCACCGACGACAACCCGCGCACCGAGGACCCCACCGCCATCCGCGCCGCGATCCTGGCGGCGGCACCGGGCGCCGTGGAGATCGGCGACCGCGCGGAGGCGATCCGGACGGCCGTCCAGGGTCTGCGGTCCGGCGACGTGCTGGTGGTGGCCGGCAAGGGCCACGAGACCGGCCAGATCGTGGGCGCGCAGGTGCTGCCGTTCTCGGACCACGACGTGCTCCGGGCGGCGATCGCAGCCCGGTCGAGTTGAGCCGGGTGGCGGCGGGGGGCCAGGAAACGGCCCGGCCTCCACCGTTCGAAGGGGCTCTGTTTCAGGGCCCTTTGCGGCTCGACCGATGACGATGGCTCCGGAATTCGAATGGGATGACGGCCATCGAGCGAAGTGCGAGAAGCACGGGGTCAGCATCGGCGAGATCGAAGCGCCGCTTCGCGGCTCGCCACGGGTTGCTCCGGATGTGAAGCATTCGCCGACGGAGCAGCGGCTTCCGGCCACGGGACGCAATGCCGAGGGACGACCGCTCCTCGTCGTCTTCTACCTTGCGCGGCCGAACCATCCGGCCGCTGAGTGCCCGCTACATGCACGCCGGGGAGGCTGCGAGATATGAGGCGAGTTCCGGAGTTTGAGAGCGACGCGGAGGCGGAAGCGTTCCTGGAGAACGACCTGTCCGATCTCGATGTCTCTCACTTCAAGCCCGTCGACTTTGCGGCGGCGCGCAAGGCCGCTCAGGTCGATCTTCGGGTCCCGGAGTCGCTTCTCGCTGCCGTCAAGCTGCGTGCCGAGGCGCGCGGCATGTCCCACGGGCGTTCTATTCGCGAGCTCATCGAACGCGATGTCGCTCGCAACGCTCCGGAACCGGCTCTTGCCGATGCCGCCTCGGTCCGTGACGAGGCCGTTGGGTACCCCGCTGAAGGACAAGGACGGGCTTGGTGAACGCGTCTCCCCTCTGGACTCCCGAAGCCCTCACCGCCGCCACCGGCGGAACCGTCCACGGGCATGCCAAGCCCGTCACCGGGGCCTCCATCGACACCCGCACCCTCCAGCCCGGCGACCTCTTCTTCGCCATTGCCGGAGAAGCCCGGGACGGTCACGATTTCGTGCGTGCCGCATTGGCGCAGGGTGCCGGGATGGCCGTCGTCGACGCGGGCCGTGCCGAGGAATTCGCCGGGGCCGGGGCGGTCCTGTCCGTCGCTGGCACCGGCGCCGATCCGGTCCTCGCCGCCATGCGCGCGTTGGGGGTGGAAGCGCGCCGGCGCACCGCCGCCAGGATCGTCGCCGTCACCGGCTCGGTGGGCAAGACCGGCACCAAGGAGGCCCTGCGCCACGTCCTGTCGGCGCAGGGCGAGACCCACGCCTCTGTCGCCTCCTACAACAACCATTGGGGCGTGCCCCTCACCCTCGTCCGGATGCCGGCGAGCGCCGCCTACGGCGTGTTCGAGGTCGGCATGAACCACGGGGGCGAGATCGTGCCCCTCACCGCCATGGTCCGGCCCGACGTCGCCCTGGTGACCACGGTGGAGCCGGTGCACATCGAGCATTTCGCCTCGCTCTCGGCCATCGCCGACGCCAAGGGGGAGATCTTCTCCGGCCTCGTCCCCGGCGGTATCGCGATCCTCAACCGGGACAACCCGGCCTATCCGCGCCTGCTGGCCCACGCCCTCGCCTCGCAGGCGGGCCGGGTCGTGAGCTTCGGCGAGCACGCGCAGGCCGATGTCAGGGCCTCGCGCATCGTCGTCCGCCCCGACCTGTCGGTGGTGGAGGCGCAGGTGATGGGCACGCCCGTGACCTACCAGATCGGCACGCCGGGCCGGCACGTGGCCATGAACTCCCTGGGCGTCATGGCGGTCGTCCACGCCCTCGGGGCGGACCTCGCCCTGGCCGCCCTTTCGCTGGCGAGCCTGAAGCCGCCGGTGGGGCGCGGCGAGCGCACCGCCCTGGCCTTCGACGCGGGCGAGGCCTTCCTCATCGACGAGAGCTACAACGCCAATCCCGCCTCGATCCGGGCGGCGCTCAGCACCCTGGCCACCGTCGAGACCGGTCCGCGCGGGCGACGGATCGCGGTGCTCGGCGACATGCTCGAACTGGGCCACGCCGGCGAGGAGCACCATCGCGCCCTCGCCGATGCGGTCGAGGCGGGCGGGATCGACCACGTCTTCACAGCCGGGCCGCTGATGCGCCACCTGTTCGAGGCCCTGCCGATGTCCCGGCGCGGGCTCGCGGCCGCGACGTCGGCCGAGCTCGTCGATCCGCTGCTCGGGTTCGTCCGTCCCGGCGACGTCGTGATGGTGAAGGGCTCTAACAGCATCCGCATGGGCCGGATTGTCGAAGCCCTCAAAGCCCGCTACGCGAACCCCCAGCCACGCTGAGTCGTCCGGAACGACGGTTCGAGCGTTGCTTCGGCGGGGCGGGCGGCCTTGCCGGAGTCCGGTCTCCCGTCGACCTCAAACCGCCGCGATCGAGTCCTGGATGCTGTATCTCCTGTCGGACCTGAGCGGTACGCTCTCGGCCCTCAACGTCTTTCGCTACATCACCTTCCGCACGGGCGGCGCGCTGTTCACGGCGGGCCTGTTCGTGTTCTGGTTCGGACCGTTGATCATCTCGTCCCTGCGCCTGCGCCAGGGCAAGGGCCAGCCGATCCGCGAGGACGGGCCGCAATCGCACCTGCTGACCAAGCGCGGCACGCCGACCATGGGCGGCCTGATGATCCTGGCGGGCGTCGTGGTGGCGATCCTGCTGTGGGCCAACCCGCGCAACCACTACGTCTGGACCGTGCTGGCGGTGACCCTGGGCTTTGGCGCGATCGGCTTCTACGACGACTACCTCAAGGTGACGAAGCAGTCGCACAAGGGCTTCTCCGGCCGGTTCCGGCTCATCCTAGAAGCGGCGATCGCCATCGCCGCCTGCACCGTGATCGCGGTCTACTCCCCGACCTCGCTCCAGAACCACCTCGCCTTCCCGGTCTTCAAGGACGCCCTGATCAACCTCGGCTGGTTCTACGTGCTGTTCGCCGCCTTCGTCATCGTCGGCGCGGGCAACGCCGTAAACATGACCGATGGGCTCGACGGCCTCGCCATCGTGCCCGTGATGATCGCCTGCGGCACCTTCGGAGTGATCGCCTACCTCGTCGGCAACGTCTTCACGGCCGGCTACCTGCAGGTCAACTACGTGCGCGACAGCGGCGAACTCGCGGTGATCTGCGGTGCGGTGATCGGGGCGGGCCTGGGCTTCCTGTGGTTCAACGCGCCCCCGGCGCAGGTCTTCATGGGCGACACCGGCTCCCTGGCGCTGGGCGGCCTGCTCGGCACCATCGCCGTGGCGACCAAGCACGAGATCGTGCTCGCCATCGTCGGCGGCCTGTTCGTCCTCGAGATGATGTCGGTGATCATCCAGGTCGCCTCGTTCAAGCTCACGGGCAAGCGCGTCTTCCGCATGGCGCCGATCCATCACCATTTCGAGCAGAAGGGCTGGAAGGAGGCCCAGGTGGTGATCCGGTTCTGGATCATCGCGGTCATCCTGGCGCTCGCCGGCCTCGCTACGCTGAAGCTGCGGTGAGCGCGGCATGACCCCGTCCACCACCTTCGCCGGCCGCACCGTCGCCCTGTTCGGCCTCGGCGGGTCGGGCCTTGCCACCGCACTCAGCCTGAAGGCCGGCGGTGCCACGGTCGTCGCCTGCGACGACAGCCCCGAGGGTATGGCCCGAGCGCAGGCGCAGGGCATTGCCACCGCGGACCTGCGCGATGCCGACTGGTCGTCCTTCGCCGCCCTGATCCTGGCGCCGGGCGTGCCGCTGACCCATCCGGCCCCGCACTGGACGGTGGGCATGGCGAAGGCCGCCGGCATCGAGATCGTCGGCGACATCGAGCTGTTCTGCCGCGAGCGGCGCAAGATCGCGCCCGGCGCACCCTTCGTCGCCATCACCGGCACCAACGGCAAGTCGACCACGACCGCGCTCGTCGCCCACGTCCTGGCGCAGGCCGGCTTCGACGTTCAGATGGGCGGCAACATCGGCACCGCGATCCTCTCCCTGGCGCCGTCCGCCGAGGACCGCGTCCACGTCATCGAGATGTCGTCCTTCCAGATCGACCTGACGCCCACGCTCGACCCGAGCATCGGCCTGCTCCTCAACATCACGCCCGACCACCTCGACCGGCACGGGACGATGGAGAACTACGCGGCGATCAAGGAACGCCTCGTGGCGGGTGCCGCCCTGGCCGTCGTCGGCATCGACGACGCGCCGAGCCGCGCCATCGCCGGGCGCCATGAAGGCCCCCTCGTGCGCGTCCACGTCGGCGAGCCGGAACCGGGCTTCGACGGTCTGTCCGCCCACGGGGCGGCGGTCTGGCGCGGGGACGAGCGGATCGCGGATCTAACCGGCATCGGCTCGCTGCGGGGTGCCCACAACGGTCAGAACGCCGCCTTCGCCACCGCCTGCGCCGAGGCCCTGGGGATCGATGCGGCGGGCCTGCAGCGGGGTTTGAGCAGCTTCCCCGGCCTGCCCCACCGCATGGAGGAGGTCGGCCGCAGGGGCCGCGTGCTCTTCGTCAACGATTCGAAAGCCACCAACGCCGATTCGGCGGACAAGGCGCTCTGCGCCTTCCACGACGTCCATTGGATCCTCGGCGGCAAGGCCAAGGAGGGCGGCATCCAGCCCCTCGCACCGCTGTTCGGCCGAATCTCCCACGCCTACCTCATCGGTGCCGCCTCCGACGATTTCGCGAAGACCCTGGAGGGACGCGTCCCCTACACCCGGTGCGAGACCCTCGACGTGGCGACGCGCGCCGCGGCGCAGGCGGCCGCGGTGTCCGACGCCTCAGAACCGGTGGTGCTGCTGTCCCCGGCCTGCGCCTCCTACGACCAGTTCCGCAGCTTCGAGGAACGCGGCGACCGCTTCAGGGACCTGGTGCGCGCGATTCTTTAAGGATCGCCTTCGCCAAATCTCAATCATTCCCGGCGCCTGATACGCCCCTGTACCGGGGTGCGTTCCGCCCCGTGGAGTGCGTGAGCATGGCGTCGTCCATCGCCGCCCCCCCGTCGCGACTGCGGCAAGGGGCCGGGAGCCGAGGGGCCTGGGCTCGGGGAGCCTGGTCCGACGTCACCGTCCTCGGCGTCCTGCGCGGTGTCGCCACCGTCATGCTCGCCGCGTTCATCTTTTTCGCCTGCTTCGCCTTTTCGGACACCTCGCCCTACGATCTGGTGGCGATCCCCACCATCCTGCTCTGGCTGTGCCTCGGCATCCGCATCAAGCGCGGCATCCTGCCGATGGTCGTGCTGCTGCTGCTCTACGTCGGAGCCATCGTCGTCGGCCTGATGCCTTATCTCGACGAGGCGCTGCCGGTGGCCTGGACGATCCAGCTCGCCTACCTCGCCGTCACCGGCGCGTTCTTCGCCATGGTGTTCTCGGACGAGACCACGTCGCGGGTCGAACTCGCGCTGAAGGCCTACACCGCGAGCTGCCTGTTCTCGGCGGTGCTCGGCATCCTCGGCTACTTCGGGGTGATCGGGCGGGAGGGCCTGTTCATGGTCTACGGCCGGGCGGCGGGCACCTTCAAGGACCCCAACGTGTTCGGCTCGTTCCTGACGCTGGGGGCGCTCTATCTGATGCACGGCCTGTTTGCCGGCACCAGCCGCCGCCCGGTCCTGTCGCTGGCGGGGTTGATCGTCCTGATGGCGGCAATCTTCCTGTCGTTCTCGCGCGGCTCCTGGGGTGGCTCGCTGGTGGCCATCGCCGTGATGGTGGTCGCGATCTACCGCACGAGCCCCTCGGGCGCCCTGCGCCGGCGGATCGTCGTCCTCACCGCCATGGCCCTCTGCACCGGCGTGCTCGCCATCGGGGCGCTGTTCCTCGTGGGCGACACCGCCGAGACCTTCGCGAAACGCGCCGCGGTCACGCAGGACTACGACGAGGGCGAGACCGGGCGCTTCGGCAACCAGCTGCGCGGCCTGAACATGCTGGTGGAGGCGCCCCTGGGCCTCGGACCCCTGCGCTGGCGCAACACCTTCGCGCTGGAACCGCACAACTCCTATCTCGGCAGCTTCGCCAACGGCGGCTGGCTCGGCGGCGCGGTCTTCATCGGGCTCGTGCTCGCCACCGGCTTCGTCGGTTTCCGGCTGATGTCGCGGGCTTCGCCCTATCGCCGGCACGCCCAGATCGTGTGGCCGGCCCTGCTGATGTTCTTCGTGCAGGCGGTGCAGATCGACATCGAGAAATGGCGCCACGTCTACATGATGCTGGGCATGGTC
Source organism: Methylobacterium sp. Leaf399 (assembly GCF_001424525.1). Taxonomy (NCBI): domain Bacteria; kingdom Pseudomonadati; phylum Pseudomonadota; class Alphaproteobacteria; order Hyphomicrobiales; family Methylobacteriaceae; genus Methylobacterium; species Methylobacterium sp. Leaf399. The sequence continues at coordinate 348,639 of NZ_LMQK01000023.1, read as the reverse complement.
TGGGCGCTGGAGGCCGCCAGACTGACGTGGCTGGCGGGGGGAGGGGACGACCACGCCGCGACGGCGGACAGGCCTCGCTGACGGGGACGGTCGCGGCCAGGGTTCGCGCACCTGGGCGCCGAGGTGATCCCACGGGGCACCACCGGCATTTCGGGGCACCGCGGGCGAACCCGAGATCCGGAGCTTCCGATCGCGCAAAACCCTGCGACGCCCGTGTTTCAGAATCCCGGGCTCCGCTACGCGGCCCCGTGACGACGGAGCACCGAGGGTCGTTCGAAAACCGAGAGGCGTCCGGCCCGATCGCCGAGCCGGGCGGTCTCATACCATTTCCGGCTGATCACTTCGTGATGCGGAAATGGGCGTCGCTCAGGCGCCGCGCGGGCTCGGTGATACGGTTCCCGCTTGATCCAAGCGCAAACCGCATCACCCCTCCGCCGGTTCTTCCTCCGCGTCTCCCGTCCACGCCGTCGCGAAAGCGGCGAGCTGGCGCGCATCGGCGAAGGCGAGCACCGACAGGATGCGCTCGGACGGCATCGCGCCAGGGTAGGGCGCGATCAGCACGGTCTCGGTGCTGAGCCGTGCGCCGGGGGCGTGCGCGTCGAGCCACGCCTGCGCCTCCGGGCTCAGGCTGTCCGGCTCGGTGGGGTGGCGGGCGCGGGAATCCCCGCGCAGCACGATCACGTAGGGCCCGAGGGCGGGGTTGCGGTGCTGCAACGCCTGGATGATGTCGATCATCGCGTCGCCCCTAATGCAGCTTCACGCGGGCCTCGGTGCGCCGGGTGAGCGCCCGCGCCACGGCGTCGAGCGCCGTCTTGATGGTGCCGTGCAGGGCCTGCTCGTGCATCTTGTACAGCGACCGGTACATGAACCGCGCGAACAGCCCGGCGATGAACATGTTCTTCCCCTGGATGAACCCCATCAGGTTGCCCACGGTGGTGTATTCGCCGAGCGACACCAGCGAGCCGAAGTCGCGGTATTTGAAGGGCTTCAGCGGCTTGCCGGCGATGATGTTGGGGATCTGCCTGATGAGGTGGCTCGCCTGCTGGTGGGCCGCCTGGGCGCGGGGCGGGATCGGCGCGTCGGCGCCGGCCTCCACGAGGTAGGCGTTGTCGCCGATCGCGAAGATCGCCGGGTCGCGGGTGGTCTGGAGCGTCGGCGTCACCACGAGCTGGTTGTTGCGGGTGGTCTCGAGGCCGCCGATGTCCTTGAGGAACGGCGGCGCCTTCACGCCCGCGGCCCACACCACCAGTTCGGAGGGGATGAAGCCGCCGTCGGCGAGCTGCACGCCGTCGGCCCGCACCTCCGTCACCCGGGCCTGGATCCTGACCTCGACGCCGATCTTGTTGAGAAGCGTCATCACCTCGCCCGACAGGCGGGCCGGCACGGCGGGAAGGATGCGGTCGGCCGCCTCCACCAGGGTGATCTTGAGATCCTTGGCGGGGTCGATCCGGTCCATGCCGGTGGCGGCCACGTCCCGGGTGGTGCGGTGGAGTTCGGCGGCGAGCTCGGTGCCGGTGGCACCGGCACCGATCACGGTGACGTGGAGCTGGCCGGGACGGACCGGCCCGACCTGCGTATGGGCGCGCAGCATCCCGTTCACGAGGCGCTGGTGGAAGCGCACCGCCTGCTCCTGCGTGTCGAGGGCGATGGCGTGCTCCTTCACGCCGGGCGTGCCGAAATCGTTGGTGGTGGAGCCCACCGCCATCACGAGGGTGTCGTAGGGGATCGCACGCACGGGGGTGACTTCGCGGCCCTCGTTGTCGAAGCTCGCCCCGAGCTGGATCGTCTTGGCGGCCCGGTCGAGGCCGGTCATCTGGCCGATGCGGTAGCGGAAATGGTGCCGGTGGGCGTGATGGAGGTAGTCCACCGCATGGTGGCCGACGTCGAGGCTGCCCGCGGCGACCTCGTGCAGCAGCGGCTTCCAGATGTGGGTCCGTGCGCGGTCGACCAGGGTGACATGTGCCGTCTTGCGCCGCCCCATCGTGTCGCCGAGCTTGGTGGCGAGCTGAAGGCCCGCCGCGCCGCCGCCGACCACCACGATCCGGTGCAGATTGTCCTCGGTTTCACCCGGTACCATGCCGTCCTCGCCCCTCATCCCCGATCGGCCGTTTCCGGCCGTTGTCTCGTTCAGGCCGTCACCGGTTCGTCGGTTCCGGCGATCGTTCGCGGCCCGGCGGCGACCTTACCCGCCAACCGTGAGCAAAATCCAAGCCCGCACTCAATTTCGCGCCCGGCACGTCCGTCGCGCCCGGCATAATCCCTGGCCGCGCCTGCACCAACTCGCGGATGGGGCACCGGGGTCCTGCCTCACGCCGGGGCGCCCGGCTGGCGCAGAGGGTGTGCCCTGGCGAAGGCCTCCTGCGACAGGCAATCCTCGGCGATCCGGCGCACGGTGGGATAGGCCGCGGTCTCGACACCGAAGATGCCGGTGCCGACCCAGAGGCTGACGAGGCAGAGGTCCGCGTGGCTGATCGCGTCGCCTTGCGCGTAGCGGCCGGTGCCGGCCTCCGTGGAGAGCCGCGTCTCCAGGGTGGCGAGGCCGCGCCCGAACCAATGCCGCACGAAGCCGAGCATCTCCTCGCGCGGAATGGCGTGCGCCTCCATCAGGCGGTTGCGCACCCGCGGCACGTAGAGCGGATGGGTGTCGCAGGCGACCACCTGCGCCAGGGACCGGGCCCTCGCCCGCGCCCGCGGCTCGGCAGACAGCAGGGCCGGCTCGGGATGGATGTCCTCGAGGTAGTCGAGGATCGCCAGCGACTGCGTCAGCGGCGGCCCGTCGCCGTCGAACAGCGCCGGTACCGCGCCCTGCGGGTTGATCGCCAGGAAATCGGGCCGCAGCTGCTCGCCGGCATCGAGGTCGAGGAACGTCTCCTCGTAGGCGATCCCCTTGAGGTTCAAGGCGATCCGCACCCGGAAGGCGGCGGCCGAGCGCCAGTTGCCGTACATCTTCATGCCGCGTCCTCCCATCCGTACCGGCCGAGGACCACGCCCGAGTTCGACCGGGACCGCAAGACGTCGCCCGTCGCGCAGGCGTTCGCCTCGCCCGTCATCCTGCATTTGGCAAGCGGTCCATCGTCGCGCATAGACGCAGGCGAGATCGACGCGGCCCGGTGGTCCGCGACGTGCCTGACGGGTGAACCTACGCCATGCAGATCGCAACGCCCTACCTGATGTTCCTCGGCGACGTGCCCGACCGCCTCGCCGCCAAGACCGCCTACGGTATCGCCGACTGGCGCCCGGAATGGTGCGTCGGGCAATTGCGCATGCCAGCTTGCGCCGCCGACCTCGGCATTCCCGACCTGACCCTGGCGGAAGCGGTGGAGAAGGGCTGCCGCACCCTGGTGATCGGCGTCGCCAACGCCGGCGGCGTCCTGCCCGACCATTGGGTCGACGAGGTCGTAGCCGCCCTGGAGGCCGGGCTCGACGTCGCCAGCGGCCTGCACGTGCGCCTCGGGTCGATCCCCCGGATCGCCGAGGCGGCGGAGCGCAATGGGCGCGCCCTCCACGACGTGCGCCACACCGACGAGACCTTCGACACCGGCAAGGGCACGCCCCGGCCGGGCCGGCGCCTGCTCAGCGTCGGCACCGATTGTTCGGTGGGCAAGAAGTACACGGTGCTGGCGCTCGAGCGCGGCATGCGGGAGCGCGGCCTCGACGCCGACTTCAGGGCCACCGGCCAGACCGGGGTCTTCATCTCCGGGCGCGGGGTGGCGATCGACGCCGTGGTGGCCGACTTCATCTCCGGTGCCGTGGAGTGGATCGCCCCGGCGGCGGCACCCGACCACTGGGACCTGATCGAAGGGCAGGGGTCGCTGTTCCACCCCTCCTTCGCCGGGGTCAGCCTCGGGCTGCTGCACGGGGCGCAGGCGGATGCCTTCGTGGTCTGCCACGAGCCGAGCCGCACCGCCATGCGCGGCGTCAAGCATCCGCTGCCCTCGATCCAGGCGGTGATCGACCTGACCGTCCAACTCGGCAGCCTCACCAACCCCGGCATCCGCCCGGTCGGCATCGCCGTGAACACCCAGGCCATGGACGAGGCGCCGGCCAGGGCGCTGCTGGCGCATCTGGCCGAGGCCCATGGCCTGCCGGCCACCGATCCGGTCCGGTTCGGGGTCGAGGGCATCGTCGACCGGCTGGTCTCGGAGTTCCCGGCCGGAGCTGCCGCGTGACCCGGCGCCTCGCCGTCGCCGTCGAGCGGTTTCCCATCGCGGGCGCCTTCACCATCGCCCGCGGCAGCCGCACCGAGGCGGTGGTGGTGGTCTGCACGGTGACGGAAGGAGCGGACGGCACCCGCGGATGGGGCGAATGCGTGCCCTATGCCCGCTACGGCGAGAGCGTGGAGAGCGTGTGCGCGCTCTTGGAGGCCCAGGCACATGCGATCGCGGATGGCGCCTCGCGTCTCGATCTGCTCGCGCTGATGCCGGCGGGCGCGGCCCGCAACGCGCTGGATTGCGCGCTGTTCGACCTCGAAGCCAAGCAGCTCGGCCGGCCGGCCTGGGAGATCGCCGGCCTCACCGCGCCGCAGGTCGCCACCACCGCCTACACCCTGAGCCTCGGCACGCCCGAGAGCATGGAGGCGGCGGCGCGCACCGCATCGGCGCGACCCCTCCTGAAGGTCAAGCTCGGCGGCGAGGGCGACCCCGAGCGGATCGCCGCCGTGCGCCGCGGCGCGCCGGACTCGCGCCTGATCGTCGATGCCAACGAGGCCTGGCGGCCCGACACGATCGAGGCCAACCTCGCCGCCTGCGTCGCCGCCGGCGTCGGGCTCATCGAGCAGCCGCTGCCGGCAGGCGAGGACGCGCTGCTGGCCGAGATCGCCCGCCCGATCCCCATCTGCGCCGACGAGAGCCTGCACGACCGCGCCGGCCTCGACGCGCTCAGCCGCCGCTATGACGCCATTAACATCAAGCTCGACAAGGCCGGCGGCCTCACCGAGGCGGTGATGCTCGCCCACGAGGCGCGCGCGCGGGGGTTCTCCCTGATGATCGGCTGCATGGTCGGCACCTCGCTGGCGATGGCCCCCGCGATGCTGCTCGCCCACCACGCCGACTACGTCGACCTCGACGGCCCGCTGCTGCTGACACGGGACCGCGAACCGGGCCTGCTGTTCGAGGGCAGCCTGGTCCATCCGCCCGCGGCGGATCTCTGGGGCTGATTTCGGGAGGGCGCCGCCAAGGGCGGACGTCAGGGCGCGTCCACCCCGCGCCAGGCCGGCCTGCGGTCGGCCGCCGCCAGCGTATCGCGGGAGCTCGTCGCGCCTGCCACCTGACGCGTCGCCTCGGCGGCGGCCTCGCGGATCGCCCGCTCGCGCAGGTCCGGCGGCAGGGCGTTCCACAGGCTCGCGGGCGATACGGCTGCTGCGCGCGGGCCGGCGTCGGGCGCATCGCGCTGGGCCGCGAAGTAGGAGAGGGCACCGATCACCAGTACCGCACGCAGGACAAACGACATGGGTCCGATCCGAAGCGGCGCCGCCCCGGGCGGCGATCCCGAGAGGCGGGACCGGGCTCGGACAAAGCGTCATGCCCCCAGGTTGCAGGGGCACGCCCGCGAGGGTGGCGCCGGTCTCGTAAAGCAGAGGTATCGGGGCGCCTAAAACAGGCGCGCATGGTGAACGCCCCGTTGTCGCTCGCGGCAAAGCTTCGTCTTGCCCCGAAAAGAACCTCGGCGTCGATGCGACTTGGTCATTCTCCGGAAAGCATCCGAAGACATTGGCCCATCGTGTTGCAAGACTCGCTTAAGTCGCCTCTGCGACGGTTCGGTCAGTCGAGTTCATGTCGAGCCAAGGGGCGTCGGGGCTGCCGGTCAGGTGTCTTCGCGCTGTGCGTGTCGGTATTGCGTATCTACAGTGCCCTGGCATCCCTGGTCGATGCGCGTCTGGCGGGACTCGTCCACGAGTCCGTGCTCGACGACGCCAGCGTCCGGTTCCGCCACGAGCGTTTCCTGGTGTCCCGGCTCGCGACCGGGGCGGTGATGATGGTGGGCCTGCCGCCCTACCTTCTCTGGCGCGGCGTGCCGTCGGGGATCGAGGCGGTGGCCATCGCCAGCCTGCTGCTTCCGGTCTGCGCCGCCGCCATTCTGTCGCGCACCGGCAGCCTGTGGATCGCCCACGCCCTGTCCTCGGCGGGTCTCGCCGGCCTCGTCGTCTCCATCGCCGCCATGACGGGCGGCGCGAACTCGGCCGCCGCGATCTGGCTGGTGGCGATTCCCCTCGAGGCCGTGGTCTCCGGCTCGCGCCGGGCGACGCTGGCCGCCGCCGTCATCGCGGCGCTCAGCGCCCTGGTGATCGCCGTCCTGCCGGTCTGGAGCCTCAGCGGGCCGATGCTCGAATGGTCGTCGCGGCTGGCCATGCCGGTCTTCGCCATCACCGCCATCGGTCACATCGCGGCCCAGGCGATCGACCACATGCGCCAGGAGGGCCGGTGGCGCGCCAAGGCCCGCGACAACGAACTGCGCGACCGCATGCTGCTCTCGGCCATCGACGACCTCGTCACCTGGCACGATCACAACGGGCGTGTCCTGGAGGCGAGCGCCTCGGCCTCGAAGTTCGTGGGCGCCGACGCCGTCCGGCTGCGCGGCCACGGCCTGCTCGACCGGGTCCACGTCGGCGACCGGCCGGCCCTGCTGCAGACCCTGAGCGACGTCGCCGCCACCGGCACGCCGGCCACGGTCCAGTTCCGCCTCCACCTCGATGCCGCCGCCATCCGCGCCGAGGGCGAGGCGCGGGTGATCCATGCCGAGATGCGGGCCCACCGGATCGACCGCGGCAACGGCGGCGTCGAGCACACGACGGTGGTCGCCGTCACCCGCGACGTCACCGAGCATCGCCGCCATGCGGCCGAGCTGGAACGCGCCCGCGCCGAGGCCGAGCGTGCCGACGAGGTCAAGAGCCGCTTCCTGGCCACCGTCAGCCACGAGCTGCGCACGCCGCTCAACGCCATCATCGGCTTCTCGCAGGTGCTGGCGGGGGAGGGCGCGATCAGCCTGGAGCCCGAGCGCAGCCGCGAATACGCCGGCATCATCGGCAGCTCGGGCCAGCACCTCCTCGACGTGGTCAACACGCTGCTGGACATGTCGCGGATCCAGAGCGGCCATTTCGACTACAACCCCGAGAGCCTCGACATCGGCGCCCTGGTCCGGTCCTGCTGCGACCTGATGCAGCTCAAGGCCGACGAGGCCGGCATCGCCCTCGTGCGGGTCGCCGTTCCGCCGGGTCTCGAGATCACCGCCGATCCGCGGGCCTGCCGGCAGGTGCTGATCAACCTGCTCTCGAACGCCGTGAAGTTCACGCCCGCGGGCGGGCGGGTCGAAATCGGGATCCGCCGGTCCGGCCAAGCCCTCGACCTCGTCGTCGCCGATACCGGCATCGGCATCGCCGCGGCCGACCTGCCGCGCGTCGGCGACCCCTTCTTCCAGGCGGGCGACGGGTATCGCCGTGCCCACGAGGGCACGGGGCTCGGACTGTCGGTGGTCCAGGGCCTCGTAGGCCTCCACGGCGGCAGCATCGCCATCGAGAGTACGATCGGCGAGGGCACGACGGTCACCGTGACCCTGCCGTTCGAATGCCGCAGCGGTGACGAGGACGTGACGCCGGCCCCCATCCGCACCGGTCCGCGGCGCGGGGGCGCCCAGGGCGGGCTGGTGCCGGTACGGCAGACGGCGGTGGCGATGCGGCGTCCGATCGGTCTGTTCGACGCGGTCAGCGAGCCGGTACGCGAGAGCTACGTACCGACGCGGTTGAGCGCATGACGCGGGGTCCTCGTCGCCGGGCGCGGTCGGACGCGCCTCTCGGGTTCGACCGCCGGCCGGTCGGAATTTTCTTCACGTGACGGTTCAGGAACAGACATCGATGCGCGAGCCGAGCGTCCGACGCGATCAGCGCGAGATCGCCATCCCCTCCGATGCCCGCGCCGATGCGCGGCCTCCCGCACGTCGGCGCGCCGCCTCGGGCGGACCGGCACGGGGCGCTTTCGGAAAGGGTTTCGCCGTCGTGGTCGCCGCCGCTCGCCTGTGCCGGCGCCGTCCGGCCGAGGTCCTGGGCGTCATCGCCGCCCTCGTCGCGGCCGGCGCGGTCTCGCTCAACGCCCTCGGTTCGCAGACCGGCCGCCACCCCGCACCGATCCTCGCCAACCTCTCCCCCAAGGTCGCGCCCGCCGCCCCGCCCAGGAAGGCGAGCGCCGAGAAGCCCCCCGAGAAGACGGCCCAGCCGGCGACGACCGAGACGGCCGCGAAACCCGAGGCACCGCGTCAGACCGGCCGCGACGGCATCGGCGACATCCTCAAGGCCAGCGAACCGTCCCGCCCGGGCGACACCACCGCGTCGGTGACGCCCAAGGCGGCGGCCTCGGGCGGCGACGCGGTGATCAAGGCCCAGAGGGCCCTGGTCAAGCTCGGCTACGGTCCCCTGCGGGCGGACGGGGTGATGGGGGCCGGCACCCGCGCGGCGATCACCAAGTTCGAGCGCGACAGCAAGCTGCCGGTGAAGGGCGAGCCCGCGGGGCGGACCCTGCGCGAACTCGCCTCCCGCGCCGGCCTGCCGCCGGGATAGTCGCATCCCGGCCGGGGGGTGCTATAGGCCGGCCCATGCCACGCCTGCGCTCCGACTTCTGGGTCTCCGCCCACCTGCGCCGCCTCGGCGTCGAGGGCATCGCCGCCGTCCAGCGACGGCGCGGCTCGCCCGAGGCCGGGGCGATCTTCGTCAAGGTCGATCGCCTCGACGGGACCGCCGACCTGTTCGGGCCCGCGCCGCAATCCCTGATCGACGAGGATTCGGCCGGCGAGCGCCTATTCGTCGCGCTGATGGCGGCGGCCTCACCCGTCGATGTCGAGGACAGGATCGCCAAGGAGCTGCGTTTCGACGGCGATCTCTGGATCGTCGAGATCGACGATCGGGACGGACGCCACCGGCTCGACCTGGCCGAGTGATAGGGCTCCCACTCGAATCGGGCGGACGCCGTCTCACCGAGCCCGCGCGAAGCCCATTCTCCGCACCACGACGCGATCGAACGGTGAGTGGTCCGGTCCCGACCGGGAGCCGTCCGTGCGCAGCCCTCAGGACTGCTTGCGCACCCGGCTCGGCAGCACCGGACGGATCGACGGCCGCTCGACGGCGGCGGAGCGGGACCGCACGGCGTCCGGCGCATGATAGGCCTGATGGGCCTCCGCCGCCCCGGTGCGCTCGGCCACTGGCGCATCGATGATGGCGGCGATGAGGTCGCGGGCCGCCGGGCGGCCGGTGGTGCGAAACAGCCTGACGAGATCGTAGACCCTGTCCACCGACCGGGCGACGGACTCGTTGAGGGTGAGGAAGACGTAGACCGCCTCCTCCTCGTGCAGGCCGGCGGCGCGCAGGGCCAGGGTGAGGAGTTCGTAGCGTCGCGACGGGTCGGGGACCGATGCGAGGAAGCCTTTGGGCAATCCGAGCAGGTCGCTCAGCGCCCCGACGAACCCGGCGATGTCCCGGCGGCCCGAGAAGCCCGTGAGGATGGCGCCCGCCTCGCGCGGTGCCGGCGGGCACGGCCGCAGGGCCGCGGTGCTCGCCACAGCCGAGGCGATCTCCTCCCGCACCTCGGGCGACGCGAACAGGAACAACGGTGCGAGATCGGCGGGCGACAGGTCGGGCCTCTGCAGGATTTCGGCGGCGAGGTCCGCGTCCTGGCGGGCGCGGTCGACGAGGCGGCGCAGCACCTCGCCCTGGAGGGCGACCCGGGTGTTGGCCGCCAGGGCCTTGTCGATCCCCGGCACCGCCCGCGTCGCGAGGTCGGCGAGCACGTGTCGGCTGAGATCCGGCCGGGCGGCGATGGCCGGACCGAGGTCGGCGCGATCGGCGACCGCGGCGTCGAGGATCTCCGCGTTGAGCACGGCCGCCTGGGCGATGACGATGTCCCGGATCGCGCCGCCGCGGGCGGCGAGCCTGGCCAGGACCGAGGACGGGGTTCCGGGAAAGGGGGCGAGCTTGCGGGCCACGGTCTCGGCGGTGGCGTCGTCGACGGTGGGAATCAGACCGCCGGCCAGGGCTTCGAAGGCGGCCACGGTGCGTGGGTCGCGGGTCTCCGTCGAGACGAAGAGATCGGTCTGCACGCGCAGGATCACCGGCTTCAGATCGAGATGCTCGACCCGGGCCAGTTCGATCAGACCGGAGAGGTCCGGCGCATCGTCGAGGGATGAGGACATAGGACTTCGATCACGCGGATGACGCACCGTCATGCTTATGGACGGGTAACGTGAATCGACCTTTAAGGGCGGGACCGAACCGGGGATCGAGAGCGGTCGTCCACCCTCGTCCACAGGGCGCCGCCGGCCTTCTCAGTCGCGGTGCCGGTCGAGGCGGTCGGCCAGGGCCGCGATGCGCGCCGCCGTCACGGCCACCGCGTCGGGGCTGGCGAGGGCGGCGATGCGCCCGGGATCGAGGGCGAGGCCGTCCCGCACCACCTCCGGCCAGCAGTGCGGCGTCGGCCAGGCCTCGCACACCACCGCGGCGCCCAGGGCCGAGAGGCGGCGCGCCTTGGCGGTCTGCTCCTCGAACGGGCGGGATTCCGGAAAGCAGACGAAACGCTTGGCCCGGGCCGCCACCGCCGCGACGACACCGTCGCCGCCGCCGCCGACCACCAGGGAGGCCCGCCCCAGGAAGGGCCCGACCTCCGGCACCCAGCCGTGCAGGTGGAGGTTGGCCGGAGGTGCCTCCGCCGGCGTCACCTCGCCCGAGACCGGGCCGAGGACGTGCCAGGCGCGCTCGGGGACGGCACGGGCGGCCGCCACGAGGTCGGACAGGGTCCCGCCCTCGCCGCCGCGCCCATAGATCACGAGGATGGAGCCGTCCTCGGCGGCGGCCGCCTGCGCGGGCAGCCCGAGGAAGCCGGCATGGATGGTCTTGGCGCGGACCCACTCCGGCATTCCGGTATCGTCGAGCGCTGCCGGAAACGGCGCGAGCAGCGCCTCGGCCGAGCGGAACGCCTCGAGATGCGGCGTGTCGGTACGGAGCCCGGCCAGACGCACCACCAGGGTCGGCACCGACAGCAGGCGCGCGAACAGCGCCACTTCGACAGAGACGTCGACGATCATCAGGACCGGATCGGCCTGCGCGACCCAGGCGGCGATGCGCGTCATTCGCTCCCGGATCGCCGGAACCCGCAGGGGAACGTAGTGGAAGGCCTCCGGGCGTCCGGCCTCGCCGTCGCGTCCATCGAAACCGTCGAGGCGGTCGTCAGGCAGGGCGAGGCGCTGATGGGCTGAACGCCCCGTCTCGGTGCCGATCAGCGTCACGGGCCGGTCGAGGGCGTCGGCGAGCAGGGTCGCCCGCTGCCAGTGGCCGGCGCCCTGGTGGTGGCAGTAGTAGCCGATCGGCCGCACGCTCACGCCGACAGCGCTTCGACGGGTGCGTGGAGAGCGGCGAGCAGGTCGTCGATGCCGGCGAGCGCCGCATCGAGGGGAACGTCGCGGACGGCCGGCAGACCGGAATCGCCGATCCTGGCCTCGAGACGTTCGACGAAGGCGATGTCGTTGACGCAGACCTCGACCTGCGCGGCGGCGATGTCCTCGGGCGACAGGCCCGCCGCGCGAAAGGCGGCCGGCGTGCCGGCCCACCACGCCCGCCGCCACGCGCGGCGGCGCTCGACCAGGGCCTGCCAGTGGCGGGCCGGCGGCAGGCAATAGGCGTCGCCGTCGCTCAGGACGCGGGCGCGGCGGGCCATCTCCGTGGCCATGCCGCCCTCGACACGGCCGGCGCGGCGGGCCGACACCGTGATGGACACCTCCGGGCAGTGCCGGACCCGGCCGCCGTGCAGGCGGACGGCGGAGACGAGGGCGTTGTCCTCGCCGCAGGCCAGCGGCGGCAGCCCGCCGACGGCGACGTAGAGGTCCGCCCCGAGCGCAAGGCTCGCGGCGACGTGGTCGCCGTGCCGCGGAGCGGGATCGTGCGGCGGCGGGTCGAGGGTGTCCTCGATCCGCCGGACACCGGCCCAGTAGCGTTCGATGGTGGCGTGCAGGGCCGCGAGGCCGGCGTCGCCGGTCTGCCCCTCTTCGTCGATGATGAGGCGTCCGCCCACGAGTTCCGCCTTGTCGAGGGCGCGCAGGTTGGCCATGACCCAGTTCGGCGGCGCCACGGCGTCGGCATCGGTGCTGAGAAGGACGCCGTCGGTGACGCCGTCCTCAACGAGCCAGGCCGCACCGGCGTCGAGTGCCATCCGGCGGGCGGTGCCGACATGGGCGACCTCGCGGGGCAGGGTCGCTTCCACGACGCGCAGGTCGAGGTTGGCGATCTCGCCGTCGCCGCGCATCCGCTCGACCACATCGAGCATGTCGTCGGTGCCGTTGTTGGCGAGCACCAGCACCCGCAGCCGGGCCTGGGGGCCCGCACCCTGCTGGCCGTTCAGGGAGCGCAGCAGGTGGGGCAGCACCTGCGCCTCGTTGCGGGCGGGCACGCAGACGGCGGCGCGCGCGAGGGCGGGTCCGAGGTTACGCATTGTCGAAGAGCTCCGCATGCAGGCCGGTCTCGACGCCGGCCGGGCGCGATGGCGCGAGGGCGCGCCCCGCCGTTGGGCGGATCATCTCCGCCCGATAAAGCGCCTCGTAGCGGTCGGTCATCGTGTCGGCGTCGAACAGATGCTCGGCCCGCCGCCGGCAGGCGTGCCTGTCGAGGTCCACCGCCACGCGGATCGCACGGCCGAGGTCGGCCACGTCGTCGGGCAGGGCGAGCGCGCCGCAGGAGCCGTCGAGGATGTCGGGGATGGCGCCGCGGGCGAAAGCGGCCACGGGAGTGCCGCAGGCGATCGCCTCCGCCACCACGAGGCCGAACGGCTCCTCCCAGCGCGGCGTACAGATGGCGACGTGGGCCTCGCCGACCCGCTGGGCCAGTTCCTTGTGGGAGAGGTGACCGAGATAGGTCACGTCCGGGCCGAGCCGCGGCAGGATCTCGTCGGTCCAATAGGGAATGTTGCTGACCGGGCCGGCGAAGACCAGCGGCAGGCCGGCGGCCCGCGCCGCGTCGATGGCGAGATGGGGCCCCTTTTCCGGCACGAGCCGCCCGGTCCAAATCGCGTGGGGCTGGCCCAGCGCCTTGGGCCGATACGCGAAGGCGTCGAGATCGATGCCGTTTCCGATCACCAGCGTGTCGCGCAGGGTCGGCTTCCACTCGGTGGCGAGGGTCTCGGAGACGACGGCGAAGGTCATGTCCTCGGCGCGCGCCCTCACACCCTGCACGAAGGGCTCGAACGGCGGCGTGTGCAGGGCCGTCACCATGGGGATGCGCAGATCCGGCGCCCGCAGCAGGGGGATGGGATGGAGGCTGTTGTTGTGGACGAGGTCGAAACCGCCCCGGGCGATGGCATCGATGATCGCGACATAGGCCGCCTCCTCCTCGGCATCGATCCGGATCGCCGAGGCGTCGTCGACCGCACTGCCCGTGGGCGGGCACACCGCCTCAACCCGGCACGTCGCCTGCGAGCCCTGCGAGGCGAACAGCGTGACGGCGTGACCGCGCGCCTGAAGGGCACAGGCGAGGAAATGCGTATGCATTTCCAGCCCCCCCGAAAACGGCTGGGCAATGGGATACTTCAGATGGGCAATCAGCGCGATCTTCACGGCACACCCGGCATGATGATCCCCATTCCCGACCCGGCCGGAACACCGGACGAGAGGGCGACACGCAAGAACACAGTGCGGGATCGCGCAGGAACGGCGGAGGTTGATCCGGCTGTGGACCGGATGGTCGGAACGAGGGTCGAACGTCACAGCCCTCGTGTGCCACCCTCATGCCGCGTCTCGCCTTTACCGCTGCTGAACGGCATCACCGGTCAAGCCATTGCGCGGCGGCAAAAAACCGGCGGGACCACACGCGCCAAGACGAATCGTCCCGAAAGCAACTCGGTCGTCGCTACGTAAGGCCTCGAATCCATGTCGCATTGCAGCATTGGAATATCGACATGTCTGACGAGCGTGCGGGCTTGCCAAGATCCGTTTTTGGAAAAGCCGATCGGAACCGATCTATTTCGGAGCCGTTTGTTGACCGGATCAAGAATTCTTGGAGGAAACATGTCTAAGCTTACCAGCCTCATCGGCGCCGGTGTCATCGTCGCCATGTCGGCGACCGCGTCTTTCGCCGCTCCCTGCGCCACCGGCACCGCCGGCCAGAAGGCCGCTCAAGACAAGAGCTCGAACGTCGAGCCGAGCTCGACCGCCAAGGTCACCCCCGGCGCCAAGGCCGAGTCGCCCGGAACGGTCGGTGCGATGAACAACGTCGGCGCCAACACCGCGACCTCCGCGGCCGATGTCGCCAAGCAGCAGGAAGGCAAGCCGACCGCCGCTCAGCAGGACGGCTGCTGATCGCCTGCCGGCGACCCACGTGCCGGCCATAGGACCCTGACGGAGGCCCGTCGATACAACGTATCGGCGGGCCTTCTTCGTGATGTGGGCGAACACCCGCATCGGCGACAGAAGCGGGTTAAACCAGGTTACTATTTAGTGTGTCATTTTTACAACGACCAAGACGACGAAGCGGCGAGCGCCGTGGCGTTCGGTCCTCGTCGATCATTTGATCGTCGCGAGAATTGGAGTCGCGTCGCGGTTGCGCTAGGACGCTGAGACTTCCGAGCGAGAGACCGAGCGTGCCGGATCGACACCCACGAATTTCCGATGCGCGACCGTCGCGTCAGCGTTCGTCCCGACAGGCCATCGTTCCGCGAGCGCACGGGCCGGTTCTTGCACCGACTTCGGGCGGTCTCCGCGGCGGGCAATCGTCGGCCTGCATCGGCCCCGGCGCATCGGTTCTTGGCGGATCATGACGGTCGTCGACGAGCAAAACCGGATCGCCAGTGAGATCCTGCGGACGCACGACGGGAGCGATCCTTTCGCGGCGGCGACCCGCGCGACCCGCATGCCGATGGTCATTTCGAACCCGCGCCTGCCCGACAATCCGATCGTGTTCGTGAACGATGCCTTCCTTCGGCTGACGGGCTACGCGCGACATGAGATCCTCGGGCGCAACTGCCGCTTCCTCCAGGGGCCGGCCACCGACCCGGGCGCCGTCGCCGCGATCCGCGAGGCGATCGCCGACCGGGTTCCGATCGAGATCGACCTCCTCAACCATCGCAAGGACGGCAGCGTTTTCTGGAACAGGGTGCTGATCTCGCCGGTCCTGGACGAGGACGGCGCGTTGAGCTTCTACTTCGCGTCGCAGTTCGACGTGAGCCTCGAGAAGGACCGCCTCGTCAGCCTCGAGCGGGACCGCGACGATCTCGAAAGCGAGGTGGCCCGCCGCTCGGCCGACCTCACCCGCAGCGAGAACCTGCTGCGCTTCGCTCTGAAGGCCGGACGCCTCGGCTCCTGGACCCTGGCATTGCCGAGCCTGCATCTCGTGACGTCCGAGGATTGCAAGGCGAACTTCGGCCGGGCGGCCGACGAGTCCTTCACCTACGAGGCGTTCCTGGCGTGCGTCGTGCCTGGAGACCGCGGCCGCGTTGCCGAAGCGGTCAATCTCAGCCTGGCCAACGGTATCGACTACGACATCGAATACCGCATCCTGCTGCCGAACGGCGAGAACCGGTGGATCCATGCCCGCGGCCAGCCTTTCACCGGCCCCGACGGCCGGCCCGAGACCCTCGCCGGCATCACGATGGACGTCACCGAGCGCAAGCGCGTCGAGGAACATCGGGTGCTGCTGGCCAACGAGTTGACGCACCGGGTGAAGAACACCTTCGCCACCATCCAGTCGATCGTGAACCAGACGCTGCGGTCCGCCGATTCGGTGGAAGGCGCCCGCAAGACCCTCGAGTCCCGTCTCGTTTCCCTGGCCGCGGCCCATGACATGCTGACGCAGGACGCGTGGGAGGGGACGACCCTGGGCGAAATCGTCGCCAAAGCGACCGGCCCGTTCCAGACGGGATCCGGCTCGCGCTTCCTCGTCGAGGGACCGCCGGTGCGCCTGCCGCCCAGGATCTCGCTGGCCTTCTCGATGGCGCTTCACGAACTGGCGACCAACGCCGTCAAATACGGTGCCCTCTCCAACGAGGACGGCCGGGTTCGCCTGACCTGGACGCTGACCGACGAGGGCGGCACCGAGCAGCTCGACCTGCGATGGGAAGAGACAGGCGGCCCCCCCGTCGTCCCGCCGACCCGCACCGGCTTCGGCTCCAGGATGATCGAGCGGGCCCTGTCGCAGGAGCTCAACGGTCAGGCCGAGATCGCGTACCGGCCCGAGGGCGTCGTGTTCGTCGCCCGGGCTCCGCTGCCCTCGATCGAGGCGGAGACGTCGCCGCAGGGGATGCCCGTCCCGGCCGGATCGGTGTAGGAGCGGGTCGACGGTCAACGAGGGGCGGAACCGGCACACATGGCGACACGCGGATTCACCGGGCGCAGGCCGGGCGACGAGGCGGCCGCCCGCCTGCCGCCGGGCCAGTACCTGACGCAGGATTTTCCCGTCCTCCAGATCGGGGCGACCCCGCGCATCGATCCGGACGGGTGGCGCTTCACCCTGAGGGAGGGGTCGAGGCCGCTCAAGAGCTGGACGTGGCCCGAGTTCGAGGCGCTGCCGCGCAGCCCCTGGACCGGCGACATCCATTGCGTCACCAAATGGTCCAAGTTCGACACCGCCTGGGAGGGCGTCACCATCGACGACCTCCTGGCCGACGCCGGCCTCGCGGCGCCGACGCGGTTCCTTCTGGCCGAGGGCTACGACGACTACACCACCAACGTGCCCGTGGCCGATCTCACCGGCGGCAAGGCCATGGTGGCGACACGCTACGACGGCCGGCCGATCACGCCCGACCACGGCGGCCCGGCCCGCCTGCTGGTGCCGCACCTCTACTTCTGGAAAAGCGCGAAATGGCTGAAGGGCCTGCGCTTCACGAGGGCGGACGAGGGCGGATTCTGGGAACTGCGCGGCTACCACATGTACGGCGATCCCTGGCGCGAACAGCGTTTCACCGGTGATTGAGCCGGCCCCCGCCCGCCCGCTTCCCTGGCACGAGGCCCGGATCGTTTCGATCACGCCCGTCGCGCGACGGGTGAAGGCCTTCCGCCTCGCGGTCTCGTTCGACCGGCCGGTGCTGGCGGGCCAGCACGTGGAACTGCGTCTGACCGCACCCGACGGCTACCAGGCCCGCCGCAGCTATTCGATCGCCTCCGCCCCCGGCGACGGCGTCGAGTTGATGATCGAGAGCGTCGGCGACGGCGAGGTCTCGGTGTTCTTCGACACGGTGGCCGAGGTCGGGGACGTCATCGCATTGCGCGGTCCCATCGGCGGCTCGTTCGTCTGGCAGGCGGCGGACGATGGTCCCGTGCTGCTGGTCGGCGGCGGATCGGGGGTGGTGCCGCTCCTGTCGATGCTGCGCCACCGCGCCGTGGCCGCGCCGGACGTGCCGGCGCTGCTGCTCTACTCCGTGGCCACCGCCGACGACGTCATCGTCGCGGACGAGTTGACGGCCAGGGCACGGAGCGAGCCGGGGTTCGACCTGATCGTGAACCTGACACGGGACGACACCGGCCGGCGCGTCGATGCCACGACCGTCGAACGGGCACTGTCGCGCCTGGGCGCGCCGCGCCACGCCTTCCTGTGTGGCTCGAACGCCTTTGTGGAAGCGGTCGCGAACCTTCTCCTCGACGCCGGCGTGCCGCCCGGCGTCATCCGCACGGAACGATTCGGCGCCTGATCACGGGCTGAAGATCAGCACCAGGTAGACGAAGAACATCACCAGGTGCACCGCGCCCTCCAGCATGGTGGTGCGCAGGCCCGAGAAGGTGATGGTGCTCAGGATCAGCGTCACCACCAGCAGCGTCATCTCGGTGGGGGCGAGGCCCAGCACCACGGTCTGGCCGGACACCATGCCGACGACGAGGATCGCCGGCACGGTGAGCCCCACCGTGGAGGTCGCGGCGCCGAGGCACAGGTTGATCGCCTTCTGCAGCTGGTTGCGGGCGATCGCCTTGAGGGCGCTGATGCCCTCGGGCGTGAACACGATGGCCGCGATGAGCACGCCGCCGAGCGCCGAGGGAGCGCCCAGCGCCTCGATGCCGTGGTCGAGGATCGCCGCCAGGCTCTTGGACAGGAGCACGATCGGCAGGATGTTGGCGATGAGGAGGGCGGTGTGCGTCAGCACCGAGCCGCCCGATTTGGGCGCGGTGGCCTTCGGCGTCTCGATCTCCGTTTCCGGTGCGGCCCCGGCCGCGGCCGTCTCGGCGTGGACGAAGAAGCTGCTGTGCCGCCCGGTCTGGATGAGCAGGAAGATTCCGTAGAGCGCCACCGTGAAGACCGAGAAGGCGACCGCCTGCATGACCGTCAGGGTGCCGCCGCTGGTCGAGGTGGTGAAATTGGGAATGATCAGCGCGATGGTGGTGAGCGGGATGATCACCGACAGGAAGGCCGAGGCGCCCTGGAGATTGTAGGACTGCTGGTGGTAGCGGAACCCGCCGATGAGGAGGCCGAGGCCGACGAGGCCGTTCATGACGATCATCAGCACCGCGAACATCGTATCGCGCCCGAGCGTCGGGGCGGCCTTGGCCGAGAGCATCACGGCGGAGACCAGCACCACCTCGATGATGACGATGGACAAGGTGAGCACCAGGGTGCCCAACGGTTCGCCCAGCCGATAGGCGATCTCCTCCGCCTCGTGCACGACCCCGAACGCCGCCCAGAGGATGACGGCGAACAGCCAGACGAACAGGCCGGTCGCCCAGAGCGGCGAGGACAGGTCGCCGAGCCAGCCGGAGCCGAACACGAAGAAGGCGGCCACGCTCGCCCAGGCGACCACGAGCCGCAGAATGTCCGTCATCGGCCGACCTTGTGTTGAGATGCCGCTTCGGCCGCCGGGCAATACCACCGCGGCCACGTGAGCACAGGCAAAACTGAGCACGGGCAAAAACGGGGACCGTCGAGCCATGCGCCGCGGGAGATAGCGCAACACGCCGGTTCCGGCTAGAAGCTGACGCTTCTGCAACCGTTTGCGTCCGGATCGCCGGCCCGATGGATGCGTGGTGCCACGATCCGGGCCCACCGTCGTCAGGGCGTGGTCCGACCTCGTCAGCCCCTGAAGGCTTCTGCCCCGTGTCCTTTCCGACCATGCCGGCCCCGCTCGCGCGCGCCCTGACCTCGCGCGACTACGAGGACCCGACGCCCGTCCAGAGCGCCGTGATCGAAGCGGCGGCCGCCGGCCGCGACCTCCTGGTCTCGGCCCAGACCGGCTCCGGCAAGACCGTCGCCTACGGCCTCGCCTTTGCCGCCGACCTCCTCGACGATGCCGAGACGCTCGGCGCCGCCGGCGCGCCCCTCGCCCTCGTGATCGCGCCGACCCGCGAACTCGCCCTGCAGGTGCAGCGCGAACTCTCCTGGCTCTACGCCGAGACCAACGCGCGGGTGATCGCCTGCGTCGGCGGCATGGACCCGCAGCGCGAGCGCCGCGCCCTGCAGGAGGGTGCGCACATCGTCGTCGGCACGCCGGGCCGCCTGCGCGATCACCTGGAGCGCCGCAACCTCGCCACCGACGCCCTGCGCGCGGTCGTCCTCGACGAGGCCGACGAGATGCTCGATCTCGGATTTCGCGAGGACCTCGAGTTCATCCTGTCGGTGACCCCGAAGGAGCGGCGCACCCTCCTGTTTTCCGCGACCCTGCCCAAGGCCATCGCCACCCTGGCCGAGCGCTACCAGCGCGACGCCCTGCGCATCGCCGTGAAGGGCCAGGAGCGCGGCCACGCCGACATCGCCTACCGGGCGATCCGGGTGCTGCCGCGCGAGATCGAGCACGTCGTCGTCAACACGCTGCGCGTGGTCGATGCGCCCACCGCCATCGTCTTCTGCAACACCCGCAATGCGGTGCGCCACCTCCAGGCCGGGCTGACCGAGCGCGGCTTCTCGGCGGTGGCCCTGTCGGGCGAACTCGGCCAGGGCGAGCGCAACGCCGCCCTCCAGGCCCTGCGCGACGGCCGCGCCAGGGTCTGCGTCGCCACCGACGTCGCAGCCCGCGGCATCGACCTGCCCACCGTCACCCTGGTGGTGCACGCCGACCTGCCCAACGACGCGGAGGTGCTGCAGCACCGCTCCGGCCGCACCGGCCGGGCCGGGCGCAAGGGCACCAGCGTGCTCCTGGTCCCGGCCTCGAAGCGCCGGCGGGCCGAGCAGATGCTGATGATCGCCAAGATCACCGCCGAATGGGACGCGCCGCCGACGGCCGACGAGATCCGGCGCCTCGACGGCGAACGCATGTGGCAGGACCCGATCTTCACGGAGGCTGCCAGCGAGGAGGACGTCGCCATGGGCGAGGCCCTGCTCGCCCAGCGCACGCCGCAGGAGCTGGCGGCGGCGCTGGCCCGCATCTACCGCTCGCGCCTGCCGGCCCCCGAGGACGTCACCGATCCCGGTGCCGGCCCCGCGCGGCGCTCCGAACGGCCGGTCTACGATCCCGCCGACACCGCCCGGATCGACGCCGAGGGGCCCTCGGTCTGGTTCCGGCTCAACCTCGGCCGGCGCGACAACGCCGACCCCCGCCGCCTCCTGCCGATGCTGACCCGCCGCGGCGGCATCGGCCGCCAGGAGATCGGCGCCATCCGCATCTTCGAGCGCGAGACCAAGTTCGAGGTCCGGGGCGGCGCGGCCTCGCGTTTCGCCGCGGCGTTTTCCAAGAACGGCTCGCCCGAGATCCAGGTGGAAGCGCTCCTCGACGGGGAGCCTGCCGCCGAGGCGAGGGGGCCACGGGCCGACGGCCCGAGGCACGAGGGCCCCAAGGGCTTCAAGAGCCCGCGTGCAGCCCGCCACGAGCGGGTCGCCGCCAAGGCGCCGCGCAAGCCCCGCTGAGGGCAAAGCCGCGCTGAAGGTTGGGCCTCGCCGAGCCGTACGGCGTCGGCTCAGAACTGCTTGGCGACCGCGTCGCCGAGGGACTGCACGCCTTCGACGAGCTTGCGTCCGCTCGCGGCGAGGGTCGGCACCTTGAGGCCGAACACCTCGGTCTCCTCTGCCTCGGGCGCCACCGGCGGGGGAGGGGCCTCGGCGGCGGGCGCCGCGGCCACACCCGCCGCCGGCTTCGGACGCGGGCTCGCCACGGCGACCTTCTTCGCGGGCCGTGGTGCCGGGGATGCGGCGGGCTCGAGGGCCGGGGACGTCGCCTCGGCCGACCGAGCCCGTACCGTCTCGCCCGGTCGCGGGGCGACGAGGGCCGCGGTCCGGGCGGTCGTCACCAGCGGCGCGACGCGCAACACATCGACCACGCCGGCGACCTCCATCTGCGGCAAGGCCCGACGCGGCGGTGCCGCCAGCGCGGCGGCGCGTGCCGCGGGCTCTTCGCGAGGGACGGAAACCGGAGGACCGGCAACCGGGAGGGCGGGGACCGGGGGGACAGTGACCGGCTGGGCCTGCCCGGCCGGCGGAACCACGGCGGGAAGCCCGTCCTTGAGATCGGGCCACGCCGAGGCCTGCCGCCCGATCGTGGCCTTGGCCAGCTGCGGTCCGGCGAGTTGCCCGAGCGTCGAATAGGCCGCCACCGAGAACCCGATCAGCCCGAGGCCTCCGAGGCCGGCCAGGACGATCGTGCGAAGCGCGGGCGACGGCCTCGCCCCACGGGCCGGCGCGACGCGGCGTGTCTCGGACGGCCGGCGTGTCTCGGAAGGGTCGATCGTCACGGACATCATCGGGATCACCCTCGAACCAACCGAACGTGCTTGACCGATACCGGCCGAGCACGAAAACGCGCGGATGCGGAACCCATCGCTCGAACGCTCGCCGTCCAGAAACGGGACTGGCATTCGTGCCACGCTCAATGGGGCGTCAAGATGTCGAGCCGGGATCGCACAGTCACCGCCGCGACCGACGCGCCACGAATCTGAATTACGTCCACAGGTTTAACGAGGGATCACCAACCACGACTTGTCCGGCCGAATCGCGATCGAATCCGCGCGGTCGGAGCGATTCGGCTCAAGGGAGACGGGCTGCACTCTGGGCCGCCACGACCTTGGCGACCATGCGGGCATGGCGTCCTGCGGCCGCGGGCATCGGCGCCCCGCACGCCAGGGCATCCTTCAGGTCCACCAGCTCGGGCACGCCCCAGCGCCGGAGAAGGGCTTGAAACGCCTCGTGCCGGTCGCGATGGACGCCTGGATCGGGCCCGCTCCGATCCAGGCTGGCGGGCGGATGCAGATGCGCGAAGGGCACGAGGCCGGGCGGGATCGGCGCCGTCGCGGCATGGGTCCGCGCGGCCCTCAGGACGGTTTCGTCGGCGAACAGGCGCGCCCCGTCCCCCGCGCAGAAGATCTCGATGCGACCGCCGGGGGATGTCGCGACCCGATGCGTGGGTGCCGGCGATTGCCGCAGGTTCGAGAGGGCGAGGGGCTCGCCGCAGGCCAGGCGCAGGGCCGCCACCGTGGCCGGGATGTCGCTACGCAGGCCGATCGCCGCCTGCCTGAGCCCGAGCCCGCCGTCGAACAGGATGGCGCCGCGGTCCTGGGGCCTCAGCGCCTCGCGGTCGGGACCGCATTCCGTGACCCTAGACCGGGGGGAAGCGGGGCAGGACGCCTCGGGCAGGCACAGGGCGACCGTGTGGCTCCAGGCGGTACCGAAGGCGGTTTCGTAGGCGACGGGCACGATACGGTCCGGCACGAGAGCGATGCCGCCACGGGCCGTGACGAGGCCGAGGCGACCGTCGTCGAGCCAGGCGACAGGCTCGCAGGGCCTTCGCGAAAACGTCGCCAGCGCGCCGAAGCCGCCGAGGCTCCAGGTCACGGCGGGGTCGGCCAGGGCCGTGGCCAGCAGGTCGGCGACGTCGCGGCGCTCCGTCGTCATGTCTCGCCCTCCCGCATCACGGACTTTCGTACCGTCGGCACTGGGGTACAAGCATCCCCGATGAACGCCATGTCCTCCCCCGGTCCCGCCGACGCATCGCATCCGGCGACGCCGGCCGCGCCGCGCTTCTGGACCACCTGGGCCACGCGCACGCGAATGATCGCCGTGGTCCTGGCGATCGACGCCATCGCTGCCCTCGTGTCCATCGGCATCGTCGTCGTCAACGCCCGCTCCGCGGTCACGGTGGAGATGGAGGCGTCCCTCGCCACCGTGGAGCCGCTCGTGAGCGATACGGTCGGCCTCGCCCAGGCCGAGGCCCCGGGCAGCCTGCTGCGCACCCTCGACCTGCGCTTCCAGGCCCTGCGCCATGTCCGCGTCGGCCTGTTCGACGCGCAGGGCCGAAGCCTCGCCACCGGGCCGTCGGTGCGGCGCGACCGCTATGCGGCCCCGGCGTGGTTCGCGGCCCTGATCGCGCCGCCGGTGCAGCGCCACGAACTGCCGATCGTCGTGGGGACCGAACGGATCGGCACCGCGCGGATCACCACGGAGCCCCGCGACGAGATCGACGAGATCTGGGGCTATGCCACGTCCCTGTCGCTGGCCAGCCTGTGCCTCAACCTCGCCCTCCTGGCCGCCCTCTACGTGGCGCTCGGGCGGGTGCTGGCCCCCCTCGGGCGGCTGGCCGACGGCCTCACCCAGCTCGAGCGGCAGGATTACGCCGTGCGCCTCGCTCCATCCGGCTCGCGGGAGGTCGCGGTCATCACCGACCGCTTCAACCGCGTCGCGCAGGCCCTGGAGGAGGTGCGGGCCGCCAACGGCCGCCTCAACCGCCAGCTCCTCACCGCGCAGGACGACGAGCGCCGCCGCACCGCGCTCGAACTGCACGACGAGTTCGGCCCCTGCCTGTTCGCCCTGGAGGCCAACGCCGCCTCGGTGAGCCGGATCGCGGAAGGCGCCGGCGAGCCCGACCGGCCGCGTCTGGCCGCCCGCGCCCACGACATCAGCGCCATCGTCGGCCAGGTCCAGGCCCTGAACCGCGACCTCCTCAACCGCCTGCGCCCGCACGGACTCGGGCAGGTCCCGCTGCCCAATTGCCTCGACCTGCTCCTGAGCGACTTCTCCCGCCGCCATCCCGAAACGCGGTTCTCGGGCGAGTTCGCGGCTCTGGGGCAGGGTTACGGCGATCTCGTCGACCTCACCGTGTTCCGCTGCATCCAGGAGAGCATGACCAACGCCGTGCGCCACGGCGACGCCCGCCATGTGTTTGCGCAGGCCGGCGAGGACGACGGGCGGCTGCGCGTCACCGTCACCGACGACGGCGCCGGCGTGCCCCCGGATCATTGCATCGGGTTCGGTTTGTCGGGGATGCGCGAGCGGGTCGAGGCACTCGGCGGCGACTTTCGGCTTGACACGGCCACACCGGGAGCGGTTGTGCGGATCTCGATCCCGATCGATCCCGAGCGGGGCGAGGAGACGGTTTCGGCAACGCCCGCATGAACGCCATCACCACGACCCACGAGCGCGTCCTCGTGATCGACGACCACCCCATCGTCCTGCAGGGCTGCCGGCGCGTGCTGGAGGATGCCGGGATCGAGGCGATCGCCGAGGCGACCAGCGTGCTGGCCGGCTACCGCCTGTTCCACCGCCTGCGGCCGGCGGCGGTGATCTGCGACCTCACCTTCCAGGGCAGCGGCCTCGCCGGCCTCGACCTGATCCGCCGGATGCGCCGGGCCTCGCCGCAGGTGCGCATCCTGGTCTTCAGCATGCACAACGATCCCGTGATCGTCGCCCGCGCCCTGGAAGCCGGAGCGTTGGGCTACGTCCTGAAGGACCACGCCTCGGCCGAACTGTTCGAGGCCTTCGCGCGGGTGCGGGCGGGCGAACCGCACCTCGACCGGCGCCTCGCCACCGAGGTCGCGATGCTGCGCATGGCGCCCCGCCGCACCCCCGAAGCCCAGCTCACCCCGCGCGAGCGCGAGATCCTGTCCCGTCTGGCGCAGGGCAAGGCCTACGGCACCATCGCGAGCGAACTCTCGGTGAGCTACAAGACGATCACGAACGCCTGCTCGCAGATGCGCCAGAAGCTCGGCGTGCGGACGCTGGCGGAACTGATCCACATCGCGGTGACCCAGGCGCAGCGTCAGGGGTGAGGGCGCGTCTACGCTGTGGACGAGCCAAACGGAGTCGGCGAGGCGTCGAAGGCCACACCCGACAAGCCTTGCTGGGCCGTACTCGATCTATCATCCTCAGACCCTGTCCAAAGGACGATCGTCGTCCGATCGAGGGACGAATGCGATGGCGAGTACGGCTTCTCCAAACGATCCACTCGACATGGCCGAGCAGGTCGCACGCGTGCTGCGGTCGAATGCCGAGACGGAAAAGTTCGTCGCCGAACAGCGTAAACTGATGGCGGAACAGGCCAAGCTCGCTGCCGAGGCCGACAAGCTCATGGCCGAGCGGATCGAGCTGGCAACGGAATCCGACAAGCTTTTGCGCGATCGCGCCTTGGCACCCGTCTCGATCGGATTTGCCGGAATGGCCGCCGGCGCCGCTATTTTCGGAGCCGCCGCAGCCTTCATGAAGCTTTTGGGGTCGTGAAGACCGGGGGTGTCATAGGCCCCCCATCCCGCACACGATCCCCCATTCCTCCTCGCTGACCGGCTGCACCGACAGCCGCGAGTTGTTGACGAGCACCATGGCGGCGAGACGCGGCTCGACCTTGATCGCCTGCAGGGTGACGGGCTTGGCCAGCGCCTCCACGGCCTTGACGTTGACCATGCCGAAGCGGCCGGTGGGATCGGAATCGTCCGGGTAGTAGGGGCGGACGACCGACACGATCCCCACCACCGCCTTGCCCTCGTTGGAATGGTAGAAGAAGCCCCGGTCGCCGACCTTCATCGCCTGGAGATGCAGCTTGGCGCCGTGGTTGCGCACCCCGTTCCAATGCGTCCCGGCCTCGCCGGCCGCCACCTGCTGCTCCCAGGACCAAGTCGCGGGTTCGGATTTGAAGAGCCAGTACGCCATCGGTGTCCTCGAAACGGTCGCACTTTCCTAGCGCGGCGCAGCGTGGCCGTCAGGCCCCCGCGAGGGCCCGATCCCAGTAGCGCAGGCTGTCGCGGTTGATCGGCGATCCGGCGTCGCGGTTGCGGTCGAGAACGAAGGCATGGAAGGCCGCCGCCGCTTCCTGGCCGACGAGATCGTGGGTGGCCGCGATGATCCGGCTGATGCGCAGGTGGTTGTGATCGCAGGCGCGAAGCCATCCATCGGTCCCGGCGTAGAACCGCGTCATCCGGTCGAGGGCGGCCAGCAGCCCGGCTCGGGCAGCGGGGTCGGCGCGGATGGCCTCGGCCTCGGCGGCGGTGAGCACCGGCGCGCCGGGGACGGCGCGGCTCGCCTCCGGCAGGGGAAAGCACCATTGGATGAAGTCGTGGACGCCTTCGATATGGGCGTCGTCGAAGGCGACCACCGCGTCGAGCGGCCGGCCCGCGCCGTCGCGGCCGGATCGCGCAAGGAAGGCGTGGAGCGGGCCGGCGGTCATTCCGCTTCCCCCCGCAGCGGCCGGGCGAGCAGGGCCGCGACCACCCGGTCGACGCTGGCGCTGCCCGCGACGATGCCCGCCACGGCCTCGGCCACCGGCATCTCGATCCCGTTTCGGCGCGCCAGGCCGACGAGGGCGGCCGCCGTGAAGGCACCCTCGGCGAGCTTGCCGCCGGAGGCCTCTTGCGGCGAGGCGCCGCGCCCCAGGCGCTCGCCGAAGGCGAAGTTGCGCGACTGCGAGGAGGAGGCGGTGAGCACGAGGTCGCCGAGGCCCGACAGGCCCATCAGGGTCTCGGGGCGGGCGCCGAAGCTGCGGGCGAACCGCATCAGTTCGGCGAAGGCCCGGGCGATCAGGGCCGCGCGCGCGCTCTCACCGAGGCCACGCCCGGCGACGATGCCGGACGCGATGGCGAGCACGTTCTTGCCGGCCCCGCCGATCTCGACGCCGCGCACGTCGTCGGTGTGGTAGAGGCGAAGGGTCGGCCCCGACAGGGAACCGGACAACCGCGCCGCGAGCGCGGCATCGCGGGCCGCCAGGGTGACGGCGGTGGGCAATCCGCGGGCGACGTCGGCCGCAAAGCTCGGACCCGAGAGCACCGCCACGGCGGCCCCGTCGCCGAGGACCTCGGCGGCGACCGCGCTCATGAAGGCGTCGCTGCCGCGCTCGATCCCCTTGGCGCAGAGCACGACGGCCGCGCCGGGGTCCAGCGCCGGTGCCAGGCCGGCCAGCACCCCGCGCAGGGTCTGGGCGGGGACGACGGCGAGGACGATGCCGGCCCCGCCCAGGGCCCGCGCATCGGCGGTGGCGCGGATGCGGTCGTGCAAGGGCACGCCCGGCAGGTAGCGGGCGTTCTCGCGGGTTTCCTGGAGGCGTACGGCGGCCTCGCCGTCGCGCAACCACAGGGTCACGGGCCGGCCCGCCACCGCCGCCGCGTTGGCCAGCGCCGTGCCCCAGGCACCGCCGCCGATGACCGCCACCTCGTCGCTCATGGGTTCATGGTTCATGGGCTCATGCTCCCCGCCGAAAAGTCGGCCGCCGACACGCGGTAGAGCACGTGCGGCGCCAGGCGGTCATCCGGCGGCAGGGCCGGATGGGCGAACTCGCCCGCCGGCACCATGCCGAGCCGCTCCATCACCCGTCGCGACGGCGCGTTGCCGGCGGCCGTGAAGGCCACGGCGGCAGCGACACCGCAGCGGCCGAACAGGTCGGCGAGGGCCAGCCGCGCCGCTCGGGTGGCGAGCCCCCGGCCCCAGGCGGACCGTGCCAGCCGCCAGACGACCTCCACGACGTTGCCGGGCCGCTCGGCACCGGAAAAGGGCATCGGCCGCATGAGGCGCAGGCCGCCGACGAAACCGACGACGCCCTCCTCCGCGCAGTCGAGGACCCAAGGGCCGAAGCCGTCGGCCGCGAACCGCCGGTCGTGGGCACGGGCCTCGGCGAGGCTGTCGCCGCGCGATCGCGGGGCGGGGAAGAAGCGCATCACCTCGGCATCGGCGTTGAGGGCGGCGAAGGCGTCATCGTCGGCGGGGGACCAGCGGCGCAGGGTGAGGTCGCCCTCGTGCAGGCAGGCCGGCACGGGCTTCGTTCTCAGCTTGCCGCGAAAGCCCAGCGAGCGCCGGTTCAGGAGCGCGAGATCGGCCTTGCCCGCCAGCACGGCCTCGCCGAGGTCCACGGCGCGCGAGAGGTCGTCGGCCGGCGTGTTGGCCCAGGCCGGTGCCGCCACGAACGCCCGCCACGGTCCGCCGCAGGCGTTGTCGAGGAGGATGCGGGCGAAACAGTGATCGCGGTCCACCGGCCAGTCCGGCCGTCGGGGCGCGGCCTCGGGCAGGCGCCGCTCGACGAGGTCGCGCCAGCGCGACCGGAGGCCGGGCTCGTCCCCCCCCGGGCTCACGCCGAGGCCACCGCCGCCTCGGCGAAGGGCCAGCGGGCGCGGGCCGGCGCGGTGAGGTCGTCGACGAGCCCGAGGCGCAGGCGTTCGATGCCGGCCCAGGCGATCATGGCGCCGTTGTCGCCGCAGAGGGCCAGGGGCGGTGCCACGAAGGCGAGTCCGGCCTCGCCGGCCTGGGTCGCCAGCGCCCGCCGGATCGCGCCGTTGGCGGCGACCCCCCCGGCCGCCACCAGGGCGGTGGGATGGCCGGCGACGGCCCCGAAGTCCCGCAGCGCCACCCGGAGGCGGTCGACGGTGACGTCGACCACCGCCGCCTGGAAGCTCGCGCAGAGATCGGCGATGTCGTTTTGCGCCAACGGGGCGATGCGCTCGGCCTCGATCCGCAGGGCGGTCTTGAGGCCGGACAGGGAGAAGTTGGCCTCGCGCCGTCCCAGCATCGGCCGCGGCAGGGCGAACCGCTCGGGGTCGCCGGTCTCGGCCAGTCGCTCGACTTCGGGCCCGCCGGGGTAGCCGAGGCCCAAAAGCTTGGCGACCTTGTCGAAGGCCTCGCCGATAGCGTCGTCGATGGTGGTGCCGAGGCGCACGTAGTCGCCGACCCCCCTCACCGCCACGAGCTGGGTATGGCCGCCCGAGGCGAGCAGCAGCAGGTAGGGGAAGCCGATGCCGTCGGTGAGGCGCGCGGTGAGCGCGTGCGCCTCGAGGTGGTTGACCGCCAGCAGCGGCTTGCGGGTCACGAGGGCCAGGGTCTTGGCGGTGACGAGGCCGATCAGGACGCCGCCGATCAGGCCGGGTCCCGCGGCCACGGCGATGCCGTCCATCTGCGCCAGGCTGAGCCCGGCCCGGTCGAGGGCGCGCAGGATCAGCCGGTCGAGCACCTCCACATGGGCGCGGGCCGCGATCTCGGGCACGACGCCGCCATAGGCCGCGTGCTCGGCGATCTGGCTGAGGATCTCGTTGGCGAGAATGCGCCCGCGCCCGCCCTCGCCGGGGCTGACGACGGCGACCGCCGTCTCGTCGCAGGTGGTCTCGATGCCGAGGACGATCATGGATGCGTGGTGTCCGCTGCGGCTGGGTCTGGCCGGCCCCCGTTCTATCGCCCGAGCATGCCGCAGGGCAACGCAGCCGGAATCGACGCCGGTGGGTCGCCTTGCCATCGGCCGGGCGGTCGCACAGGGTCTCCCGGTCCGAGGGGTCGCACCGGGGTCGGGGAGCATGAGGGTCTGGATCGCGCGGCCGGAGCCCGGCGCGTCCCGCACGGCCGCGCGCGTCAGCGCGCTCGGGCACGATCCGCTCGTCGCGCCGGTGCTGATGCTGGCGACCACCGGCGACGCGCCGCCGGACGGGCGGTTCGACGGACTGGTGGTGACGAGCGCGAGCGCGATCCTCGCCCTGCCCGGGCCGGCCCTGCCCGGCGACGGGACGACCCCCGTCTTCTGCGTCGGCGGCCGCACCGCGCAGGCCGCCAGGGATCGCGGCTTCCGATCCGTCCTCGACGCGGGCGGGGATGCCGCCGACCTCGTGCGGCTCGTCGCGGCGACGCTGAGGCCGCCCTGCCGCCTGCTCCACCTCGCCGGAGCGGAGCGCAAGGCCGAGCCCGGCCTCTCGCTGGAGCGGGCGGGCTACGCGGTCGCGATCCACGTGTCCTACGGCATGACCGCCGCTGCCGCCCTGCCGGCCCCGGTCGCCACGGCCCTGGCGGAAGGGCAGGGTGAGCCCGTCGCGGCGGCACTGCATTACTCGCGCCGGAGTGCGGAGGTGGCGCTGGCGCTGGCGATCTCTGCGGGTCGCGGGGGAGCCTTCCGGGCGCTCAAGCATTACTGCCTGTCGGCGGACGTGGCCGCGCCCCTGGTTGCGGCCGGCGGGCGCATCCATTTCATCGCGGCCCGGCCGAGCGAAGACGACCTCCTGGCAGGTTTGGCGAACGACGTTTGAGATACGGTCTCGCTCCGGCAAGCCTCGTGGTGCTAGGACGGGCAACAGAATCAAGACTGCCCGCGCCGGGCCGCGCAGCGAGGATCTCGCGCCGTGCCCGGTCGGGGAGCAGGCATCGGGAAGGGAGCAGGGTCTCGTGAAGCCACCCATCAACGATTCGAACCGGACCTCACCCGGCTCCTCGGCGCAGCAGGGGACAACCGGTGCGGGTGCGACCGGCTCTTCGTCGCGGCCCGACCCGACCGGAACGGACGCCGGCAAGACCGAAGTGGGCAAGTCGGAAGCCGGCAAGCCGGACCTGGGACGGCCCGGCCCCACGGTTTCGGGTGCCGCACCCACCGGAGCGTCGTCGCCCACCGGACCCGGCAAGGTCGAACCCGTGAAGGCCGATGGCCCGAAATCGGCGACGCAGGCCGGCCAGGCCGGCGCCTCGGGACCGACGGGAGCTTCGTCGACCGGCAGCGGCGGCCCGTCGGGCTCCACCGCCTCGCCGGTGCCCGGCGCCACGCAGAAGCCCGGTGTCCTGCCGGCGAAGCCGGACACCAAGCCAGGTGCTTCGACATCGGCCACGGCCGATGCAGCCAAGATGGGTACGTCGAAGGCAGACGCCGCGAAGCCCGATCCCGCCAAGTCCGATCCCGCGAAGTCCGGTCCCGCCAAGCCCGACCCCACCAAGCCCGACCCCTCGAAAGTGGACGCTGCCAAGGCCGATGGTGCGAAACCCGATCCGGCCAAGCCGTCCGCATTCGGCACCACCGGACGTGCCGGTGGTGACGCTGCGGATGGACCGATCATCGATCTGAAGGCGCGACGCGTTCCGGACGCGGGCGATGCGACCCGGCGCGAGACCACCGACAAGATGTCTGCGACCGGACCGAAGACCGCCGCATCCGTCGCCGGTGCGACGTCGAGCGCCTCCACTTCGAGCGCGTCTGCCTCGAGCGGCGCCACGTCGTCCGGGACCAAGCCGCCGTCGTCGGAAGCCGGACAGCGGACCGCGTCGGCATCCGAACCCAAGCCCGTCCCGGTTCGCAGCGGCGGCGCCGGTTTCGGCTCTATGGCGGCTGCGGGGCTGATCGGCGGCGTGATCGGGGCCGGACTGCTGTTCGGCGTCGAGCGCGCGGGCATCCTTCCCACCGCGAACGGCGACCTCGCCGGCCGTCTGGCAGCCCTCGACCAGACGGTGGGCACGCTCGCGTCGCGCGATGCCTTGGCGAGCCTCGACAAGCGCATCGCCGGCAACGAAGCCGCGCTCAAGCCGCTGCCCGATGCGGTTCGCAATGCCGAAACCGCCGCCCGCGAAGCGCTCCAGAAGGCGAGTGCGTCGCCGACCGCTCCGGCGGCGGAGGGATCCCCGGCAACCGCCACGATCCCGCCCGAACTCACCGCGCGGATCGACAGCCTCGACCAGCGCCTCGCCGCCCTGCAGGAGGAGCCGGGCCGCGACCAGTCCGTGGATGCCAGGGCCGCGCTGACCGCACCCGGCGTGCCCCCCGAACAGGTGACCAAGCTCGACGAGCGCCTCAAGGCGGTGGAAGGCAAGATCGACGGCGTCGCCAAGGCGCCGACCGGGCAGGCGGACCTGAATGCCAGGATCACCACGCTCCAGGGCGACGTCGACAGCCGGACCAAGGCGAACGCCGAAGCCGCGCAGGCTCTCGGCCAGAAGCTCGCGGTTCTACAGTCGAGCCTGGACGAGCGCGTGAAGGCGGCCACCGAAGCCGTCCAGTCCGTGACGGAAGCGAGCCAGAAGGCCGTGGACGCCAACAAGGCCCAGGCCGAGGAGGCCGCCAAGGCGGTGGCACGCCAGCTCCAGGCGCAATCGGACCGTCTCGCCGGCCTCGACAAGGCGGTGTCGGAACGCGCCGATGCCGGCACCGTGCAGGCGGCGTTGCGGGTCGTCTCCGCCGACAGGATCGCCACCGCGCTGTCCACGGGCGCTCCCTATGCCGACGCGCTGGCGTCGCTGCGCAACTTCGAGCCGGGCGATCCGGCCAAGCTCACCGCCGTGGCGGTGTTCGCCGACAAGGGCGCTCCCACCGCGCGCACCCTGGCGACCGAGTTCCGCGCCATCGCTGACAGGATGTCGGCCGCCCGCAAGGCCGCCCAGGCGAAGTCGGTGGCCGAGACCGGCGACATCAGCCAGCGTCTGATGAGCATGGCCGGGTCGATCGTGCAGGTTCGCAAGGTCGACACGCCGGCGAGCGAGGCCGCGCAGGACACCGATCCGACCGTGGCCGTCCAGGCCGCCCTCGACCGTGGCGCCATCGCGGAAGCGGCCAAAGCCTTTGCCGCGATGCCCGAGGCGGCGAGGGCCTCAGCCGGCGATTTCGGCACCAAGCTCGCTTCCCGTGCCGCGGCCGGCGAGGCCGCCCAGGCCCTGCTGTCGGACGCCTTCAAGGGACTATCCGCGCCGTCACCCCGTTGACCCAGGCCTCACCCGGTCGTTCGCCTTGCCACAAAGGGGTGCTCGCACCCCCGGCATCCGATTTCAGCGTGGCCTGCGCCAGCGGCACCGCTCCCAGGAGTATCTGATCCCATGTGGCGTGCCCTCGCCTTCCTGGCCCTTCTCGCCCTTGCCGCCTTCGGCGCCGTCTGGATCGCCGACCGACCCGGGTCGGTCACGATCGTCTGGAACGGCTACGAGGTGGCCACCAGCCTCGCCATCGCCCTCATCGGCGTTCTCGTCGCGTCCATCGCGATCGGCTTCGTCTGGGCGATCGTGCGGGGGCTCATCACCCTGCCGGACGCCCTGGTGCGCGGCTCGCGCGACCGGCGCCGGGCCAAGGGCTTCTCGGCCCTGTCGCGCGGGATGGTCGCGGTGGGATCGGGCGATCCCCTGGCGGCCAAGCGCCATGCCGGCGACGCCGAGCGCCTGCTCGGCGCCGAGCCGCTGGCCCTCCTGTTGAAGGCCCAGGCGGCGCAGATCTCCGGTGACCGCGAGGCGGCCGAGCATGCCTTCCAGCGGATGGTCAACGATCCCGAGACGCGGGTCCTCGGCCTGCGGGGGCTGTTCGTCGAAGCGCGCCGCCGGTCGGACGAGACCGCGGCCCGGGCCTACGCCAC
The DNA here is from genome assembly GCF_001424525.1 of Methylobacterium sp. Leaf399. Classification (NCBI taxonomy): domain Bacteria; kingdom Pseudomonadati; phylum Pseudomonadota; class Alphaproteobacteria; order Hyphomicrobiales; family Methylobacteriaceae; genus Methylobacterium; species Methylobacterium sp. Leaf399. The sequence goes on along the minus strand of NZ_LMQK01000023.1, from coordinate 315,465 downwards.
CGAGGCCGCGCGGCTGGCGCCCAGCGTGACCTGGGCCAACGAGGCCGTCCTCGAAGCCCAATGTGCCGATGGCGACTGGGGTGCGGCCACCGAGACCGTGGAGCGTCGCGCCGCCCTTGGACTCGTCGACAAATCCGTGTCGCGGCGCCAGCGCGCCGTCCTCCTCACGGCGGCCGCCCAGACCCGGGAAGCCGGTGAGCCGGAAGCGGCGACCGAGCGGGTGCTCCAGGCCGTCAAGCTCGCGCCGGAACTGGTGCCGGCCGCGGCGCTGGCCGGGCGTCTGCTGGCACGGCGCGGCGACCTGAAGAAAGCCGCCAAGATCGTCGAGGCGGCCTGGCGTGCCAACCCGCATCCGGATCTGGCCAAGACCTACATGAACCTGCGCACCGGCGATTCGGTGCGCGACCGGATGGCCCGTGCCGAGACGCTGGCCCGGATCTCGTCGTGGGATGCGGAGGCCCGCCTGGCCATGGTCCAGGCCGCGTTCGACGCGAAGGATTTCGCCAAGGCGCGCGAGACGCTGGCGCCGCTGCTGTCCGACCAACCGACGGTTCGCGCCTGCCTCGCCATGGCGCGGATCGAGGAGGTCGAGCACGGGCCCGCCTCCGGTCGCGCCAGGGAATGGCTGGCGCGCGCCACGCGTGCCCGTCGCGACCCCCTGTGGATCGCAGACGGGGTCGCCTCGGAGACCTGGGGTCCAGTGTCGCCGGTGACCGGCCGTCTCGACGCCTTCGTCTGGAAGACGCCCACCGACGTCCTGGCTCCTCCGTCCGGCGCGGACGAGGACGGGCTGGCGGAACTCTCCTCGCCGGCGCCCGAGGCCGCGCCGGAGCCGATCGCCGTCCCGCCCGCTCCGACCTCTCCCGCTCCCATGAAAAACGTCGGGCCGATGGCATCCGGCACGGCGACGCCGGTGGTGCTGCCCGTACCCGGTGCCGAGCCGAGCAAGACCCACAACGCGGCCTGATCCCTACGCCCGAGGTCGGACGATCATTCCGTCTCAAGCGCTCTGACGGGCGCCGGACGGTAACGCCCGACCGGTCGGTCAGAACGGCCGATCGGTCGGCAAGCGCGCTGCCGCGATCTCCTCGGGCGTCGGCGAGCGCAGGATCGCGATGTCGTCGCCGCGCGGGGTCGACAGGCCCATTCGGGCGAAGGCGTCGAGCCAGCCGTCCATCGGCCAGAGGCCGTGCCGCGCATGGAAGCGGCGGGCGTTGCGGACGATATCGCCGAAGTGCTGCAGCGGTGGGTCGTAGGCCTGGTGGTATTGGTGGAAAGCGCCGCCGCGAGCACTGAAGACGATCGGAAGCCCTGCCGCGTCCGCCCGGAACGCGAGGTCGGTATCCTCAGCGCCGTAGCCGTCGAAACTCTCGTCGAAGCCGCCGAGCCGGTCGAACGTCTCCTTGCGCACACCGAACGCGAGGGACCAGAACAGGCCGGGATTGTCGGTACGGGCGAGGCCCGATGGCGGGAAGTGCCTGACGGGATGGGTGAACCCCGCGCCACGCAGCCCCGGCTCGGTCCAACCGTCCTGGACGGCTCCGGCCGGGAGATAGCGGATCTCGCAGCAGATCAGGCCGTCGACCTCGGTGAGGTCCTCGTCGAGGCTCGCCACGAGATCCTGCGAGGGGATGCAGTCGACGTCGAGGAAGACGAGGTGCTCGGTCCGTGCCGCCCCGGCACCGGCGTTGCGGGCGCGCGCCAGGGGAAGGCCGTCGCTCGCCAGGACGATGCGGCGGACCGGGAAGCCGGGGTCGGGCAAGGGCGCGGGCGCGTCCCCCATCTCCACCACCACGCATTCGGCCGGGTGGGCTCCGCGCGACAGGCCCTCCAGCAGCCGTGCGAGGTGGTCGTCGCGTCCCTTGTTCAGGGTAATGACCGTGGCACAGCCCCTCATGCCTCGATCCTCGGCGACAGGAGGATGAAGATCTCGAACGGGCCGCAGAATCGGTCGATCATCTCGGGCGCGAGGCGAAACCCGCTGGGGTCGTCGGCGATGAGATCGCTGGTCTGCGAGCGATGGGCGAGGATGGCCCGCCGCTTGGCGGCGGAATGGGCGCTGACGTCGAGGCGCCATCCCTGCGGAGCCGCCCCGACCTCGCGGTCGGCCGGCAGGGTCCAGCCCCAGACGGGATAGGCGTAGAGGCCGACCTCGGGAAGCTGCCGCTGCGCCAGGGTGGCGATGGCCGCCGCGGCCGTGTGATCGCAATGGGGGTCGTGGGCCCAGGTGACGCAGATCGCGCCGGCATCGCAGTCGCGCGCCAGCGCCGCGATGGCATCCGCCGCCGCCTGCGCCTCCGGCCCCGTGCTCGGAACCCCGGCATCGGGCAGGCGCAGGAAGCTCACGGCCTCGCGCGGCAACCCGAGGATCGCGACGGCGTCCTGCGCCTCCGTCTCGCGCAGGGCGCGCAGGCGATCGGGCGGATGGGTCACGGAATGGGTGTGCGAACCGGCGCCGTCGCTGACGATCACCACCCGCACGTCGCGCCCCTCGCGCACCGCTTCGGCGATGAGGCCGCCGCAGCCCAGGCTCTCGTCGTCGGCGTGCGGGGCCACCACCACGAGCCCGCCATCGCCCAGGAGCGTCGGCAGGTCGCCGAAGGGCAGGGCCGTTGCGGCGGCGAGAAAGGCGGCGGCCTGCATCGGGTGGTTCGTCCTCTGATCTCTGTGATTCGTGGAGTCGCCGAAACTGCCACATCGACGAGACGGGCTGGAAGGGCGCCGCATCGGCGAATCCTGAACCGTACTGATCGGTCGATGAACGGGGCCGGAACCGCACGGCCGTGAATGCCTGGCCCGCCAGCGTGCAACGCTGCCGATGCAACACTTCGTGTGCGAGCGGACGCCCCCTTGCCCGCTCGCGGATATCCGGGTCTGGTACGCTTCAAAAATTGCGGGGGAGGACGGGATTGCCGACAGGTTCCATCGGGACGCAGCGCGTGGGACGGGACGGCCGTGCCGCGACGGGGGCCGCTTCGACCCGCCGGCAGGCCCTGTGGGCGGGCCTGTGCCTGTGCTGCCTGCCGACCCTCGGGCGGTCGGCCGAGGGTTTTTCGATGGACGAGGTCGGCCCCGGAATCTTCGTCCGGCGCGGCCCCGACACCGAGGCGACCGCCGACAACGACGATGCCATCGCCAACACCGGCTTCATCGTCGGTGACGACGCCGTCCTCGTGACCGAGAGCGGCGGCAGCCTCGCGGACGGAGCCTGGCTGCGCTCGCAGATCGTCCAGCGCACGGACAAGCCGATCCGCTACGTCGTGCTCACCCACGTGCACCCCGACCATTGCTTCGGAGCCGGCGCCTTCCTGCAGGATCGCCCGACCTTCGTCGGCCACCACGCCCTGAGTAGCGCGCTCGAATCGCGCGGCGAGTTCTATCGCGGGCGCCTCGTCGAGATCCTGGGCGCCGAGAAGACCGGTCCGGTCGTCCATCCGACGATGACGGTGGCCGACACCGCCGAGATCGACCTCGGCGGACGTACCCTGCGGCTCACCGCTCATGGGGTGGCGCACACCAACTGCGACCTCTCCATGCTCGACACCCGCAGCGGCATCCTGTTTCCCGCCGACCTCCTGTTCGTGACCCGCATCCCGTCCCTCGACGGCAGCCTCGTCGGCTGGCTGAAGGAGGCCGAGCGCCTCAAGGCAACCGGCGCCGCCCGTGCCGTTCCGGGGCACGGGCCGACCCTCGTGGATGTCACCCCCGCCATGGCCGACCTGACCCGCTACCTGGCGACCCTCCGCGACGAGACCCGCAAGGCGGTGGCGGGGGACGTGCCGATCGAGCGGGCGGTCGCCAGCGTCGGCCAGTCCGAGCGCGGGAAATGGGCGTTGTTCGACACCTATCACGGCCGCAACGTCACCCAGGCCTACAAGGAGCTTGAGTGGGAATGATGATGCGCTACATCTCTCTTCGAGGAGACGAACCATGAAACATCTTGCCGCTCGCCGTCTGGCCCTCGCCATCGGCCTGTCCGTCCCGGTCCTCGCCGGCATTGCCGCCGCCGGGCCGGTCCTCGCGCTCGGGGCGGGCGACGACGATTCCGAGCGGCTCGCCCGCTGGAAGGAGATCCAGACCACGATCTTCGGCGACCGCAAGGTGGAATCGACGGACACGCTGGTGTCGATCGACGCCCCCGGCCGCGCGATGGACGCCTCCCTCGTGCCGATCACCCTGAGCATGCCGCAGAAGGACAAGATCGCGGGTCTTCACCTGGTGATCGACGACAACCCGTCGCCCTACGCGGCGAAGTTCACCTTCGGACCCGCCGCGGATCCGAGCGAGATCAAGCTGCGGGTGCGGGTGAACAACTACACCAACGTCCACGCGGTGGCCGAGACCAAGGACGGCAAGCTGATGGAGGCGGTCCGTTTCGTGAAGGCCTCCGGCGGCTGCTCGGCGCCGATGGGCATGAGCGACGAGGAGGCGATGAAGGGCATGGGCGACATGCGCATGAAGTTCGCCGGTGAGGCGAACCCTGGAAAGTCCCTGGAGGCGACCCTCATGATCCGCCACCCGAACTTCAGCGGCATGCAGATGAACCAGGTCACCCGCGACTACACGCCGGCGCGCTACATCACGAAGGTCGAGGTCAGCCGCGGGTCGTCGCGCATCTTCACCCTCGACGGCGACATCTCGATCGCCTCGAACCCGGTGATCGGGTTTTCCTTCATCCCCGAGGGCCAGGAGCCGATCCGGGTGGTGGCCGTCGACAACCAGAATGGACGGTGGGAGCACAGCTTCACGGCGCCGACGGCCAGCAACTGAACGGGATGGCGCACGCCATGTGGAAACGGCGGGGCCGGGCACTCGCGGTGCTGGCCGCATCCTTCGCCCTCATCGCGGCAGGGCCGGCCGACTCGCCCGTCAACGTGCCGGAGCCGGACGGCCTCTGGACCGGTCCGGCACGCGGCTACACGCCGGCGACCCTGCAGGGGGCCAGGGTCGTCGACCTCGACGGGCTCGACGCCCTCATCGCTAGAGACAAGCCGGTCCTCATCGACGTGGCCCTGGCCGACCAGCGCCCGACGAACTTTCCCGCGGACCGGCCGTGGCTGCCGACCCACCGCTCGATCCCCGGCAGTGTCTGGATGCCGAACGCCGGTGCGGCCCCCCTCGACCCCCGCCAGGAGGCCGTCTTCCTCTCCCGCGTCGAGGCGCTGACCGGGGGCGACAGGACCCGGGCGGTGGTCACGTTCTGCCGGCCCGAATGCTGGGGAAGCTGGAACGCCGGCAAGCGCCTCCTGTCGGCCGGATACGCCAACGTCTATTGGTATCCCGACGGCATCGAGGGCTGGCAGGACAGGCATCCCACCACGGCGACGAAGCCCGATCCCGCGTGGGAGGCGAGGCCCAGGCTGGACCGGCCAGGCGAGCCGCTGCGCTGAGCCGTCCACGACCTGCGACAGGTGCGACTTTGCTCAACGACCTCAACGGGCTCCGCCGGACCGAACCGGTTGACATCCTCGCGATTATGGCGGAACAACAGCGCGCTTGAGGCAGAACGATGTCTAGGGAGCAAACGCCCGGTTGAAGGGCGCGGACGCGCGACGCCATCGCGACGTCCGCATCGGAGGCCGAGCCGGCGGGACGGGTTCGCCGGCCGGCCTCGCGGGTCCCACCCTCACGGCGTACCACCTGTGGAGATCCCGGCCATCGCGCCGGCCCTGCCGGTCGGCGACGAATGCCGAAGATGTAACGCCGCAAGACGACCGATTGCGGGACAATCGAGTGAGTGACCGATGTCGCAGCTTGTCACGTCACGGCGCCTGAGGGCCGTCGATCTGGCCGCGCGCAAGGCCGAAGGTCGCAAGATCATCGCGCTCACCGCCTACCACGCCCACACCGCCGGCATTCTCGATCCGCACTGCGATTTCATCCTGGTGGGCGATTCGCTCGGCATGGTGATGCATGGGATGGAGACCACACTGCCGGTCACCCTCGAGATGATGATCGTCCAGGCCCAGGCCGTGATGCGGGGCACCAGCCGCGCCCTCGTGGTCGTCGACATGCCTTTCGGCTCCTACGAGGCCAGCCGCGAGCAGGCCTTCATGAGCGCCGTGCGCGTGCTCAAGGAGACCGGCGCAGGGGCCATCAAGATGGAGGGCGGCGCGCGTTTCGCCGAGACCGTGTCCTTCCTCGTGGAACGCGGCGTGCCGGTGATGGGCCACATCGGCCTCACCCCCCAATCGGTGAACACCATGGGCGGCTTCAAGGTGCAGGGCCGGGGCGAGGCGGCCGAGCGCCGGTTGCGGGAGGACGCACGGGCGATCAGCGAAGCCGGCGCCTTCGCCATCGTGCTCGAGGGCATCGTCGAACCGGTGGCGCGGGCCATCGCCACCGATCCGGCCGTCACCACGGTGACCATCGGCATCGGCGCCTCGTCCAGTTGCGACGGGCAGATCCTGGTGCTGGAGGACATGCTGGGCTTGAGCGAACGGGCGCCGAAGTTCGTCAAACGGTTCGGCAGCCTGCGCGACCAGATCGAGGAGGCCGTGCGCGGCTACGCCGAGGAGGTCAGGACCGGCCGCTTCCCGGCCGACGAGCATACCTATTGACGCCGGCCCCAGCCTTGACGGCCAACCGGCGGTTCGGGATGATGCACCACGGCAATGGATTCTGCCGGGCCACATGGCCGAACCGCCCTTCGGGCTGATGATTCCTACCTTTTGCGGCTTCGCAACCAAGGTAGGCCCGTGCGCGAAATCCTCCGTCGCTCCTCCTCGTTCAACGACATGAGAGCCGTCGTCCGTCGCCGGCTGCTCGACGCGCTGGCCATGGTCCGCTGGTGGATGATTCTCGCGGCGATGGCGGCGACAGTCGGATCCCTGTGCGCCGCCTTCCTCTGGAGCCTCGACGCCGCGACGAAGACGCGGTTCGATCATCCGTGGCTGCTGTTCCTGCTGCCGGTGGGCGGGTTCGCGGTCGGGTGGCTCTACCATCGCTTCGGCGCGAGCGTGGAAGGCGGCAACAACCTCATCGTCGACGAGATCCATGCGCCCAACGCCGGCGTTCCGGCGCGGATGGCGCCCCTCATCGTGCTGGGTACCCTCGTCACCCACCTGTTCGGCGGTTCGGCCGGGCGCGAGGGGACGGCCGTGCAACTCGGCGGCAGCCTCGCCGCCACCTTCGGCAGGCTGCTGGGGCTGGACCCGCCCGGGATCAGGATCCTCCTGATGGCCGGGATCGCGGCGGGGTTCGGCGCCGTCTTCGGCACTCCCGTCGCCGGGGCGGTCTTCGCGCTCGAAGTGCTTGCCCTCGGGCGGATCGAATACGGCGCCCTGGCGCCGTGCCTCCTGGCCGCCGTGGTCGGCGACTGGGTCTGCCAGGCCTGGGGCATCCATCACGGCGACTACCGCATCGACTACCTCGCCGGCCCGGCCAAGGCCCTGGTGGTCGAGCCCGTCCTGCTCGCCAAGGTGGCCCTGGCCGGTGTCGCCTTCGGCCTCGCCGCGCTTGTCTTCGCGGAGGCCAACCATCGCCTGTCGGGCCTGTTCAAGCGGTTCGTACCCTACGGCCCGCTGCGTCCCTTCGTCGGCGGCCTGGCCGTGATCGGCCTCGTCTATGCGGTCGGCACCCGCGACTACCTCGGGCTCGGGGTGTCGGCCGCCGGTCCCGACGGACTCACCATCGCGAGCTTCTTCGGTCCCGATGTCCATCCCTGGAGCTGGGCCCTCAAGATCCTCTTCACCGTCGTGACCCTGAGCGCGGGCTTCAAGGGCGGCGAGGTCACGCCGCTGTTCTTCATCGGCGCGGCGCTGGGCAACGCGGTGGCGGGAGGGCTCGGCGCCCCCCTCGACCTGTTCGCGGCCCTCGGCTTCGTGGCGGTGTTCGCAGGCGCTGCCAACACGCCGCTGGCGTGCACGCTGATGGGCATCGAATTGTTCGGGGCCACCCACGGCGTCTATATCGCGACGGCCTGCGTCATGGCCTATCTCGCCTCGGGCCACCACGGCATCTACCTGTCGCAGCGCATCGCCGTGGCGAAGTCGGCCGGCGCGGCCTTCGCGGATGGGACCACCTTGCGCGAGGCGCGCCGTTCGCCGGTGCCCGCCGCGCGTTCGTCACCGCCCGAAGGCGAACGCCCCGCTCCGTAGGCGGGCGCCTGCGGGCGCAACGTCAGAACCGCATGCAAGCGAGACAGAAGCCGGTGAGCACGGCGAGGCCGAGGGCGAGGCTGGGGCCGTCCGTGATCGCGAACTCGACGGGATCGTCGTTCAGCGTGCCGCGCCCGCACAGGAGCCAGATCCGGCCGAGCCAGACGAAGACCGCCACCGGCGCCAGCCACAGGAACTCCGGGGTCACGTAGAAGGCCTGCCGGGTGGCGGCCTCGACGATGTAGAGCGAGACCATCAGCACCGCCGCAGCCGCGGTGGCCGTCCCGAACGCCAGCACCACCGGTCCGTCCTCGGCGACGTAGCCGCGGCCGGGAATCGCACCGGACGGGGCGAGGTGCCGGATCTCGCCGTAGCGCTTGGCCAGTGCCAGGGACGTGAACAGGAACATCGAGAGCACGAACAACCAGGCCGAACCGGCGACCCCGCAGAACACCACGCCGGCTACCAGCCGCGAGGTAAACAGGCCCGCCAGCGTCACCGCATCGAGCAGGGCGACGCGCTTGATCCGGAAGGTGTAGGCCAGGGTCGCCGCGAGGTAGACGGACAGGATGGCAAGGCTCGCCGGGCCGCTGGCGGCGGCGAGCCCCAAGCCGAGGCCGAGGCCGGACACGATTCCGACGAGGGCCGCGGGGATCGACAGCGCCCCGGATGCCAGCGGCCTGTGCCGCTTCGAGCGATGGGCGCGATCGTGGTCGAGGTCGTGCAGGTCGTTGAGGAGATAAGTCGCCGAGGCGACGAGCCCGAAGGCCAGGAATCCCATTGCCGCCATCAGCCAGGCCGAGCCGTCGAAGGCGCGCCCGGCCAGGACGAGGGGCAGGAAGACCAGCAGGTTCTTCGTCCATTGGTGCAGGCGGGCCGCCTTGACCCACACGCGTGAGCGGGACCGGACCGGCGGCGCCACCGCGTCGACAAGCCCCGGTTCGGCCGCCTGCCTCGCGGCTGCGCGGACCCACGGGGCGCCCTCGTCGGCGCCGGAGAACGCGACGAAACCGCCGGGGCAGCGCGTCCTGACGGCGGCTAGGCGGGCGAGTTCGGCGATGTCGTCGCCGCGCGGCGCCAGGATGACGTCGTCGGCCCAGGTCGTCGTGGCGCACAGGCGCCGCGCGAGGGCGGGGAAGGCGCTCGTCAGGATGAGGACTTCACGCCCCTCGGCATCGGCCCGGGTGGCCGCGGCCAGCATGCGCGCGTCGAAGAGGCCGGGGCCGGGGTCGACCGCGCCGCTTCGGTCGAACGCGTGGTCGAACGAACCGCGGCCCGGCAGCGCCACGGACAGGAGCGAGAGGACGCCGGACGGCCCCCCGCGCAGCGCACGGATCGCCGCCTCCGCCACGAAGGCCGGGGACAGCCCGGCACCGTCGAGATCGATCACAAGGGGGAGGGGGCGCTCGACGCGCAGCACCGGCACGGGCTCGGCCCACCCCGGCGTCGCGAAGACATCGTCGCCGACGACCGCTGCTCGTCCACCCACGCCCGGCACTCCCGATGGAGGGACATTCGGCGGTTTTTATCGGCGATCGCGCCTAACCCTTCCTTAAACCGCCCGTGAAAGCGTCAAGGCTCGGACGAACGGCGTCACTGGCGCATTGGGCTCCCCTTCGTGATCATCACACGCTTCGCGACACCGCTGGTCACCCGCGTCCTGCTCCTGCTCATGCCGGCGGTGGTGCTGGCCAAGGCGGCCACCCTCGCCGGGCTCACACGGATCGAGAAGACGGAGCTCACCGATTTCGAGACCTTCCATATCGTCGGGCGCATGATCTGGCAGGGGCGAGCGGCGGAGGCCTATCACGCCGGGACGATGCGGGAAGTGCAGCGGGTCGTGAGCGGCAGCGACACGTTCATGCCCTGGACCTACCCGCCGCCGTTCGATCTCGTGGTGGCCGGCGTCGCGCTCCTTCCCGTGAGCCTCGCCTATCTCCTGTTCACCGGGGCGACCCTCGCGGCCTTCCTGCTCGTCCTCAAGCGCATCGCCGGCGAGGCCTTCCCGGCGGTGCTGCTGGCGATCTTCCCGGCGATCGTCGTGACCATCGGCTGCGGCCAGAACGGCTTCCTGAGCGGCACGCTGATCGGTCTTGCCGCCCTGGCCTTCGCCGGGGGCCGAGCGCTCGCCGGGCTGCCCCTCGGGTTGATGGTCGTCAAACCCCATCTGGCCGTCGCCTTCGCGCTGCATGCGGTGGCGGCCCGGCACTGGCGCTGCGTCGGGCTCGCCGCATGCGTGGTCGCGCTCGCCTGCGCGGCCGCCACCCTCGCCCTCGGCATAGCGGTCTGGCCGGCGTTCGTCTCCGCCGTCGCCGAGGCGAAGGCCTTCCTGGTCGCCGGTTACTATCCGCTGCACCGGATGATCTCGGTCTACGCGGCGCTGCGCAGCCTCGCGGTGCCGGCGGGCGTCGCACTCGCCGTCCAGGCCGGCGTCGCCTTCCTCGCCCTGTCCGTGGTCGTCGCCACGATCCGGGGCCGGCGGGACACCGCGACGGTGCTGGGCGCCACGGCCCTGGCCGGCCTGTTCGTCAGCCCCTACGCCTACGATTACGACCTGACGCTCTACGGCATCGCCCTGGCCTTCCTGATGCCGGACCTGATCCGGCGTGCGAGCCCACGCGAGCAGATCGCCCTCCTCGGCTTGAGCCTCTTCACCTGCGGCTACGGCCTCCTCGCCTCGGTCTGGCACGACAGGAGGGTCGGGCAGGACATTCCGTATCCCGGAACGGCGGCGTGGCCGCCGAGCCTCGCCGGTTTCGCCCTACTGGCCATCGTCGTCCTGGTCTGGCGCATCCTCAGCCGTGCGGCGGGTCCGGTAGCGGCACCGGCCCGGCTTGGCGATGGCCTGCCCCTCGCCGGCGGCTTGCGGTGACGGACCGGCCCCGCGACATTGCCGGACCACTCGGCACCCTCTCCGGGTGGGGCCGCTATCCGCGCGCCGAATCGCGCATCCTGCGGGCGGAGGCCCCCGACCGTCTGCCGGGGCTCGTGGCCGCGGGCACCGACTACGTCGCGCGTGGCAACGGGCGTGCCTACGGCGATGCCGCCATCGGCCTCCACCAGACCGTGCTGATGCGGCGCCTCGATCGCTTCCGCGGCTTCGATCCCGACAGCGGCCGCCTCACCGTGGAGGCGGGCGTGCTGCTGGCCGACATCCTCGACGTGGTCGTGCCCCGCGGCTTCTTTCCGTTCGTGGTGCCGGGGACCCGCCTCGTCACCGTGGGCGGGATGATCGCCGCCGACGTACACGGCAAGAACCACCACCGCGAAGGCGGTTTCGGCGACCATCTCGACGCGCTCACCCTGCTCCTGCCCGACGGGCGCCCGCTTCGCTGCTCGCGGGAGGACAATCCCGAACTCTTCACGGCCACCGTCGGCGGCATGGGCCTCACCGGCCTCATCGTGGACGCGACCTTTCGGCTGCGCCCGATCGAGAGCGGCTGGATTCGCCAGGAAACCGAGGTCGCCACCAATCTGTCCGGCCTCATCGCCGCGCTCGATCGCAGCGCCGAGGCGACCTATTGCGTCGCCTGGATCGACTGCCAGAGCCGGGGAGGGCACCTCGGGCGCGGCCTCGTGTTTCGCGGCGAGCATGCGTCGGCCGCCGAATGCGCGGGCCTCGCGCCGCCCCGGGCGGCCGGCCGGGCCGCCGTGCCGGTTCCCGTCGACATGCCGTCTTGGACGCTCAACCGCCTGACGGTCGGTGCCTTCAACGCGCTCTACCATCGCCGCGGCGCGGCGGCGGCGCGACGGCCAGCCTACGTGCCCTGGCGGCAGTACTTCTTCCCCCTCGACGGCCTCTCCGATTGGAACAGGCTCTATGGCCGGCGGGGCTTCGTGCAGCATCAATGCGTCATCCCGCCGGGCTCCGCCCAACCCGTCCTGGCCGAGATCCTCGAGCGCGTGGCGCGCCTGGGGAGCGCCTCACCCCTGGCCGTGCTCAAGCGGCTCGGGCCGGGCAGCGGCCTCCTGTCGTTCCCGATGGATGGCTACACCCTCGCCCTCGACCTGCCGGCCAACGCCGCCGCCCTGGCCCTCCTCGACGAGATCGACCGTCTGGTGGTCCCGGCCGGCGGACGGCTCTACCTCGCCAAGGATTCCAGGCAGACCCGCGCCACCTTCGAGGCCGGCTATCCCGGCCTCGGCGAGTTTCGACGCCTGCGGCACGCGATCGGCGCCGAGGGTCGCCTGACCTCGCATCTTTCCGCAAGGCTCGGCGTGTAGAAGGCCCGGATTGTAGAAGGCTCGGAGTGTAGAAGGTTCGGCGTCGGGCCTCGATCCGCGCTCCTCATCATCTCCCTTGCAAGGTGCTCGACGATGGCCGGCCGCAAGACGCTCCTCCTGGTAGGCGCCACATCGGACATCGGTCGGGCGGTGGCGTCCCGTTATGCCCGCGAGGGCTGGGCGATCGTGCTCACGGCGCGCGACCCGAGCGCGGCCCGTCGCGACACCGACGATCTCAGCGTCCGCACCGGCGAGCCCGTCGCGGTCCTACCCCTCGACGTCCTCGCCCTCGATACCCTCGCCGCCTTCGTCGACGCGCTGCCGGTCCTTCCGGACACCGTGGTCTGCGTCGTCGGGGAACTCGGCGACCAGAATCGTGCCGAGGCCGACCCGGAGCATGCCGCACGGGTCATGGCCACGAATTACCTCGGGCCATCGCTGCTCCTCGGCATCCTGGCCGACCGCTTCGCGGCGCGGGGCCACGGCACGATCGTCGGGGTGAGCTCGGTGGCGGGCGACCGCGGCCGAGGATCGAACTACGTCTACGGCTCGGCCAAGGCCGGGTTCACCGCCTTCCTTTCGGGCCTGCGCAACCGGCTCGCCCGGGGGCCGGTTCGGGTCGTGACGGTCAAGCCCGGCTTCGTGCGCACGCGCATGACCCAGGCGCTGTCGCTGCCGCCGCTTCTCACCGCCGAGCCCGCGGAGGTCGGCGACGCCATCTACGCGGCGGCCGAGCGGGGCCGGGCCGACGTCGTCTACGTCCGTCCGGTCTGGCGCCTCGTGATGGCGATCATCCGCGCCATCCCGGAGCCGATCTTCAAGCGCCTTCGCCTCTAGGCCGGCGCGCCGCGCTCGCCGGTCGGACAAAGAGCGGCGACCCCGTTCGAGGTCCGGCTGTCTAGGAGCGCGCCCGGAAGAGACGCCGGCGATCGCACGGCTGTCGTCCTCGCGAGCCACGACGCATCCGGCCGCGCCCGCTCGTCCGGTCGACGCAGTCCGGAAGGACCTCGGCCCTCCCGCTCATCCGGCGTTCGATCCCGATGGGTCGCCGCACGCACCAGAATGACGGCCGGAGGTCGGGTCATGGCGCCGCCAGGAGCAGGGCCGTGCCTCGGCTGTCCTTCGGAACAGGTCGGGGACAGGTGCGGTCTGGCCGCATCGGCAGAGGCTCGTGTCGCCGCATCCTCGGTGAGGCGACCGGGGATGCCGTGCCGGAACTCCGCTCGACCTCATACCATTTCCGGGTGATCACTTCGTGATGCGGACATGGGCTTTGCTCAGGCGCCGCGCGGGCTCGGTGATCCGGCTCCCGCTTGGTTCAAGCGGGAACCGTATCACTCGGCCGCGTCGAGGCGCGGGCGCTCGACGTGGCTGCGTTCCCGCTTGACGAGTTCGGCGGTGCGGAACGCCACTTCGAGCGCCTGCTCCGCGTTGAGGCGCGGGTCGCAATAGGTGTGATAGCGATCCTGAAGGTCGTCGGCCGTCAGCGCGCGGGCGCCGCCGGTGCATTCGGTGACGTCCTTGCCGGTCATCTCCAGGTGGATGCCGCCGGCAATGGTGCCTTCGGCCCGGTGGACGTCGAAGAAGCCCTCGATCTCCTGCATCACCCGCTCGAACGGTCGCGTCTTGTAGCGGCCGGCCGAGATGGTGTTGCCGTGCATCGGATCGCAGGCCCAGACGACACTGCGGCCCTCGCGCTCCACCGCGCGGATCAGGCCGGGCAGGTGCTCGCCGACCTTGTCGGCACCGAACCGGCAGATGAGGGTGAGCCGGCCCGCCTCGTTGGCCGGGTTGAGCTGGTCGGCGAGGCGGATCAGGCCCTCGGCGGTCATCGACGGCCCGCACTTGAGGCCGACCGGGTTCTTGATGCCGCGGGCGTATTCCACATGGGCGTGATCGGGCTGGCGGGTGCGGTCCCCGATCCAGAGCATGTGGCCCGAGGTAGCGTAGTAGTCGCCGCTGGTGGAGTCGACGCGCGTCAGCGCCTCCTCGTAGCCGAGCAGCAGCGCCTCGTGGCTCGTGTAGAAATCGGTGGTTCGCACTTCCTGGTGGGTCTCGGGGTTGATCCCGATCGCCCGCATGAAGTCGAGGGCCTCCGTCATCCGCTCCGCGCAATCGGCGTAGCGCGAGGATTGCGGCGAATCCTTCACGAACCCGAGCATCCAGCGATGCGAATTCTCGAGGTTGGCGTAGCCGCCGGTGGCGAAGGCACGCAGCAGGTTGAGCGTCGCCGCCGATTGGCGATAGGCCTCCAGCTGTCGGCGCGGATCGGGCACGCGCGCTTCTTCCGTGAAGGTCAGGCCGTTGACGATGTCGCCGCGGTAGCTCGGCAGCACCACGCCATCCATCGTCTCGGTGGGCGAGGAGCGCGGCTTGGCGAACTGACCGGCGATACGGCCGACCTTCACCACCGGCGAGCCGCCGGCGAAGGTGAGCACCAGCGCCATCTGCAGGAACACGCGGAAGAAATCGCGGATGTTGTCGGCCGAATGCTCGTCGAAGCTCTCGGCGCAATCGCCGCCCTGGAGCAGGAACGCCTGGCCCGTGGAGACCCGCGCCAGGGACGCCTTGAGCTTGCGCGCCTCACCTGCGAACACCAGGGGCGGGAAGCTCGCGAGCTGCGTCTCAACGCTCTCGAGCGCGGCGGCATCCGGATAGGCCGGCACCTGCTGGATCGGCAGCTGCCGCCACGTTTTCGGTGTCCAACGCTCGCCCATGATCGTCTCCCGTCCACCTCTCGGCCGGCTTCGCTGAAGGGGAATCTCGTGTGAGGAGCGCGGCTTATAGAGCGGTTCGCGACCGGATGCGAGCGCGAACCGCCCTTGGTCCCACCGGCTGGGTCGGCCCCGACGCCCGGCGCGATCGAACGGCGGACGTGCGCCAACGCACAATCGACCGAGAGAACTTGTAACGTCGAGGGATGGCGATGCGAAACACTGAATAGATGCGGCGAAACCATCGCCGCAGGCTAGAAGACGAAAGGAATATTGCCATGTTCAAGTCGATCGTCGTCGCCGCCGCTCTTGCGGTCGTTTCCACCGGCGGCGCCCTGGCCGGTTCGCGGACCCTCTCCGTCTGGGGCGCGCAGGTCGACGTCCCGTCCTCACAGGTTCAGGCGCCCGCCTTCGATGCCCGTCTGAGCGAGCGCGGCGGTAGCCGGTTCATGGCGTATGGCGATCCCCGGAACGTCGAACCTCGGAATGTCGAGGCGGCGCGGGAGAACAACGGGTATCGCGACGACGAACACGCCCGCTGAGCGCGTCGGCTCCCGACCGAAGGGGCCGTTCATCCCATGGCATCGCCGTCCTCGATGGCGATGCCGAGCTCGGACAGGATCCAGAAGATCGCCTCGAGATCCTCCGCGGTGACGTCGCGCGGCGGCAGGGCTTGTTCGAGATCCTCGTAGGTCAGCCGCCGGACCTTCATGGCGTCGACCTTCAGGAGCAGCGAGTCGAGGGCGAGCCGCATGTCGTCGGAGAGAGCGTCGTGGCTGGGCAGACGCGACGCGCGCAGGGGATCGAGGGCTTCAGCGAGCAGGCGGTCGATGATCGCCTGCCGCCTCGTGTACGCATCGTCGTCTTCGGTCATTCAGCCTGTCGCCAGATCACGTCGCTGTCAGGGGCCCGCACGCACGATCCGGACCGGGATCGCCTTGGCGGCCGGCGTCATCGCCTGTTCGTCATGGTGCCCAAGCGGAATGAGCGGGTTCAGTTCCGGATAATAGCCACCGCAATTGCCCGGCGGGATCCCATAGGCGACGATCCGCAAGCCGCGCACGACCCGCTCGATGCCGTCGTGCGCCTCGGTGCGCACATCGACGCTCTCGCCGTCGCGAAACCCGAGGCGGTCGATGTCGTCGGCGTTCATGAACAGGATCGTACGGGTGCCCTTCACGCCGCGGAAGCGGTCGTCGTAACCGTAGACGGTGGTGTTGAACTGGTCGTTGGAGCGCAGCGTCATCAGGTCGAGGACGTCGGCATGGCGCTTGGGCATGTCCGGGTTCTCGTCCAGCCCCTCGGGCACCACGAAGGTCGCCTTCCCCGTCGGGGTCTCCCATTGCCGGGCGCGGGCGGGAACGGGCTTGCGCAGGCCGCCCGGGTCGAACATGCGGCCCTCGAGATCCTTGAACACGTCGGGGTACGTCGCCTCGATGGCCGCGCGGACGTTCGCATAGTCGCCGACCCATCCGTCCCAATCGACCTTCGGGTTCGGGGTCAGCGTCGCCTTGGCGAGTTCGGCCACGATCCAGGGCTCGGAGCGGACCTCGGCGCTCACCGGCTGCGTCACGCCGCGAGACCCGTGGAAGCAGGAGGTCGAATCCTCCATCGACACCGCCTGCGGCCCGCTCGCCTGGGCGTCGACCTCGATCCGCCCGAGGCAGGGGAGGATGTAGGCGGCCGCACCGTTGACGAGGTGGGAGCGGTTGAGCTTCGTCGAGATCTGGACGGTGAGGTCCATGTGCCGCCAGGCCTCCTCCATCCGCACCGTGTCGGGGATGGCGCGCACGAAGTTGCCGCCCAGCCCGATGAAGGCCTTCACCGAACGATCGAGGATGCCTTCGCAAGCCTCCACGGTGTTGAGGCCCTTCTCCCGCGGCGGCTCGAAGCCGTAGAGGTCCTTCAGCCTGTCGAGGGGCGCGAGCTCCGGCTTCTCGGTGATCCCCACCGTGCGCTGGCCCTGCACGTTGGAATGCCCGCGCACCGGGCACAGGCCGGCACCGGGACGGCCGACGTTGCCGCGCAGCAGCATCAGGTTCACCAGCATCTGCACCGCCTCGGTGCCCTTGCGGTGCTGGGTCAGCCCCATGCCGTAGACGCCGATCACGGCGCGCGCACGGGCGTAGACCGTCGCCGCCGCCTCGAGCGCCGACCGCGTGAGGCCGGAGCGCGCTTCCAGGGTCGCCCAGTCCTGGCCGTCGCAGAACGCCGCGAAGGCCGAAAAACCGTGGGTGTGCTCGGCGATGAACGCCGCATCGAGGAGGCGCGGGCGCCCGACCCGTTCGGCCTCGCGATCGGCCTCGATCAGCCACTTGCACATCGCGGTGATCGCCGCGATGTCGCCGCCGGCCTTGACCTGGAGATACTGCGTCGAGATCTCGGTGGAGGTCCGCGTCGCCATCTCCACCACCGACTGCGGGTTGGTGAAGCGCTCCAGCCCGCGTTCGCGCAAGGGGTTGAAGGTGATGATCGGAACGCGCCGCTTGCGGGCATCCTGGAGCGGATGCAGCATCCTTGGCGCGTTCGAACCGACATTCTGTCCGAAGAACAGGATCAGGTCGGTGGACTCGAAGTCCTCCAGCACCGTGGTGCCGACCGGGGACCCGATCGACGCCTTGAGGCCAACCGAGGTCGGCTCGTGGCACATGTTGGAGGAATCGGGCAGGTTGTTGGTGCCGTAGAGCCGCGCGAACAGGCCGTACATGTACGAGGTTTCGAGGGCGGCCCGGCCGGAAGTGTAGAGGACGACGGAGGCCGGATCGAGACCGCGCAGGGCCGTCCCGATCTGCGAGAACGCCTCAGCCCAGGTCACCGGCACGTAGTGGTCGGTTCCCGGGTCGTAGCGCATCGGATGGGTGAGGCGGCCCTTCTCCTCCAGCGCGTAGTCGGTCCAGGTCAGGAGTTCGGCGACCGAGTGCCGGGCGAAGAAATCGGGGCCGACGCGCTTGGCGGTCTGCTCCCAGGCCGTGGCCTTGGCGCCGTTCTCGCAATACTCGAACGCCGCGGGCTTCGCCGGCTTGGCCCAGGCGCAGGACGTGCACATGAAGCCGTCGGGCTTGTTCTGCTTCATGAGCAGCGCCGCGCCCGAGAGCGGGATCTGCTCGCGGGTCAGGATCTCGGCGAGCGACCCGGCGGAACCCCAGCCGCCGGCGGGACCGTCGTAGGGAGCGATGATCGGCTCGGCCATCTTGTCGGTCATGGGAACTTTCCGGCTCGCGGTTGCGCCAGGGCAACGGAGCCGGAAAGCCGGGTGTTCCGGCCGCGCCTACCCGACGCTCTGCGGCCTCTTGGTCACGGCGGGCACCCGCATGGTGACGAGTTCCTCGCCGGCGGTGGGATGCACGGCGATGGTGCGGTCGAAATCGGCCTTGGTGGCGCCCATGGTGACGGCGATCCCCACCGCCTGGATCATCTCGCCGGCGTCGTGGCCGAGGATGTGGACGCCGAGCACCCGGTCGGTGGCGACGTCGACGATCACCTTGAGCAGCATCCGGTCCTCGCGGCCCGACAGCGTCGCCTTCATCGGGCGAAAGCTCGACCGGTAGACGTCGATGGCGCCGTACCTCTCGCCGGCCTGCGCCTCGGTGAGGCCGACGGTGCCGATCTCGGGCGTCGAGAACACGGCGGTGGGAATCAGCCCGTGGTCCACCGACCACGCCTTGCCGCCGAACACCGTGTCGGCGAAGGCGTTGCCCTCGCGGATGGCGATGGGCGTGAGGTTGGCCCGGTCGGTGACGTCGCCCACGGCATAGATGGACGGCACCGCCGTCTGCGAGAAAGCGTCCACCGGGATGGCGCCGCTCCTGTTCGGAGCGATACCGACGGAATCGAGGCCGAGGCCGTCGACGTTGGGACGACGGCCGGTGGCGACCAGGACCTGATCGACCTCCAGGGTGTCGCCGTCGTCGAGGGTGGCGAGGATCCCTGTCGTGCGCCGCTCGAGGCGCGACAGGGTACGGCCGAGGCGCAGGTCCATCCGCTTGCCGTAGGCCTCGGCGAGCCCCTCTCGGACTTCGTCGTCGAAGCCGCGCAGCAGCTTGTCGCCCCGGTGCAGGAGGGTGGTGCGGCTGCCGAGCGCGGCGAAGACGCCGGCGAATTCCACGGCGATGTAGCCTCCGCCGATCACGAGGATCCGCTCGGGCCGCGTCTCCAACTCGAACACCTCGTTCGAGGTGATGGCGAGATCCATGCCCGGTACGTCGGGGAGCTTGACCGGTCGCGCCCCCACCGCGACGAGGATGTACCGGGCCCGCACCACCTTGCCGCTGTCGACGAGGCGCACCGCATGGGGGCCCTCGATCACCGCGCGCTGGGGCTCCACATCGACGCCCGCGCGCATCAGGTTGGTGTCGTAGATCGTCTCCAGGCGCGCCACCTCGGCGTCGCGGCGGCGCTTCATCACGCTCCAGTCGAAGCGCGGCTCGGGGACCGTCCAGCCGAATCCCGCGGCGTCCTCGAACTCCTCGGCGAAGCGGCCGGCGTAGACCATCAGCTTCTTGGGTACGCACCCACGGATGACGCAGGTGCCCCCGACCCGGTATTCCTCGGCGAGTTGCACCCGGGCACCGTGGCCCGCCGCGATCCGGGCGGCACGCACGCCGCCGGAGCCGCCGCCGATCACGAAGAGGTCGACGTCGAACGCATCCCCGGCGGGTGTGGGACGATCGGTCTGGGCGGTCTCGGCCATGGCGGGATCCTGCATTGCGGCATCGTCCTTCGCCCCGATGGCGACCGCGATCAAGCGCGACCCGTGGTCCGGATCCGGCGAGCCGGCGCGGGACCGACAGGGCCTACAGGCCGGCGGCGACCTTCAGGGCGGCGTTGACGCGGTCCTGCCAGCCCGGCCCGTCCTTCTGGAAATGCTCCAGGACGGCGCGGTCGATGCGCAGGGTCACCATCTCCCGGGCACCGGGGACGGCGGCACCGGCCGAGGGGGCGGGGGCGGCCGGGCGCGGCGTGTCCACGGATTTCGTGGTCGCGGCCTTGAAGGCGGCCTCGGCGGCCTGGCGCGGGTCGCTGGGACGTCGTGTGCGATCGAATGCCATCGCGTTCTCCTACAGACCCGTCAGGACCGCTTGCGCTTCGGGGCCGGCGGCGGCGCGGCGGCCTTGGCCTCGGCTTCCGCGGCTTCGTGAGCCAGGCGCAGGGCGCGCAGCTTGACGGTGCGCTCGTCGACGGCCTTCACGGACGCCAGATGCTCGGCCATCGCCTGGGCGCCTTCCTTGGCCATGCGTTCGGCGCGCTCGGCGCGCTCTTCGGAACGGGTCCGGGCGTCGGTCTCGTCGCTCATTGCAATCCTCTCTCGATGCCTCTCGTCAAACGCGACGGTGCGCCGTCTCCGGCGCGACCGCGGGCGCATGGCCGCCCCGATCGATGTCTGGCCGAACGTCGAAGGACCGTTCCACCCGGGTGCCCGAAAGGGCCCGCGAGGCGGAACGAGGCAGTCCACACACCCTGGCGCGGATCGGCTTTGGGCGGGATCGGAACGCCATAGCACACCGGGACGTGGAAACGCCAACGATCACCGCGCGTTCGCGGGTCTTATCCGCACGAATCGCGTGCGGGAAGTCCCCTTGCACAACCGGCGACGCCGGGATCAGCCGCGCTCGGCCCGCCGGGGCGCGATCCCCACCTGCCGGTCGCGGCCCGCCCCCAGGCCGCACAGGAGACTTCCCGACGCGATGGCGACGAAGAGGGCGGTGGGCCATTCCCAGCCGCCGCTGGCGTCGTGGGCGAGCCCGAACCCCAACGGCCCGAGGGAGGCGAAGGTGTAGCCCACGCCCTGCGACAGGATCGAGAGGCCGGCGGCGGCCTCCGCATTGCGCGCCCGCAGGACGATGATGGTGAGGCCGAGCCCGAACAGGCCGCCGAGACTGACCCCGAGCAGGATCGCGAGGACCGGCACGAGTCCCCTCGGCCCGAGGGCGAGGCCCGCGAAGACGGCGGCACAGAGGACGACGAGGCCGACGACGAAGGGGCGCTGGTCGCGCGCGCGGCTCGCCAGGGTCGGCACCAGGAGGGCGCTCGGCGCCTGCCCGAGGCTCATGATCGAGGTGACGAAGCCGGCGTCGACGGCGCTCAGGCCACGGGCCTGCAGCACCGCCGGCAGCCATCCGAACACGATGTAGGCCAGCGACGATTGCAGGCCCATGAAGCCCGTGACCTGCCAGGCGACCCGGTCCCGCCAGGGCGGACGCCCGGTGGTGGAGCGGTGGAGGCCGCTGCCCCGCATCGCCAGGGGCGCCCAGACGAGGGCCGCCACGAGGCACGGCAGGGCCCAGAGCGAGAGCGCCAGGGGCCAGCCGCCGCCGAGGCCATGCGCCATCGGCACGACGATGCCCGCGCCCGTGGCCGCGCCCAGGCACAGGATCATCGTGTAGAGGCCGGTCATCGGTCCGGCGTGCCGGGGGAAATCCCGCTTCACGAGGCCGGGCAGCAGCACGCCCGACAGGCCGATGCCGGCGGCGGCGAGGCAGGCACCGAGGAACAGCGTCGCCAGGGCACCGGTGCCGGCGAGGCCGCCGAGGCCGCGCAGGACCGAGCCGAGGGCGACGACGACGACCGCCAGGAGCACGCCCCAGTCGGGCCCGAACCGGCGGATCACCCAGGGGCCGAGCGCGCAGGCGAGCCCGAGGCAGAACACCGGAAGGGTCGTGAGTACGGCCGCCCCCGCCGCGGTGAGCCCGGTCTCGGCGCGGATGTCGTTGAGGAGCGGGCCGATGGTGGTGAGTGCCGGGCGCATGTTGAACGCGATCAGCATGATCCCGAGCCCGACCAGCACGGGGTGAGTGGCCTTTGCGTGGTGAGCGGTCACGCGCGGCGCCGCCCCGCGACAAGGGCCGCCACAAGGCAACCCGCGAGCATGACCGCGAAGGGAATGTCGCCGAGCGCCGCGTAGAGCGTCCGTCCCGACAGCCTCGCAGGGAGGGCGGCGTCGAGCACGCCCTCGACGCCGAGGGGCAGGCTGGCGGTGATCCGGCCGTGGCCGTCGACCACCGCGGACAGGCCGGTGTTGGCGTCGCGGACCAGGGGCAGCCCTTCCTCCACGGTGCGCAGGCGGGCCTGCGCGAAGTGCTGGCGCGGCCCCGGCGTGTCGCCGAACCAGGCGTCGTTGGTGAGGTTGAGGATGAAGCCGGGCACCGCCGGCGGCGCACCGGGTGGGGCGACCGGCACGATCGCGCCGGGGAAAATCGCCTCGTAGCAGATGGTGGCGGCGATGGGCGGCAGGCCCGGTACGGTCATGATGCGCTGGCTGGCGCGAGGGCCGGGGGTGAATCCGCCCGGGATCGCCACGAACTGGCGCAGGCCCACCGCCCGCAGCGCGGCGTCGAGGGGAGCGGGCAGGTATTCGCCGAAGGGAACGAGGTGCACCTTGTCGTAGACGTCGCCCAGCGTCGCCCCGGCCGACAGCGTC
This sequence comes from Methylobacterium sp. Leaf399, assembly GCF_001424525.1. Taxonomy (NCBI): domain Bacteria; kingdom Pseudomonadati; phylum Pseudomonadota; class Alphaproteobacteria; order Hyphomicrobiales; family Methylobacteriaceae; genus Methylobacterium; species Methylobacterium sp. Leaf399. Next base: position 293,011 of record NZ_LMQK01000023.1, on the reverse strand, counting down.
AGGATGGAATTGAAGAAGCGCGGCTTCTCGCCCGGCAACGGCTCTTCGACGCGCGCGGCACCGGTGATCAGGTGCTTGCCCGGCGGCAGCGCGGCGGCGATGCGGGCGAGTGCCCTGGGATCGCGCTGGATCAGGAACGGGAACGCCGATTCAGGCCAGATCACATGGGTGACGTCGGAGAGGCCGGTCCGGTCCGGGGCGGCGGCGCGGTCGCTCAGCTCGATATAGCGGTCGAGGATGTCCTCGCGGTTCTCGGGCCTGAACTTGGCGTCCTGGGGGAGGTTCGGCTGCATCAGGCGCAGGCGCACCCCGGGGACGGTGGGGTCCGGGGCAGCGGGCAGGCGCCAGGCGCCGAAGGCCGCCAAGGCGGCCAGACCGACGGCCGCGGTGGCACTCGGGCCATAGCGCCCACCGGCCCCGGCATCGTCGGCGAGGGTGGCGGGTGCGGCGGCGATGAGGACCGCCAGGAGGGTCAGCCCGTAGAGACCGAACAGGGCGGCCCCCTGCATGAGCCAGAGGTTCTGACCGAGCGCCATGCCGAGGCTGTTCCAGGGGAATCCGGTGAAGAGGTGGCCGCGCAGCCACTCGCTGGCGGCAAGTCCGACGCCGAGGGCGAGGATACGCCCGCCCCCCGGCGACCAGACCAGCCGGGCGAGGGCGAAGCCGGCGCCGTAGAACAGCCCGAGGACGGCCGGCAGCCCGATGACGCCGAGCGGCAGGGCCCAGGCGAACTCCTCCGCCTCGACGAGAAAGGCGGAGCCGAGCCACCACAATCCGGCGGTGAGATAACCGAAGCCCCAGGCCCAGCCGATGCCGGCGGAGGCGATGACGGTGCCGAGGGTTCCGCGCCGGCCGGTGACGGCTCCGTCCATCAGCCAGACGGCCAGGACGAGGGACAGGCAAAGGGCCGGCAACAGCCCGAACGGCGGCATCGCCAGGGCGCCGATCGCACCGGCCGAAAAGGCGAGCGCGAGGCGGCGCCAGCCGGAGGTCAGCATCACGCGGTGGGCGAGGGGTGCCAGCGGTCCCGGCGCCGGCCGGCCGATGCGGAGCGCGGGACCGGCGGCGTCGGAGTCACGGATCATCGGGATGGCGTCACGGCGATGAGATGTCCGTCGGCGCGGACGCGGGATGGCCGGGCGGCGGCAGGGCGAGGGGGACCACGTTGCCGATGCGCGCCTGCCCGTGCTGCAGGCGCAGGCGCTTGACCCGGCGCGGGTCGGCGTCGAGGACCTCGAACTGGAGGTCGCCGGGACCGCCGATGACCTCGCCCCGCAACGGCACGCGGCCGGCCAGGGTCACGATCAGGCCGCCGATGGTGTCGATGTCCTCGGCCATCTGGCCGAGTGCCGCGTCGAGGTCGATCCCCGTGGCCGCCGACACTTCGGCGAGGCCGGCCCGGGCATCGGCGATGAAGATGTCCGCCTCCCCGTCGACGCGCTGGACCAGACGGCCCTCGGCGACGTCGTGCTCGTCCTCGATGTCGCCGACCACCATCTCGATCAGGTCCTCGATCGAGATCAGGCCATCGGTCCCGCCGTACTCGTCGATGACCAGGGCCATGTGGGTGCGCGTGGCCTGCATCCGGACCAGCAGGTCGATGGCCGGCATCGAGGGCGGGACGAACAGGACCGGGCGCTGGATGCGCGTCGAGGCCAGGCTCGCGGAGAGGTCGACGTTCGCGAGGTCGAGGCCCCGCAGGGCACGGGTGCCGCGGCGCTGGCGCGGCGAAGCGGCCGGAGGCGCCTCCGCGCTCGTCATCGTCGCGGAGGCCGCCCGGCGTGGGCTCGCCTCGGCCCTGGCGACGAGATGGTCGACGAGATCGCGGATGTGGACCATGCCGCGCGGGTCGTCGAGGCTCTCCCCGTAGACCGGCAGGCGCGAATGCCCAGCGGCACGGAAGAGCTTCAGGAGGTCGCTCAGGCTCGTTTCGATGGACACCGCGATGATGTCGGCCCGCGGGATCATCACGTCGTCGACCCGCACCTTGTGCAGCCCAAGCACGTTCTTCAGCATCGCCCGCTCGATCGGCGAGAAGGCGTTCTCGCCGGAATCGGGCGTCGCCAGCGCGCCCTCGATGTCGTCGCGCAGGGAGTCGCGCGGACGCAGGTGGAAGACGTTGAGGAGGCGATCGTACCAGGGTTCGCGGGCCGGAACCTCGCGCGCCGGGGATTCGCCCTCGGTGGCACCGAGCGCGGCCTGGGCCGCGCCGCGACTTCGATCGTTCGTCATGTCTCTCTGGTCTGGGACGGTGGGCGGATCGGTCCGGGGTACCGCTCAATCCGCATAGGGATCGGGAATGCCGAGGCCGCGCAGGGCCGCGATCTCCAGGGCTTCCATGGCATCGGCTTGGGCATCTCCGGTCTCGTGGTCCTGGCCGAGGAGGTGAAGGGTACCATGGACGAGGAGATGCGCGAGGTGATGGGCGAGCGGCTTGGCCTGCTCCTCACTTTCGCGCAGCATCGTGTCATACGCAAGAACCACGTCGCCCAGCGGCGCCGGGCCCGCTGCATGGCCGGGTTGCGGGGGCGCGGGAAACGACAGGACGTTGGTGGGCTTGTCCTGCCCGCGCCAGGTGCGGTTGAGTTCGCGCACCGCGGCGTCGGAGGTCAGCAGCACGCTGATCTCGCGTTCGCCGGTCACCGGCTCGGGCGCCACCGAAAGACCGGCCTCGACGGCGCGAATCACATGGGACTCGATGTCGGCGACGACGCTCGTCCAGCGTTCGTCCTCGATCGCGACATCCACCTCGACGGCGCTCATGCCTGGGGCGACCGCCGCGCCAGGGACCCGCGGTCGCCGGCGCTCGCTCCCTGTGCCGCCTCGTAGGCCGTCACGATCCGGCGCACGAGGTCGTGGCGTACCACGTCGACGTCGCGGAAGCGGATGCGGCCGATACCCTCGACGCCGTCGAGGATACCGACCGCTTCGACGAGGCCGGACTTCTGGCCGGGCGGAAGGTCGACCTGGCTCGGGTCGCCGGTGATGATCATGCGCGAGTTCTCGCCCAGGCGCGTGAGGAACATCTTCATCTGCATCGAGGTGGTGTTCTGGGCCTCGTCGAGCAGGACCACGGCGTTGGTGAGCGTGCGTCCGCGCATGAAGGCGAGCGGCGCGATCTCGATGAGCCCGGTCTGGAGGCCGCGGTCGACATGGCGCGCCTCCATGAAGTCGTAGAGGGCGTCGTAGATCGGGCGCAGGTAGGGATCGACCTTCTCGCGCATGTCGCCCGGCAGGAAGCCGAGGCGCTCGCCGGCCTCCACCGCCGGGCGCGACAGGATCAGGCGCTCCGCGTGCCCCTGTTCCAGCAGGGAGACCGCATGGCCGACCGCGAGCCAGGTCTTGCCGGTGCCGGCCGGACCTTCCGCGAACACGAGCTCGTGGGTGCGCAGGGCCTTGATGTAGGCGTCCTGCGCCGGGTTGCGGGCGCGCACGGCGCCGCGCTTGCGGGTGGCGATCTGGTCGAACACCGGCCGGTCCGGCTCGGCGCTGATCTCGGCCGCCGGAAACAGCATGCCCTGCTGCGTCGTCTCCTTGATGGCGCCGTCGACGTCTCCGAGCGTCAGGGGCTGCCCGCTGGCGCCGACCCTGGCGTAGAGCCGTTCGAACACCCGCCGCGCCTTCTCGGCCGCATCGGCCGGGCCCTTGACGACGAGGTGGTTGCCGAGCGCGGTGGCGACGATCTCCATCCGGCGCTCGATGTGGGCGACGTTCTGGTCGTATTGGCCGAAGACGAGGCTCGCGAGGCGGTTGTCGTCGAAGGTCAGGGCGATCTCGACCTGTTCGGCGACTTCCGCCCCCCGTGCGGCCGGCCCACGCCCACGCAAGGGGCCGCCGCGTCCGGTCATGGGGTCTGGTGCGGCCATGCCATCGTCCTCATGGGAGCCATCGGGGTCCACGCTCACGCCGCCGCCGCTGCCTCGGACATCTCCCCGAACAGGGTGTTCGTTCCGGTCCGCGAGATTCGCACCGGCACGACCGTGCCGATGATCGCGGCCGGTCCGTCCAGTTGCACGGTGAGGAGGTGCGGGGTCTTGCCGACCACCTGCCCGGCGATCCGGCCGGCCTTCTCCACCAGCACCTCCACCGTCGTGCCGACGAAGCCGGCGTTGTAGGCGTGGCGCTGGTCGTCGAGGAGGGACTGCAGGGCGGCGAGGCGCTCGGATTTGACCGCCTCCGGCACCGCGTCCTCGCGCTCGGCCGCCGGCGTGCCGGGGCGCGGGCTGTACTTGAAGGTGTAGGCGCTGGAAAACCCGATCTCGGTGACCAGCCCCAGGGTCTCGGCGAAATCCGCGTCGCTTTCGCCGGGAAAGCCGACGATGAAATCGGACGAGAGCGCGATGTCGGGCCGCGCCTGCCGGACCCGCGCGATGAGGTGGCGATACGCATCCGCGTCGTGCTTGCGGTTCATCGCCTTGAGGACCCGGTCGGAGCCCGATTGGACCGGCAGGTGCAGGTAGGGCATCAAGGCCGGGATGTCGGCATGGGCCGCGATCAGGTCGTCGGCCATGTCGTTGGGGTGGCTGGTGGTGTAGCGCAGGCGCAGCAGACCGGGGATGCCGGCCAGGTCGCGCATCAGAGCGGGCAACGTGGCGGGCGCGCCGTCCCGCCCGAGCCCATGATAGGCGTTCACGTTCTGGCCGATCAGGGTGATCTCGCGGGTGCCGCCCGCCACCAGGGCCTCGGCCTCGGCACGGATCGCCGCCACGGTGCGCGAGACCTCGGCACCGCGGGTGTAGGGCACGACACAGAACGCGCAGAACTTGTCGCAGCCTTCCTGCACGGTGAGGAAGCTCGACACGGCGCTGGTGCGGCGGGCGGGGAGGTGGTCGAACTTGTCCTCGACCGGGAAGGCGGTGTCGACGACGCGCTTCGAGCGCGAGGCGGCCAGGAGGGCCGGCAGGTTGTGGTAGCTCTGGGGGCCCACCACCACGTCGACGGCCGGGGCGCGGGCCAGGATCTCGGCGCCCTCGGCCTGGGCGACGCAGCCCGCCACGACGATCCGCGTGTCGTGCCCGGCCTCGCGGCGTTCGGCCTTGAGGACGCGCAGGCGCCCGAGTTCGGAATAGACCTTGTCGGCGGCCTTTTCGCGGATGTGGCAGGTGTTGAGGATGACGACGTCAGCCTCCTCCACCGTGTCCGTCGCGGCGTAGCCCTCCGCGCCGAGCACGTCCGCCATGCGGCCGGCGTCGTAGGCGTTCATCTGGCAGCCGTAGGATTTGACGAAGGCTTTCTTCAAACGATGCGAGTCCCGAACCGGCAGGCCGCGCGCTCCCGCGCAGGCGTTCATGACCAGGGCGTTAGCACATCCGCACGGTCGCGTCCCGCGCCCGCGTTGTGACCGATCGCGCCGCCTACGCCGGCTCGGATCGCAGGCCGGCCGCCGACGTCAGGCCCCCGGCGTGTTGCGGCTGGGTGTGTTCGGGTCGACCGCTCCGGTTCCGCCGGAGAGCGGCGCGGACGCGGGCCTCGGCCATGGCGGTGGCGCGCTTGCGATCGGTGCCGCTCTCCACCGGGATCGGTTCGCCCCAGACCACGTGGACGTCGATGGGCCCACCCGATAGGAAGACCGAGAGGTGGGGCGCGAGCTCCATGTCGCCGTACCAGGCGATGTCGGGGCGCTCGGAGCGGGTCACGGCCATGCCGTTGCGGCGCGGGTAGGCGATCGCCAGGGGCTGCAGCCGGATGCGGGTGTGGCTGTTGGTCTCGGCGTCGATGGCGGCGCGCGCCGCACCGACGAGGGAAGAGCGGAACGGCAGCAGCCGGGTACCGTCGCCGGTGGTGCCTTCGGCGAACAGCACGATGAGGTCGCCCTCGGCCAGGCGCTCGGCCAGGGCGGCGTTGACGTCGGCCGTGGCCGCACGCCGGGCCCGGTCGATGAAGATCGTGCGCTGAAGCCTGGCGAGAAGCCCGACCAGCGGCCAGCCGGCGATCTCGGATTTCGCCACGAAGGACAGCGGCCGCAGGCTGCCGAGCACCAGGATGTCGAGCCAGGAGACGTGGTTGGCGAGCACCAGGGCCGGCTCGCCCACGGCGGGCGGCGTCCCGCTCTGGGTGACCCGCACCGAGAACAGCGCCAGGAAGAGCCGGTGGAACCAGGTCGGCAGGTGGGCCGCCACCCGGCCGCGGCCCAAGCGCAGGCTCAGCCATTGCGGGCCCACCAGGACCGCGAAGGCGAGGACGCAGGCGAGGAGCCGCAGGGCGGTGCCGAACCGCGTCATCGCCCGCCCGGTCGTCCCCTCGTCCCGGTCACGCTACGAAGGCCTTCATGGTGATGGCGGTGGCGCGGCTGCCGTCCTTGCGGGCGTAGTAGCCGGTCCGCTCGCCGACCCGCTCGAACCCGTGGCGGGCGTAGAGCTTGAGCGCGGGCACGTTGCCCTCGTCGACCTCGAGATGGACGCTGCGCACGCCGGCCTGCCCGAGATGCGCGAGGTGATCGCGCAGGAGGCGATGGCTGAGTCCGCCGCCCCGCACCGAGGGCGACAGCACCAGGGTCAGGATCTCGGCCTCGTCGGCGACCTTGCGCGACAGGACGAAGCCCTGGATGGCGCCGTTGCGCCAGAGCGCATGCGCTTCGGTCGCGCGTTCGCACAGCATGCGCTCGAACTCGTGCGCGTCCCACGGCCGGGCGAAGGCCGTGGCGTGGAGGTGGGAGAGGGCGCGCGCCTGCCCGGAGTCGCGCAGCGGCGCCACGTAGGGCTCGGCCCCCCAGGCCGACCACCAGGCCATCCACAGGTCGAGGGGCCAGAGCGGGGACAGCGGCCGGTTCATCGACGGGCGATCCTGGCGTGATCCTGGGGCGTGGCGTCGGGCCCGCGCAGGTAGAGGGGACGGGGCAGGGCCTGTTCGGGATCGGCCAGGAAGCCGAGGGAGGCGACCCAGGCGATGTCGGGGGAGGCCGTGCCGGCGATCGTCGTCTCGACGCCGCGGGCGGACATCGCGGCGGCCAGCATCGGTGCGCCGGAGCCCACCAGCGTGGCCCTGGTGCCGATCATCGCGGCGGCCTCGTCCAGCGGCACGAGGCTCGGGGGCACGATGATCCCGTCGGCCGGGTTCATCGCCTGGAGGTAGATGGACCCGTGGCGGGCATCGATGGCGGCGGCGATCAGGCCCTCGCCATGGGTCGCCAGAACGGGCGCCAGCAGGGCGGAGAGCGTGGTCACGCCCACGACGGGAATGCCCGTGGCGAGCCCGATGGCCCGGGCGGCGGACAGGCCGACCCGCAGGCCCGTGTAGCTGCCCGGCCCGACGGTCACGGCGACCCGGTCGAGGCTCTCGAAGCCGCCCTCGCATCGCGCCACCACCCGCTCGATCAGGGGGAGCAGGGCTTCGGCATGTCCGCGGACGAGGACCATCGATTCGACGGCCAGGAGCGCGTCGGATTCCTCCGTCGCGATGCAGGCGGAACAGGATTCGAGTGCCGTGTCGATGGCCAGGATACGCAACGTGACTCCCGCTCGGGCAACGGTGCACCGGGTCTCGATGACGTCGACCCGCCGCGGCAAGCGTAAGGGTAGGCCAGAACCGGCGCCGCGTCAGCGCCGCAGGAGGCGGTGCCGGGCGTTAATGGCCGGGGTGTTGCACAGGTGCTTCGCCGCGGCCTGCGGCGAAGACCGGATGCCGGATCCCCTGACGTTCAGACGGCGCGGACCTCGCGCACGTCCGGCAGGAAGTGCCGGAACAGGTTCTGGACGCCGTTGCGCAGGGTCGCCGTGGAGGACGGGCAGCCCGAGCAGGCTCCCTTCATCTCCAGGTAGACGATCCCCTCCTTGAAGCCGCGGAAGGTGATGTCTCCGCCGTCGCTGGCCACCGCCGGCCGCACCCGCGTCTCGAGCAGGTCCTTGATGGTGACGACGGTGTCGTGGTCGGCCTCGTCGTAGAACTCCTCGGCCTCGTCGTCTTCGGTCGACGTTCCTTCCGCCATGACCGGGGCGCCGGACTGGAAATGCTCCATGATGGCACCGAGGATGGCGGGCTTCACCTGCGGCCAGGCGTCGTCACCCTCGGCCTTGGTCACGGAGATGAAGTCGTGGCCGAAATAGACGCCGCTGACGCCTTGAACCGCGAACAGGCGCTGGGCCAGGGGCGAGCGGGCGGCGGCATCCGCATCGCGCGCCTCGAAGGTGCCCTCGGGCAGCACGACGCGGCCGGGCAGGAACTTCAGGGTCGCCGGATTGGGGGTGGCTTCGGTCTGGATGAACATGGGCTCTTCGATCCTCGTCCGCTGCGCCGGTTCAAGGCCGGCCGGGAACGGCGGCGGGAACGACCCGCCGCCACAGGTCATGTGGACCGTGCCGGGGATTTTCTCAACCGAGCGGGGCGGGACGATTTCGCCGGCGTCCACATCGACACGGGGCGATTCCTCCTGTATGGGCAGCGCCAACTCACAACAGGATGCCGAAATCCTGACGCGGGTGCCCCTTGCCGGGGCGCCTGGCGCGACGCGGCGGAGCATATCATGAACATCATCCAACAGCTCGAGCAGGAGCAGATCGCTGCGCTCGGCAAGACCATTCCCGATTTCCAGCCCGGCGACACGGTGACCGTGAACGTCAAGGTGAAGGAAGGCGAGCGCACCCGCGTCCAGGCCTACGAAGGCGTCTGCATCGCGCGCTCGGGCGGCGGCCTCAACGAGAGCTTCACCGTCCGCAAGATCTCCTACGGCGAGGGCGTGGAGCGCGTGTTCCCGATCTACTCGCCGCTGATCGATTCGATCGCGGTGGTCCGCCGCGGCAAGGTCCGGCGCGCCAAGCTGTATTACCTGCGCGATCGCCGCGGCAAGTCGGCCCGTATCGTCGAGCGCGCCGACCGCCCCGCCGAGAAGGCCGCCAAGGCCGACGCCGCCAAGGTCACCAAGGACGCCCGCAAGGCCGAGAAGGCCGCCAAGTCCGCGGCCAAGTCCGCCGCCGCGGAGTGAGCGGACCGCCCGGGCCGCTCACGGCCCGGGCCTCTATCGATACGAGGTGGAAGCCGGCTCCTGGAGCCGGCTTTTCTCGTCGGTCGAGCCGACGCCAGTCGCGTCGGTAAGCACAGCAATCGGGTGAAACCCGATTGTCGATCGTCCGGGCGTGAAGAGCGCCCCGCGGAGCGGGCGTTGTAGGACATCCGTCCTACAACGCGTCGAGCGGAGCGATAGCCAAGGTCGCGGAGGCGGCCGCCGGCGCTTGAGGCCAGTCAGAAACCGAGGGTGATCGGGTCCACCCGATTGCCCTACGTCGGGCGGCCGGAGCCATCGATCCCGCGCCCCGCGTCGGCGGCACGATCCTCAGGAGCGTCGGCCGGTCTGGGCGGTGGCCCTGCGCAGCGCCTCCGCCAGGGCCCCGCCCTGGTCCGACTTTTCGGCCGGCTTGGACGACATCGCGCGTGGATCGACCCGGCCGGCGGGCTGGCGCTGGCCGGAACCGGGCTGGGCACGGTCGATCGGGTCGTCGAGCCGCATCGAGAGGGCGATCCGCTTGCGGGGCACGTCCACGGACAGCACCAGCACCCTCACGACATCGCCGGCCTTCACCACCTCCGAGGGCGCCGAGACGCGCTTGCGGGAGAGGGCCGAGATGTGGACGAGGCCGTCCTGATGCACGCCGATGTCGACGAAGCAGCCGAAGGCGGCGACGTTGGTGACCACGCCCTCCAACTGCATGCCGGGCTCGAGGTCGGTGATCTTCTCCACGTCCTCGCGAAAACTCGCCGTCTTGAACGCCGGACGGGGGTCGCGCCCGGGCTTTTCCAGTTCGCCGATGATGTCGCGCACCGTCGGCACCCCGAAGCGCGTATCGGCGAAGGCTTCGGGCGAGAGCCGGCCGAGCACGGCGTCGTTGCCGATGAGGGCCGTGATGTCGCTCTTCGTGGCCTCCAGGATCCGGCGCACCACCGGGTAGGCCTCCGGGTGGACGCCCGAGCGGTCGAGGGGGTCCTCTCCGCCCTGGATGCGCAGGAAGCCCGCCGAGAGCTCGAAGGTCTTGGGTCCGAGGCCAGCCACCGCCTTGAGCGCCTTGCGCGTGCGGAACGGGCCGTTGGCGTCGCGGTGCGAGACGATGTTGGCGGCCACCGATTCGCCGAGCCCCGAGACCTTCGCCAGGAGTGCGGCGGAGGCCGTGTTCACGTCGACACCCACCGCGTTGACCGCATCTTCCACCACGGTGGCGAGAGAGCGCGACAGCTTGGCCTCGCCGATGTCGTGCTGGTACTGGCCGACCCCGATGGACTTCGGGTCGATCTTCACGAGTTCGGCCAGCGGGTCCTGCAACCGACGTGCGATCGAGACGGCACCGCGGTGCGAGACGTCGAGGTCGGGCAGTTCGCGCGACGCGATCGCGGAGGCCGAATAGACCGACGCCCCGGCCTCTGAGACCGAGACCTTGGTCATCCTCAGGTCGGGGTTGGCCGCGATGATCTCGGCCGCCAGCTTGTCGGTCTCCCGCGAGGCGGTGCCGTTGCCCACCGCGAGCAGGTCGACCCGGTGGAGGCGGCAGAGCCGGCCCAGCGTGGCGACCGTCTCCTGCCACCGGCGCTGGGGCTCGTGCGGATAGGTGGTCTCGACGGCCACGACCTTGCCGGTGGCATCGACGACGGCGACCTTGGTGCCGTTGCGGTAGCCGGGGTCGAGGCCCATCGCGGTCCGGCCGCCGGCGGGGGCGGCCAGCAGCAGGTCCTTGAGGTTGGCGGCGAACACCTTCACCGCCTCGGCCTCGGCCTTCTCGAACAGCCGGGTGCGCAGGTCGACCTTGATTCCCGTCCGGATCTTGGTGCGCCAGGCGGACCGGACGGTCTCCAGGAGCCAGCCGTCGCCGGGACGGCCCTTGCCCGAGATGCCGTGCCGGCGGCAGATCGCGAGTTCGAAGGCCCCCGGCGTCCCGGGCGGAGAATCCTCGCCCTCGGCGGCGAGGTCGATGCGCAGGAACTCCTCCTTTTCACCGCGCAGCAGCGCGAGGATGCGGTGCGAGGGCATCCGGTCCAGGCGCTCGCTCCAGTCGAAGTAGTCGGCGAACTTGGCGCCGGCGGCCTCCTTGCCCTTCGCGACCCTGGAGACCGCCTTGCCGGAGCGCCAGAAATCCTCGCGCAGGCGCCCGACGAGGTCGGCGTCCTCGGCGAAGCGCTCCGTCAGGATGGCCCTGGCGCCCTCGAGGGCCTCTTCGACCGTGGCGATGCCCTTGGCGGCCGAGACGAAGCCCACGGCGACCCGCAGCGGGTCGTTTTCGGGCGCGCCGAGCAGGGTATCCGCCAGGGGGGCGAGACCGGCTTCGCGGGCGGCCTGCGCCTTCGTGCGGCGCTTGGGCTTGTAGGGGAGGTAAACGTCTTCGAGACGCGCCTTGGTGTCGGCGGCGGCGATGGCGGCGGCGAGGTCCGGCGTCAGCTTGCCCTGGGCGCGGATGCTCTCGGTGATGGCCTCGCGCCGGCTCTCCAGCTCGCGCAGGTAACCGAGCCGCTCCTCGAGCGCCCGTAGCTGCACGTCGTCGAGGGAGCCCGTCGCCTCCTTGCGATAGCGGGCGACGAAGGGGACCGTGGCGCCGCCGTCGAGCAGGTCCACCGCGGCGGCCACCTGCGCCTCCCTCACCCCGAGTTCACGGGCGATCAGCAGGGTCACGGACGTCATGGGGCCTCCGGGTCGGTCGCGGGATCGGCGGGGACAGCTCTACCCCGACGACCCCGGCCGATCCAACCGGCCGCGCGGCATCCTTACCGATTCGTCGGACCGGCCGACCGCGACGGGATGAGGCCGGGCGGGACCGGGGCCGCCTCCGCCGCGGGGGACGGCCTGACGGGCGCCAGCCTGACGGGCGTCGGCGTGACCGCGGGCTTCGGCGAGGCGCGCGGCGTCACCGATCCGGTGGTGGTGACATCGGGACCCGGCGCGGCTGCCGCGGCCGGGCTGTCGATGCCGTAGATGTCGTCGCGGAAATGCGCCCGGCCGTCGGGCGTGGCGTAGCCGGTGAGATAGACGAAGGTCACCGGGATCTGCTTGGTGAGCTTGATGTCGACGCGCTCGTTGGTGGCGATGCTGGTCTCGATCTCGATCGGCCCCCAGGCCGAGCCGGCGCCGTGGGGACCGGGGGTCCCTTCGAGCAGCCAGCCGGCCAGTTCCTTCACCTGCGCCACCCGCACGCAGCCGTGGGAATGAAAGCGGACGTCGCGGGCGAACAGCGATTTCGACGGCGTGTCATGCATGTAGACCGCCTGGCGGTTGGGCATGTCGATGCGCACCTGGCCCAGCGAGTTGTCGAGGCCCGAATCCTGCCGCAGCGTGTAGGTCGCCGCCTTCTCGCCGGCCCAGTCGACGGTGGTGGGATCGACCTCGGTGCCGCCGGGGCCCAGGATGCGGATGCGCTCGCGGGCGAGATAGCCCGGATCCCTGCGCATGCGCGGGATGATCTCCTTCTTGATGATCGAGACCGGCACCGTCCAGGTCGGGTTGAGGTTCACGCTGGAGATGCGTGCCTCGATCCTCGGTGTCGCCTTGTCCGGCTTGCCGACCACGGCGACGTAGCGACGGACCACGACACCGCGCTCCACCGCCTCGACGGTGGCCGCGGGGATGTTCACCACGACGTAGCGGTCGCCGAACGCGAAGGTCGAGCCGAGCTGGCGGGCGGCCGAGGCGGAGAGCTGGCGCTGGCGCACCCGCGCCGGAACGTTGAGGGCGGCCACGGTCTGGCGGCCGACGAGACCGGTCTCGGGCAGCCCGTGCCGGGCCTGGAACGCCATCACCGCCGCCACGAGCGGCGCGTCGAGCGCGTCCGACACCGGGGTGTCGGGGGCGAGATCGCCGACCATGGCGAGATGCCGGCGCAGCGCCGGAACGGCGGCATCGCGGGCACCCGGCTTGATCACGAGGTCAGCGGGGAGGGTGCCCCAGCCGCCGGCATCGGCCATGGCCTGGTAGCGGTCGGCCATGCGCAGGGTATCGAGGAAGGTCGAGGCCGCCAGGGTCGGCAGTGGATCGGCCGAGACCCTGGCAATGACCATGGGCGGCAATTCGCGGGATTTCCGGGCGGGTGCCGGCTCGCCGGGCTTCGCCTCGGCCGAGGGCACCGGAGCCGGCATCTCCGGCGCCGCCCTGGCGGCAGCCGTCACGTCCGCACCGGCGACGACGGGCGGCGCCGGCTCGGCGTGCGCACCCATCGGGCCGAGCATCAGCACGGCGAGGGAGAGGCCCACGCAAAGGCGGGCGGAAACGGGTACGCGACGCGCAGACACGGGCAGGCCTCGTGATCGATCAGGCCCGGAAGGATGCGCGGCGGCTGGTTACCAAATTCCCATCCTGCACGCCGTGCGCGAGCCCGCTGCCCGTCCCGTCGCCGGACAGACCGGTGCCGGAGCGGGGTGCCGGAGACGGGATGCGAACCTATGTGAGACCGCGACAGGGATCGTGAGAGGTTTCACCATGGACGACGTGTTTCACGCCGGTCGCACCGCCATCGTCACCGGGGCGGCCAGCGGGATCGGGCTCGCCGCCGCCAGGCATTGCGCGAGCCGGGGCATGACGGTCTGGCTAGCCGATCTCCCGGGGGCGGCGCTGGAGGCGGCGCGCGACGAGGTCGCGGGGCTCGCGGCAGGCCCCGCCCTCGTCCATGCGCGTCCGACCGATGTGGCGAGCCGCGAGGCGATGGAGGCCCTGCGCGAGGCCGCCTGCGCGAACGGACCGCCCGCCTTCGTCATGCTCAACGCCGGGATCGAGGCCGGCGGCACCCTGTTCTCCGACGACGCGACCTGGCGGCGCATCCTCGGGACCAACCTGTGGGGGGTCGTCAACGGCATCCACGCCCTTGCGCCGGCGATGATCGAAGGCGGAGAGACCGGGGCCATCGTCGTCACCGGATCGAAGCAGGGCATCACCACGCCGCCGGGCAACACGCCCTACAACGTCTCGAAGGCCGGCGTGAAGGCGGTGGCCGAGGCCCTCGCCCACGACCTGCGCAACCGCGACGGCGTCCGCATCGGCGCCCACCTCCTCGTTCCGGGCTTCGTCTACACCGGCCTCACCAGGGCGCGCGGCGTGGCCGCCAAGCCAGACGGCGCCTGGACGCCGGAGGAGACCGTTTCGTTCATGGTCGCAGGCATGGAGCGGGGCGACTTCTACATCCTCTGCCCCGACAACGAGACGACGCGGGGCCAGGACGAGAAACGCATCGCCTGGGCGGCGGGCGACGTCATCGAGAACCGGCCGGCCCTGTCGCGCTGGCACCCCGATCATGCGGACGCCTTCGCCGCCTACATGGCCGGGTGACGGATCGGCACGGATGGCGACGGGCTTGCATAGCCCGGCTTCGAGGCCGGGCGGAGCGGGCGCGGGCGCGCGGCGGCTTTCGCTTGCACGACACGACACGGTATCCGACACCGTGCCGACTTCCGTCGATGGCCGAAAACCGTCCGTGACAACGCCCAGGAGCCGCCCTTGGCCACCATCATTCCCGTCGCCTCGTTCGATTGCGTCGTGTTCGGCGCCACCGGCGACCTGACCACCCGCAAGCTCCTGCCGGCGCTGTACTATCGCTTCAAGGACGGCCAGATCCCCGGAACCAGCCGGATCATCGGCGCTTCCCGCTCCGAGATGAGCGCGGAGGGGTTTCGCGAGCGAGCCCGCGACGCCCTCAAGAGGTTCGTTCCCGTCCCCGACCTGCGCGACGAGGTCCTGGCCGCCTTCCTCGATCACCTCGACTACGTGGCGGTGGACGGTGCCGGCGAGGAGGGCTGGACGACCCTGGCCGCCAAGCTCGCGGAGCGGCCCGATCAGGTGCGGCCGTACTATCTGGCGACCTCGCCGGACCTCTACGGCCCGATCTGCCGCAACCTCGCCGCCCACGGGCTGATCGGCGAGAAGTCCCGCGTCGTCCTGGAGAAGCCGATCGGCAAGGACCTGAAGTCGGCCCGCGCCATCAACGACGCCGTCGGCCAGGTGTTTCCCGAGGAGCAGATCTTCCGGATCGACCACTACCTCGGCAAGGAGACGGTTCAGAACCTGCTGGCACTGCGGTTCGCCAACACCATCTTCGAGCGGCTGTGGAACGCCGACGTCATCGATCACGTCCAGATCACGGTGGGCGAGACGGTCGGCGTCGAGGGCCGCGCCGGCTATTACGACACCTCCGGTGCGCTACGCGACATGGTGCAGAACCACCTGCTGCAGCTCCTCTGCCTGATGGCGATGGAGAGCCCGCTCACCCTCGACGCGAACTCGGTGCGCGACGAGAAGCTGAAGGTCCTGCGCGCCCTCAAGCCGATCACCCCCCACGACGTCCAGACGGTCACCGTACGGGGCCAATACGCCGCCGGCGCGGTGGCAGGACAGCCGGTGGAGGGCTACCGGACCGACCTGGGCGGCGAGACCCTCAGCCGCACCGAAACCTTCGTCGCCTTGAAGCTCGAGGTGCAGTCCTGGCGCTGGGCCGGCGTGCCGTTCTACCTGCGCACCGGCAAGCGGCTTCCGAAGAAGCTCTCCGAGATCGTGGTGCAGTTCCGCGCCTCGCCGTTCTCGATCTTCCCCGCCGAATCGTTCGGGCGCGAGCCCAACCGCCTCGTCATCCGGCTGCAGCCGGAGGAGGGCATCAAGCTCGAGGTCATGACGAAGGACCCCGGGCCGGGCGGGATGCGGCTGCGGCCGACCAACCTCGACATCTCGTTCGAGGAGACCTTCAAGCAGCGCTACCCCGACGCCTACGAGCGCCTCCTGATGGACGTGGTGCGCGGCAACGCGACGCTGTTCATGCGCCGGGACGAGGTCGAGGTGGCGTGGGCCTGGGCCGACTCCCTGCTCAAGGCCTGGGCCGACCGGCCGGAGCCGCCGCGCCCCTATCCCGCAGGAAGCTGGGGCCCCACCGCCGCCATCGCCCTGATCGAGCGCGACGGCCGGACCTGGCACGAGGATTTTCACTGACGACGTCCGCTCGCTGGGTAAGTGGGCGGCCCCGGACACTTGGCGCCAACGCCGGGGGCCCCGGCTGCGCGAAGAAGCGCGGGTCTCGCTGACCTCCGATACGAGGCGGTCCGCAGGTGCGACCATTCGACCCTGGGTGGCACCCCAGTCCGTCGAGACACCCCTCAGGTGCCGCCTGTGCATACCTCCGTGCAGATGCGGGTCTGCGTATTCGACCCTGCACGTACCGCTCGACACGGCGTCGGTTGAAGCCTAACGATGGCTGCACACGAAAACGTGTTTCAAGGCTCGGTACCAGCGCGTTGACAAATGACAAAAACTGAAAGCGCACCTGGTATCAATCGACGCTACCTGCACGACGAGGTCGTCGAACGGATGCGCGACCTGATCGTCTCCGGCCAACTACCGCCTCGCTCGCGCGTCAACGAGGGCGAGTTGACGGAGCGGTTCGGCATTTCCCGCACGCCGCTGCGCGAGGCCATCAAGATCCTGGCCACCGAGGGGCTGCTGGAACTCCTTCCCAATCGCGGCGCCCGCGTCGCCAGCCTCGCCCTCTCGGAGATCGAGGAGATGATCGAGGTGATCGCCGGGCTCGAAGCCACGGCGGCCGAGATCGCCTGCACGATCATCGGCGACGACGAGGTCGCGGCGATCGAGGCGGATCACGCCGCGATGATGGCGGCCTGGAAGCGCGGCGACCAGAGGAAGTATTTCGTCTACAACCGGGCCATCCACGAGGGCCTGATGTCGGCCAGCCGCAACGCGACCCTCAACCACATCTACGCCGGACTCTCGGGACGCATCCAGCATTCCCGCTACTCGGTCCACCAGACCGCCGCGGAGTGGGCCCAGGCCGTCGACGAACACGACCGCATGATCGCCCTGCTGCGCGCCCGCGACGGTAGTGCGCTCTCGACCCTCATGCGCGCCCACGTCCGCGCCCGGAAGGCCGTCATCGTCGCCAACTTCGTGGAGCCGGCGGAGGGGATGACGCCGGCCTGACCCGGCAGGGATCAGTCGGGCATCTCGCCGAGGACCGCACCGGTCTTCGGGTCGAGCTCGAACTTCATCTTGCGGCCGTCCTTGATCCCTTCGCCGTCCCAATGGCCGTCGTCGGCCTCCAGCTTGGTCACCTCCGAGTAGCCGGACGACAGCATCTGGCGCTTGACCGCATCGGCGGTCATCCAGTCGGGGCCGGGCTGGTCCGCGAGAGCCCCGCCGGACGCGACTGCTGCCAGGACGAGGGCGGCACCGTAAGCTTTGAATCTCATCATGGATCTCGGGTTTCCCGTGGCTGTTCGCGAAGAGATAGGGCGGGACCGGTCCGGCGTCCGGTCGTCGCGGGGATGGAGGTGGGGGCGCTTCAGCGGCCTGTCCAGTTCGGGGCGCGCTTGGCGAGGAACGCCTCCATTCCCTCGCGGAAATCGGCGCTGGTGTAGCAGAGCCGGATGAGGTCGTCGCCGGGGCGCTCGCCGTCGGGGCGGTCGTGGACGTCCTGGAGACGACGCAGGCCCTCCTTGGTCGCCTGCAGGGTCAGCGGCGCATGGCCCGCGAGCAGGGTGGCGAGGGCTCCGGTGCGGTCCCGCAGGGCGGCGGCATCCGCCACGACCTCGCCGACGAGGCCGATCGCCAAGGCCTCGTCTCCCTCGATGAGGCGCGCCGTGAAGATCATGTCCTTGACCCGTGCCGGACCGACGAGGGCCGACAGCCGCGCGAGGTTGCCGAGCGACAGGCAGTTGCCGAGGGTTCGTGCGATCGGAAACCCGAACCGGGCGTCGCGCGTGGCGATGCGCAGGTCGCAGGCCGCCGCGATCGCCGCCCCGCCGCCGGTGCAGGCGCCCGCGATCGCCGCCACGGTCGGCACCCGCAGCCGTTCGAGCGCCCCCATCACCTGGTCCATGAACCGTTCGTAGCCGATGGCATCCTCGGCCGTCTCGAAGCTTCGGAACTGGGCGATGTCGGTGCCGGCGGCGAAGGCCCGGTCGCCGGCACCGGTGATCACCAGGACCTTGATCGCGGTATCCGCATCGATCGCCGCGCAATGGTCGATCAGCCCCTGGTACATCGCGAACGTCAGGGCGTTGCGCGCCTGCGGCCGGTTGAGGGTGAGGCGGGCGATGCCGGCGGGATCGACGTCGAAGAGCAGTTCGGGGCTGTCGCTCATGATGGCCTGCACAGGGTGACGGGAACGCCCGACCCTAGCGCAAGTTGATGGGCGAGTTCACCGCCCGGCAGCCCGCGCGGGCGATGCGTCCTCGATCCGAGCGCACCGCTCCCCATTCGATGAGATGTCCAGCGCCATGCGCCCATCCTCCGCCACGACCCTCACCGTCGGATCGGCCCTGTTCCTTCTGGCCGGCCTCCTGCCGGGCGAGGCCTCGTGCCTGCGCACGGTCGCCAACAAGACGCCGCACACCGTCCTGGTGAGTCAGGACGGCGGCCCCGCCTTCACGGTGCGCGCGCATGCGAGCCGCCGCTTGCGCTACGACAGGTCCGGCGAGATCGCGGTGTCCGTCGTGTGCAGGGCAGGGGGCCGTTTCGCGGCGCCGCAGCCGCCAGCCTTCACTGCGCGCTATGCGGTCGTCGCCGTGCGCGATCGCTGCTGGGTCGATATCGACGGCGGCGGCACCGCACCGCTCGCCCTCAACGCGCCCCGCCAGGGCGACATCGTCGTGGCTCGGTACGGCCTGGCCTGCCCGTAGCCGCCCCCGATCAGTAGCGGGACGGCACGAACATCTCGGACGGGACCGGCTGGCGCGCGTAGTCGTCGTGGCGCACCCGCTCGGGCAGGACCACGGTGGGATGGGGGACCTCGCCGTAGGGGATCTGCGTCAGGAGGTGGTCGATGCAGTTGAGGCGGGCCTTCTTCTTGTCGACGGCCTCCACCACCCACCACGGCGCCTCCGGGATATGGGTGCGGGCGAGCATCACCTCCTTGGCCTTGGTATAGTCCTCCCAGCGGCGGCGGGACTCCACATCCATCGGCGACAGCTTCCACTGCTTGAGCGGGTCGTGGATGCGCATCTGGAAGCGTAGGGCCTGCTCCTGGTCGGTGATCGAGAACCAGTATTTCAGGACGATGATGCCCGAGCGGACCAGCATCCGCTCGAAATCGGGCACCGACTGGAAGAATTCCTCGTATTGCGCGTCGGTGCAGAAGCCCATCACCCGCTCGATGCCGGCGCGGTTGTACCAGGAGCGGTCGAACAGTACGATCTCGCCGCCGGCCGGCAGGTGGGCGACGTAGCGCTGGAAGTACCATTGCGTGCGCTCGCGCTCGCTCGGGGCGGGCAGGGCGGCCACGCGGCAGACCCGGGGGTTGAGGCGCTGGGTGATCCGCTTGATCGCGCCGCCCTTGCCGGCCGAATCGCGGCCCTCGAACACCACCACCACCCGCAGCTTCTGCGACTGGACCCAATCCTGCAGCCGGACGAGCTCGTGCTGGAGGCGGAACAGCTCGCGGAAGTAGAGCCTGCGGTCCATCTGCGGAGCGCGGGGATCGCCCGCGACGGCGTCGGCCAGGCGTTCGAGGCGCTCCTCCTCCATCTCCATCTCGAGTTCTTCGTCGAAGTCGTCGGCGACCTCCCTGCGGATCGCCTCGATGTCGAAGGTGCCTGCCTGCCGCCCGTGATCCATCGTCGTTCCAACGCCTCGAGGTCCCTCGGGCGCTTAGACCATGCCGATGTGACAGTTCGGCGAAACGCCCCGCCGTCGCGCACGCCGCGGCGGGCACCCCTGGATTCCGACGCCGACATTCTTTAAGGTTGATTCGCTACCTAGAGTTATTCTTGCGTGAGGACATCGATGAGCACCTGCAAGGGACGCGACGGCGACACCTGGGAGATCTACGCCAGCGGGACCGGCTGGCGGTGGCGCCGCACGGCATCGAACGGCAGGATCGTCGGCGCCTCCACGGAAACCTACGCCAGCAAGGCGAACTGCATCGAGAACGCGCGCCGCAACGGCATGGATTGCACGCCGGCGTAGGGCGCATGGTCGACAGGGGCCGGCCCGCGTCGTCTTCCGGCCACGCGAGTCGGCCTCGTCACGCACGGTAAGGGCGTCATCAAGGTGTCGCCGCTACGCGCGATGGAGCCGGGGACGGTTCGGCACTTTGCCGGCGAGGAACCGGCGGGGCCCGATGCCGCGACTTCTCACCGACGAGGCCGTCCTTCCCGGCCTGATCTTCGGGCTCCACTTCGACGGGCGGGGCCGCGCCTCGCTCCTCGAGCCCGGCGCCGACCTGCCGCCGCTCGATGCCGCCGCCGGCTTCGTGTGGCTGCACGTCGACCTCGTCGATGCGCGCCTTCACGGCTCCGTCGAAGCCGGGCGGCTCGGACCGCCGCGTCTGGCCGCGGCGATCTTCGCCCGTGACGGCCACCAGCGCGTGGTGGTCGATGGAGCGGCGTTCGGCCTCGTCGTCGCCGATCGTGAACGGGATTTTGCCGGCGCGCTGAGCGACGAACCCACCGGCCGGCTGCATTGCGTGCTCGGGCAGGGCTACCTCGTCAGTGGGCGCCGACACGCCACGGCCTGCGCGGAGGCCGCCCGCGACGCCGCCCTGGCAGGCCTGACGGTCACCTCGCCCGCCCGCCTGCTCGAGCTCTTCGTCGGCCACGTCGTCCAGGCGATGGAGGCGGGCGCCGTCCGCATGTCCGAGGAACTCGACGCCATCGAGGACCGGATCCTCGACGGGGCGGGTGCCGACGACACCGGTCCGTTGGCGCCGATCCGTCGCCGGGCGGTGCGCCTGCGCCGCCAGGTCGCCGGCCTCGGCGCCGTGTTCCACCGCCTGGAGGCCGAAACCGACGACGACGGCGACGCCTTGCCGGAGGCGGTAATGACCATGGCCGCCCGCGTCGTCCAGCGCATCGATTCCCTCGACCGCGACATGGGTGTGCTGGCCGAGCGCAGCCGCCTGCTCCAGGACGAGATCGCCGGCCGCACCGCCGCGCAGACCAACCGACAGCTCTTCACCCTCTCGATCCTGACCTCCCTGTTCCTGCCGCCGACCCTGGTGACCGGCGTGTTCGGCATGAACAGCAAGGGCCTGTTCCTCGCCGACTTCGAGAACGGCTCGACCATCGCCCTGGGGATCGGCGCGCTCTCGTCGCTCGCGGTGTTCCTCGTCATCCGCCGCCTCGGTGTCGCTGGTCGGCGCGGTTGATCCCCGGGCGCATTGCGCCCATCACCAGCACGCCGTCATCGCCGCGTCATCCCGCGTCGCAACGGTGACGATCCCACCACGGAGCCTTCCCCCGCATGGACTTCTTCCGCCGCTTCACCGTGCTGATGTGCGCGCCCAACTTCGATCCGGACGACCTCGAAGGCGTGCGCGTCCAGCAGATCCTCACCTCCATCGAAAAGCTCGGCTTCGAGGTGGTGCGCGCCCGGCGCGTCGAGGATGCGGCCATCGCGGTCCAGACCGACGCCGCCATCGGCTGCATGGTGGTGGATTGGGGCAAGCGCGGGCTCGACGGCAAGGCGGCGGCGCTGATCAACCTCATGAGGAAGCGCGGGCTCGAGATGCCCATCGTCATCATGGTCCGAAGGAAGCGCCTGGAGGACATCCCCGTCGAGGTGCTCGACTTCATCGACGGCTACATCTTCCTCGCCGAAGAGACCCCCGACTACATCGCCCGCGGCCTCGTCAGCCGCGTCAAGCAGTACGCCGAGACTCTCAAGACGCCGTTCTTCGGCGCGCTGGTGGATTACGCCGAGCAGGGCAACCAGCTCTGGACGTGTCCGGGCCACAACGGCGGCATCTTCTACAACCGCTCGCCCATCGGGCGGATCTTCGTCGAGCACCTCGGCGAGGCGGTGTTCCGCGACGACCTCGACAATTCGGTGCTCGACCTCGGCGACCTCCTCGTCCACGAGGGCCCGGCCCTCAAGGCGCAGAAGGAGGCGGCCGTCATCTTCGGGGCGGAGAAGACCTACTTCGTCCTCAACGGCACCTCGGCCTCCAACAAGATCGTCCTGTCGGCGCTCGTGGCCGAGGGCGACCTCGTGCTGTTCGATCGCAACAACCACAAGGCGGCCCATCACGGCGCCCTGTTCCTCGGCGGCGCCGTGCCGGTCTTCCTCGAGACCGACCGCAACTGCTTCGGCCTCATCGGCCCGATGTACCACGAGGCCCTGGACGAGGCCGCGATCCGGGAAAAGATCCGCACCAACCCGCTGGTCACCGACAAGGAGGCGTGGAAGCGCGAGCGCCCGTTCCGCGTCGCGGTGGTGGAGCAATGCACCTACGACGGCACGATCTACAACGCCCAGATGATCCTGGAGAAGATCGGCCACCTCTGCGACTACATCCTCTTCGACGAGGCCTGGGCCGGCTTCATGAAGTTCCACCCGCTCTTCGCGGGCCGCTTCGCCATGGGTCTCAAGAACCTCGACGAGACCTCGCCCGGCATCATCGCCACCCAATCGACCCACAAGCAGCTCGCGAGCTTCTCCCAGGCCTCGCAGATCCATACCAAGGACAGCCACATCCGCGGCCAGACCCGGCGGATCGAGCACCGGCGCTTCAACGAGACCTTCCTCGTCCACGCCTCGACCTCGCCGTTCTATCCGCTGTTCGCCTCCCTCGATGTCGGCGCGCAGATGATGAAGGGCCGCTCGGGCGTGGTGCTGTGGGACGACACCATTCGGCTCGGCATCGAGTGGCGCAAGAAGGTCCGCGCCATCCGCCGCGAGTTCGAGGAGAAGGAGGGCGACCCGCTGCGCCGCTGGTTCTTCGACCCCTTCGTGCCCGACACGGTGAAGGGACCGGACGGCAAGGTGCCGTGGGAGAGCATCTCCACCGACGAGCTCGCCAGCGACTCGAAATACTGGGAGCTGACGCCGGGCGCCTCCTGGCACGGCTTCACCCACGTGGCGCCCGACTACGCCATGACCGACCCCAACAAGCTCACCGTGCTCACCCCCGGCTTCGACCGGCGCACGGGGGAATACGCCGCGCACGGCGTGCCGGCCCCCATCGTCGCCCAGTACCTGCGCGAGAACCGCATCGTGCCGGAGAAGAACGACCTCAACTCGCTGCTCTTCCTGCTGACGCCGGGTGTCGAATCCTCCAAGGCCGGTACGCTGATCTCGGGGCTCGTGGCCTTCAAGCGCCTGCACGACGAGAACGTGCCGCTGGAGGACGCCATGCCCGAGTTCGTGCGGCGCCGGCCCAACCGCTACAAGGGCGTGCGCCTGCGCGACCTCTGCGCGGATTTCCACGCTTTCCACCGCGAGCACGGCACCAGCACGCTGCAGCGTAAGCAATTCGAGCCGGGGCACCTGCCCGAGATGGTGATGACCCCCAAGGAAGCGGTGCAGCAACTCACCCGCAACAACGTCGATTACGTGCCCATCGCCGAGGCCGAGGGCCGTGTGGCGACGACCTTGCTTCTGGTCTACCCGCCGGGCATCGGCACGGTGCTTCCGGGCGAGCGATTGGACGAGCGGGCCAAACCCATGCTGGACTACTTCAAGATGTTCGAGCGCTCGGCCAACCTCTTCCCGGGGTTCGAGGCCGAGATCCAGGGCGTGTTCCGCGATGTCGCCGCCGACGGCACCATCCGGTTCTACACCTACGTCATGCGCGAGGGCCGGGCGTGAGCCTGGCGGGGCCGCCCGTCGCGTCCGACCCGGACGTGGTCATCCGGCCGTCGTCGGACGCCGACGTGCCGGCGATGGTGGCGATCTACGCCCACCACATCCGCCGCGGCATCGGCGACATCGGCGATTTCGAGGAGGACCCGCTCCAGCCCGACGACCTCAAGCGCCGCCGCAAGGCGATGCGCAAGAAGCGGCTGCCGCATCTGGTGGCCGACCGGGACGGGGTGGTGGCGGGCTATGCCTACGCCGTGCCCTTCCGGAAGCGGCCGGCCTATCGCTACACCCTCAAGCACTCGATCTACGTCCACCACGACCACCTGAACGCCGGCATCGGCCGGCGCCTGCTACCGGCCCTGATCGAGGCCTGCGCCGCCGGCGGCTACCGGCAGATGATCGGCTACATCGACGCCCGGAACGAGGCCTCCCTGCGCCTCCACGAGGCCTGCGGCTTCACCCGGGTCGGGCTCCTGCCGGCGGTGGGCTACAAGTACGGCCGCTGGAGCGACAGCGTCATGGTGCAATGCGCCCTCGGCTCGGGGAGCGACGACCAGCCGGCGACCTGGAACCGCCCGGTGGCGGCCATCGTCGCCGCAGACGACTGGGTGAACCGGTAGGAGCGTCCCGCCCCCCGATCGCCGTCCGATCGTCGAGCGGTCCGGATCGGGGCGACGTCGACGACCCGATCCGTTCCAGAGGCAGCCTATGGCCGCGGGACCTACTGCTGCGCCCGGTTGATGAGGGCCTGGAGGGCGCGTGCCACCGGCTCGGTGATGGTCTTGCGGTACTTGCGGTGGACCAGCTGGCCGTTGTGATAGATGTCGTGCTCGACATAGAGGCGCTCGCCGTCCCACCGCACGACATGGTCGGAGTTGGTGGTTTCCTCGACGCCCAGATCCTCACGCAGGATCGCGCCACGGGGTTGGGTCAGCATGTCGGTCCTCTCAGGTCCAGGCGCACGCGATCCGGGCGCACGGGTTACAGGGGGCGGAGTGTAGAGGGCTCCTCGGCGGGACGCCACATCTCAGGGCTGCCGCCGACGTCGTGTTTCGTCCCGCACCACGGTCCACGCGCCGCCGTCGGCGAGACGGGTCAGCGCACCGTCACCTGGTCCTTGATGCGCTGGTAGGTCGACCGGCTGAGGATGCGCTTGGACAGGAGCTGGTCGACGGTGGCGTAGGGCCGCCCCCGGACGATCGCCTTGCCGATGGCGCCGCCACCCTGCAGCCCGTTCAGCTCGGCAAGGCTCGCGCTGTTGAGGTCCACCACCGCCAGCGCGCGCGGGCCTGTGGCGTCGGCGGCCGCGCCGGCGGCATCCTGGACGGGCTCGGCGCGAGGGGTCTGGTCGAACACGGTCGGAGCCGCGCGCTGCGGGACCGGTTCCGGCGCCGGTGGCGGCTCCGGAGGAGGGGGCGTCGGTCGCGCCGGGTTCGGCTCGGGTGGGCGCTCGGCGGTCCGCGGGTCGGGGCCGGCGGGCGCGCTGCGGACCTCGGGCGGCGGCGGCTTGGTCACCGGCGGCGCCTGGCTCGACGATGTCGCCGGAGCGTCCCGAACCGGGGAGATCTCCTGGCCGGACGACGGCCAGAAGATCTGGACCAGTGCCGCGAGCAGGGCCGCCACGAGGACGAGGACCGCGACGCGGACGAGGGCTGAACCGCTGAGCATCGTGTTCCGCTTCACGCAACGATAGTGCCGGACGCTACCACGAGCATCGGTGAGCCGTCGCGCCGCCGCATCCTCCATCCACCGGCAATCGCCGGCGTACACTCGGGCATCGTGCCGTGCACCCGCCGGCCGGCTGCGACCGGATGACGGGATCGACGCGTGGAAGCGTCCGCGTCATGGTCGCGGCCATGCTCTCACGCTCCTTTTTCGATCCGGCGAGGTTGCGCCGGGCCGCGGCCGGCCGCCTCGGGCCCCTGCGCCATCTGCCGGCCCTGGTCCGGCTCGTCTACGCCGCCAGCCCGCGGCTGCTCGTGGCGAGCCTCGCCCTGCGGCTGGTGCGCGCCTGCCTGCCCGTCCTGATCCTCTACCTCGCCAAGCTCATCCTCGATGCCATCGTCGTCGAGCACGGGCGGCCGCGCCCGTTGGGCTGGGACGCCTGGATCTCCGATCCGCATCGCGCCCGCCTCGCGGGGCTCGTGGCGATGGAGCTCGGGCTGGCGGTCCTGTCGGACCTGCTCGGACGGCTCAGCACCCTCGTCGACGGGCTCGTGGCCGATCTCTACGGAAACGCCGCCAGCCTGCGCCTCATGCGCCACGCCGCCGCCCTCGATCTCGAGCAGTTCGAGGACAGCGCCCAGCAGGACCGCATCGAGCGGGCGCGGCGCCAGGTCACCGGCCGCTCCAGCCTGATCACGCAGATGTTCGGCCAGGTTCAGGACCTCATCACCCTGGCCACCTTCGCCGCGGGCCTCCTGGCCTACGCGCCCTGGCTGATCCTGCTGCTGGCCGGCGCCTTGGTTCCGGCCTTCCTCAACGAGACCTACTTCAACCGCCAGGGCTACCGGTTGGCCTGGACCCGGACGCCCGAGCGGCGCCAGATCGACTACCTGCGGTACCTCGGCGCCAGCGTGGAGGCGGCCAAGGAGGTCAAGCTGTTCGGCCTCGAGCGCTACATCGCCGCCCGCTACCGGGTGATCGCCGACAAGCTCGTGGCCGACAATCGCTCCCTCGCCATCCGCCGTGCCGCCTGGGGCGGGGGCTTCGCCGCGCTCGGCACGCTCGCCTACTACACCGCCTACGCCACCATCGTCTGGCGCACGGTGGCCGGCGAGTTCTCCATCGGCGACCTCGCGTTTCTCGCCGGCTCGTTCCAGCGGCTGCGCGGCCTGATCGAGGGCCTGCTGCTCGGGGTCTCCCAGATCGCGTCGCAGGCGCAGTACCTCGACGACCTGTTCTCGTTCTTCGCGGTCGTTCCGACCATCCGGTCGCCGCCCGCGCCGGCGCCGTTCCCGCGTCCGATCGCGGAGGGGATCGTGTTCGAGGATGTCGGCTTTCGCTATCCGGGGACGCAGACCTGGGCGGTGCGTGGCCTGAGCTTCCGCCTTTCGGCCGGGGAAGTGCTGGCGCTGGTGGGCGAGAACGGCGCCGGCAAGACCACCATCGTCAAGCTCCTCACCCGCCTCTACGACCCCACCGAGGGCCGTATCCTCCTCGACGGGCGCGACCTGCGCGCCTACGACCTCGACGCGGTGCGCGGCGCCGTCGGCGTCATCTTCCAGGATTTCGTGCGGTTCGACTTCACGGCCTCGCAGAACGTCGCTGTCGGCCGGATCGAGGCCCGGGACGACGCCGGTCGGATCGCCGCCGCCGCCGGACGCAGCCTCGCGGACGGGGTGATCGGCCGGCTGCCCCTCGGCTACGACCAGCCGCTGGGCAAGCGCTTCGAGGGCGGCGTCGACCTCTCCGGCGGCGAATGGCAGAAGATCGCGCTCAGCCGCGCCTACATGCGCGAGGCCGAGATCCTGGTGCTCGACGAGCCGACGGCGGCCCTGGACGCGCGCGCCGAGTTCGAGGTGTTCCGGCGGTTCCGCGATCTCAGCAGGGACCGGACGGCGGTGATCATCTCGCACCGCTTCTCCACCGTGCGCATGGCCGACCGCATCCTGGTGCTGGAAGGCGGCCGGGTGCTCGAAACCGGCACCCATGCGCAGTTGCAGGCCCAAGGCGGGCGCTACGCCGAGCTGTTCGAACTGCAGGCGGCCGGATACCGCTGACGGCCGCGTCGTCGTGTCCGGATCACCCCCGCGCGCGGCCGCCCTACCCTTGCCGTCATGCAGCAGACAGCCAGACTCACCCGCGCCGATGGTCTCGCACGCCTGGAGCGCTTCGCCCCGCGCCTGGGCCGCGCCTATGCCGATACCCGCAACACCGACCGGGGACCCTCGGCGGAGCCGACGACCACCGCCTTGTCGCCGCACCTGCGTCGGAGGCTCCTGACCGAGCAGGAGGTGGTGGAGGCCGCCCTCTTCGCCCATGCATCGACGGCGGCCGAGAAATTCGTCCAGGAGGTCGTCTGGCGCAGCTACTTCAAGGGCCATCTCGAAACCCGGCCCGGCATCTGGGCCGACTACCGCCGGGGCGTGGTGGCCGGGCACGAACGGCTGGAGCGGGAATCGGGCCTGCGCAAGGCCTACGGGCAGGCGGTCGCCGGCGGGACCGGGATCGACGGGTTCGACGACTGGGCACGCGACCTCGTGGAGTTCGGCTGGCTCCACAACCATGCCAGGATGTGGTTCGCCTCGATCTGGATCTTCACGCTGCGGCTGCCCTGGGAACTCGGTGCCGACTTCTTCATGCGCCATCTCCTCGACGGCGATCCGGCGAGCAACACCCTGTCCTGGCGGTGGGTCGCGGGCCTTCACACCCGGGGCAAGCACTATCTGGCGCGGGCCGACAACATCCGTCGCCACACCGACGGCCGCTTCGACCCGAAGGGCCTCGAAGAGGCGGCCGACCCGCTGGACGAGCCCGCGTCCCGACCGGTGTCGAAGCTGGCGCCCGCCGACCCGAGCCCGCGCGGCGACGTCGCGCTCCTCATCCACCTCGACGACCTCCACCCCGAAAGCCTGCCCCTCGACGGCGCCCGCGTCGTTCGGGTCGGCGGCCTGCTGGCCCATGCGGACGGCGCGGCCGATCCGGTGATCGAGGCCGACCGCACGGCCATGGCCGACGCCCTGGCCCGAGCCGCAGCGCATTTCCAGTGCCCGGCCGACATCGCGGACGAGGATTTCGCGACCGGTGCGCCCGTCGTCGCCCCCTGGGCGCCGGTCGGCCCGTCGGCGGACGCCCTGCCGTCGGTCGCGCGCCTGCGCCGGCCCTGGGACGAGGCGATCTGGCCGCGCTCCACCCGGGGTTATTTCCAGGTCAAGGCGGCGATCCCCGAGATCCTGGCGGCCTGCGACGTTCCGATCCGCTGAACGCACGGGCCGGACCTGTCGCCGCAATGCCTCAGGTCGGCGCCGAATGCCGGGCCGGCCCCGCCGATGCGCGATGCCGTTTGCCCGGTGCCCGCCGGAACGGTACTATGGTCAAGCTCGTTCCGGACCCGGCCCCACGTCGGTCGCAACGAACGCAAGCTCTTCGGACGCGTGAGGATGACGATGGTTCGCCGCTCCGGTTGGGTCCGCGCGTTCGTGGCGGGCATGGTCGCGGCACAGGTGGGTGCCTGTTCCTCGATCCCCCGCGTCGGCTACAGCGCCGAGCAGGCCGCCGCGGCGGTGGTGCCGGGGATGGACCCGGGCGTTCGCGCCTATGCGGATGCTTCCGAGAGCACCTTCAACGGCATGGTGGCCCGGCAGGACGCCAAGACGTCGCGCTTCGCCTACCTCGCCCTGTCCGGCGGCGGCGGCGACGGTGCCTATGGCGCCGGCATCCTCAACGGCTGGACCGCCTCGGGCACGCGGCCCGAATTCTCGCTCGTGTCCGGGGTCAGCACCGGCGCGCTGATCGCGCCCTTCGCGTTCCTGGGGCCGGCCTACGACGCGACGCTCACCGAGATCTACACGAGCGGCATCGCCTCGACCCTGGTGCAATCGCCGAGCGTCACCAACGTCCTGTTCGGCTCCGGCCTGTTCGGCGACGGGCGCCTGCGCGACCTCGTCGGCCGGTTCGTCACCCCCGACCTCCTCGTGGCGGTGGCCGAGGCCCACGCCAAGGGTCGCCGGCTCCTCGTGGTGACCACCAACCTCGATTCGCAGCGGGCGGTGATCTGGAACATGGGCGCCATCGCCACGAGCGGCGGCCCCAACGCGGTCGGCCTGTTCCGGGACGTGCTCACCGCCTCGGCCAGCATCCCCGCGGTGTTCCCGCCCCAGCTCATCGACGTCCAGGACGGCCCCAAGGCCTTCCAGGAGATGCATGTCGACGGGTCGGTGGTGACGCCGGTGTTCACGCTGCCGCAGTCGTTCCTCCTCAAGGACGGGAGCCTGCGCGGCAAGGTCGGCAAATCCGACATCTACGTGGTCATCAACGGGCGCTTGGAGCCCGAATTCGACCTCGCCCAGAACAATACCCTCTCCATCGTCGAGCGGTCGTTCACCACCGCCAGCCGCTCGCGCAGCCGCGCCACCCTCGCTTCGACCTACGCCTTCACCCGTGCCAACGGTATCGGCTTCAACCTGACCTACATCGACGAGACGGCGCCCAACACCACCGCGGCGCGCGGCTTCGACACCGGCTACATGCGCAAACTCTACCAGGACGGTTACGAGAAGGGCCGCACCGGCTCGTTCTGGTTCAGGACCGTGCCGACCGCGCCGCTGGTGAAGGCCATCGTCGCCGCGCGGTGACCAGACCCGCGACGGCGGGCCTCGCACATCATGCTGCGCTGCGGTAGGAACGCGCGACAAGGCCGGCCCCTCGGCCCGCCTGCCGCTCCTGATTGTCCGCCATGCTCCAGATCGAAGACCTGACCTTCAACGCGTGGGGCCGCCGCTTCTTCGATCGGGCAAGCGTCTCCGTCCCTCCGGGCTCCAAGGTCGGCCTCGTGGGGCGCAACGGGGTCGGGAAGTCGACCCTGTTCAAGATCATCCTGGGCGAATTCCAGCCCGACAGCGGGACGGTGTCCCTGCCCAAGACCGCCCGCATCGCCTCCGTCGACCAGGAACATCCCGCGACACCGGTGAGCCTGATCGACACCATCCTGGCGGCCGACCTCGAGCGCGAATCCCTCAACCTCGAACTCGAGACCGCCGAGCCCGAGCGTATGGGCGAGATCTACGGCCGGCTCATCGAGATCGATGCCGACAGGGCCCCGGCCCGTGCCGGCGAGATCCTGGCGGGCCTCGGGTTCTCCGTGGCGGACCTCGCCCGCCCGATGGCGGAGTTCTCCGGCGGCTGGCGGATGCGGGTGGCGCTCGCCGCCGCGCTGTTCGCCGAGCCCGACATGCTGCTGCTCGACGAGCCCACCAACTATCTCGACCTCGAAGGCGCGCTCTGGCTGGAGGCGCGCCTCAAGCGCTACCCGCATTCGGCGCTGATCATCAGCCACGACCGCGAGCTACTGAACAACTCGGTCGACGCGATCCTCCACGTCGCGGGCGAAAAGCTCGAACTCTACACGGGCGGCTACGACGACTTCGAGAAACGCCGGGCCGAGAAGGCGCGGCTCCAGGCCTCGACGAAGGTGAAGCAGGAGGCCGAGCGCGCACACCTGCAGAGCTTCATCGACCGCTTCAAGGCGTCCGCCTCCAAGGCCGCCCAGGCGCAGTCGCGCATGAAGCGTCTCGCCAAGATGGAGCCGATCGCCACCACCATCGAGGAGCACGTGGCGCCGTTCCACCTGCCGTCCCCGAAGCGCCCGCTGGCGCCGCCGCTGATGCACCTCACCGACGCCACCATCGCCTACGGCGAAGACGCGCCGGTGCTGCGCGACCTCAACCTCACGCTCGACGTCGACGACCGGATCGGGCTCCTCGGCGTCAACGGCGCCGGCAAGTCCACCTTCGCCAAGATGGCCGCGGGGGCGCTGCGGGTGCGGGACGGGCGCATGGTACGCGAGGGCCGTGTCCAGGTCGGGTGGTTCCACCAGCACCAGATCGAGGCCCTCGACCCCAACGACACGCCGCTCGCCATCATCCGGCGCGAGCGGCCCGACGACAGCGAGTCCTCGCGCCGTGCCAAGCTGGCGAGCTTCGGCCTCGGGTTCGACAAGCAGGAGACGACGGTCGATTCGCTGTCCGGCGGCGAGCGGGCGCGGCTGCTCCTCAACCTCGTCGCGATGCAGGCGCCGCACCTGCTCATCCTCGACGAGCCGACCAACCACCTCGACATCGACAGCCGCCGCGCGCTTCTTGACGCCCTCAACGACTACGGCGGCGCCGTCATCCTCATCACCCACGATCGCTCGTTGATGGAACTCGTCGCCGATCGGCTCTGGCTGGCGGCCGACAACACCGTCAAGCCGTTCGCCGGCGACATGGACGACTACGCCCGTTTCGTCCTCGACCGGTCGAGGGCCGGCAAGAGTGCGCCGGGCCAGGGCCGGGAGAAAAAGAGCAAGCGCCGGGCGGCGTGACGCCCGGCGCGGTCTCCGTCACAGCGCCGACATCACTTCCGCAGGAGCTTCGTCACGAGCCGGCCGATGGCGTTGCTCGAATCGGAATTGCGGGTGTCGCGAACGACGGTGCGGTCCTCGGTGCCGAGGATCTTGGTGACGAGGCGTCCGATCAGGCTCATGGCTTGACTCCGTTTCGATCGATGGAGCGCCGGAACGACGGCGCAGCTTGACCATAACGGGTGAATGCCGGCGCCTGTTCCCGTTTCCCGCGGCATCGCGCTTGCTGGCTCCGCCATGGCCGCCGTAGACGGGCCGGGTGGGGGACCATGACCGACAAGTTGATCCATGCCGGTGCGAGCCTCGCGTTCCTCCTGTGCGTCGCCGTGCTGTTTTCCACCGACCGGCGGGCGATCCGGCCGCGGATCGTGTTCGCCGCGCTCGGGCTTCAGGTGGCCCTCGGCGCCCTCGTCCTGTTCCTGCCGGCCGGGCGGGCCGGCCTCGAGGCGGCCGCCGGTCTGGTCCAGACCGTCCTCGGCTATGGCGACCGCGGGGTCGCGCTCCTGTTTGGCGCCCTCGTCGAACCCAGGATGCTCGAACTCTTCGGTGGCTCGGGCTTCATCCTCGCCCTGCGCATCCTGCCGCCGATCCTCTACGTCTCGGCTTTGATCGCGCTCCTGTACCATTTCGGGGTGATGCAGGCCCTGGCCCGCGTCCTCGGGGCCGCGCTGCAGCGCCTCCTCGGCACCTCGCCGATCGAGACCTTCTCGGCCGTGATCACCGTCGTCATCGGGCAGAGCGAAATCGCGGTGGCGCTGCGCCCGTTCCTGATGCTGCTCACGGGGGCCGAACTGTTCGCGGTGATGTCGAGCGGGGCGGCCTCCACGGCGGGCTCGATCCTGGCGGGATACGCCGCGCTGGGCGTGCCGATGACCTACCTTCTGGCGGCGAGCGTCATGGCGATCCCCGGCGGGCTCCTCTACGCCAAGATCCTCGTTCCCTCGACGGAGCCGACGCGGGTGACCACCACCCGGGTCGAGTTCGGCGAGAGGCGTGCCACCAACGTGTTCGAGGCGGCGGCCGACGGCACCCAGAAGGGGCTCGCGGTGGCGGTCTCGGTGGGAGCGATGCTGATCGCCTTCGTCGGGCTCATCGCGCTCCTCAACGGGATCGTCGGCTGGAGTGCGGGCCTGGTCGGCTATCCGGCCCTGACCATCGAAGGGGTGCTCGGCGTCGCCCTGGCGCCGCTGGCCTGGCTGATGGGCGTGCCCTGGGAGCA
This sequence comes from Methylobacterium sp. Leaf399, assembly GCF_001424525.1. Lineage (NCBI taxonomy): Bacteria > Pseudomonadati > Pseudomonadota > Alphaproteobacteria > Hyphomicrobiales > Methylobacteriaceae > Methylobacterium > Methylobacterium sp. Leaf399. The sequence goes on along the minus strand of NZ_LMQK01000023.1, from coordinate 260,257 downwards.
GGCCGAGCTCGTGGGCGGCGCCATCGGCCAGAAGATCGTGTTCAACGAGTTCCTGGCCTACGCGCAGCTCTCGCCGACCCTGGTGGCCGGCACGCTGGACCCGCGCACGACCGCGATCCTGTGCTTCGCGCTGTGCGGGTTCGCCAACCTCGCCTCGATCGGCGTGCAGCTGGCGAGCTTTTCGGCGCTGGCGCCCGAGCGCAGGGGCGAGGTGGCGCGCTACGGCGTGCGCGCAATTCTGGCCGGCACCCTGTCGAACCTGACGAGCGCCACCATCGCGGGCGTCTTCATCGGCGCGTGAGGTCTTACGGTCGCCGGTCGGCGCGACCGCGATCCTCGATCGCCCGGGTGTTACGATCGAAGTTACGGGCCGCGATCCAGACCGAGGTCAAGCCGATGACGGAAATCGCCAGGGCGACGCCGGCGACCTGGAGCGCGTAACCGTAGGTCATGGCGTTCAATCCTCCGACCGGACAAAGCGCAACGTGATCTGTCCGACGAGATGTAGGCTTGTGGCAGCGGAAAGCAAAACCCAACCGCCGTCACGGAACACGTCGAGATGACGCTGAGCGAACGGCACCACGAAGGCTGCGCCGAAGGTTGCGATCGACAGGGAGTTGAACAGCGTCGCCAATAGCTTCACACCCTCGTTGAAGCGTTTGGCGCGGTGCTTGGCGTCTTCGGTCGGCATCGCGGCGTCAGGCCGCGATGCGTCGGTGCATGGAGGATACAGGCCTCACGCCGCCGCCAGGCGGCCGCTGACCTGAACCGGCAGTTCGATGTCGACGCCCAGGGTCGAGACCCCGACGCCGCGCTCCAGGCGGATCTGGACCTTGTCGCGCTCCACCGTGACGTGCTTGGCGATGACGGCCAGGATCTCCTCGCGCAAGAGCAGCACGAGGTCCGAGCCGCCGGCGCCGGCGCGCTCATGGGCGAGGATCAGTTGCAGCCGGTCGCGGGCGACCCGCGCCGTGGGGCGGCGGTTGAAAAGACTGAAGATGTTGAACAGGTTCATGCCGCCCTCCGCATGAGCAGTTTGTCCATGAACGACTTCTTCTCGGAGGGCACGGTCATCGCCACGGTCTCGCCGTTGAGGCGACGGGCCGCGTCGATGTAGGCGCGGGCCGGCGCGCTCTGCGGGTTGTTCATGGTCACCGGGCAACCGACGTTCGAGGCGCGCAGGACCTCCATGCTCTCGGGGATGATGGCGAGCAGCGGGATCGAGAGGATCTCGAGCACGTCGTCGATCTTGAGCATGTCGCCGCGCTCGGCGCGGGAGGGGTCGTAGCGGCTGAGGATGAGGTGCTTCTCCATCGTCTCGCCGCGCTCGGCCTTGACCGTCTTGGAGTCGAGGAGCCCGATGATGCGGTCGGAATCGCGCACCGAGGACACCTCCGGGTTCGTCACCACCACGGCGAGGTCGGCGTGGCGCATGGCCAGCGTGGCGCCGCGCTCGATGCCGGCGGGGGAATCGCAGATCACCCAGTCGAACTTCTCGCGCAGTTCCTCCATGACGCGGGCGACGCCGGCATCGGTGAGGGCATCCTTGTCGCGGGTCTGCGAGGCCGGGAGCAGCGACAGGTTCTCGAGCCGCTTGTCGCGGATGAGGGCCTGGTTGAGCTTGGCGTCGCCGTTCACGACGTTGATGAGGTCGTAGACGACCCGGCGCTCGGCCCCCATGACGAGGTCGAGGTTGCGCAGGCCGACGTCGAAGTCGACCACGGCGACGCTGGCGCCGCCCTGTGCGAGTGCCGCCCCGAGGGCGGCCGTGGTGGTCGTCTTGCCGACGCCGCCCTTACCTGAAGTCACGACCAGAATTTTGGCCATCGTGGGTCTGTTCCCTTATTCCAGAGCTGCAATCTTAATGGCGCTGCCGTCGAGCCAGACCTGCGCGGAACGTCCGCGGAAGGCCGGTCCCATGTCCTCGGCGGTGCGGACGAGGCGGTCGATCCCGAGGAGTTCGGGCTCGAACTTGCGGCAGTAGATGCGTGCGCGCGGGTTGCGGGCCGCACCCGCGATGGCCCGGCCGCGCAGGGCGCCGTAGACGTGGATCGAGCCGCCGGCCAGGATCTCCGCCCCCGAGGAGACGGACCCCATCACCGTGACGTCGCCGCCGCGGTGGACGATCGACTGACCGGACCGGACCGAGCCTTCGACGACCAGCGATGTCAGGTCGGCCTCCGAGGGCTCGACCGGGATCTCGATGGTCGCCACCGGCCGGCCGGCGGAAAGGAGAGGGGGGAACGCGAGATCGGAGAGGGCCGGGGCCGCACCCTCGATGCCGAGGATGCGAATCTTGCGGGCTGTCAGCCCGGCGAGCACGGCCTGCAGGCCGAGCCGGTCGGGAGCCAGGGTCGCCACGTCGAGGATCACCGGGCGACCGTCGAACAGGGTCGGCGAGCGCCTCAGCGAAGCGTCGATATCGACGAACCAGTCGTCGATGGGCGTCGCCGGAGTCAGGATCAGGGCCTTGAAGGCCCGGCCCCGAATCTGGACGGCACGGCGGGTGGGGGAGGTCTGGGTCACGGTCTCTCGCGATTCCTTACCCAATCATTGACGTCCCGCATGGTTACCGGATGGTTAACGCGTCGACCTCTCGCGGTCCCGGGACGGGGCAATCAACGCATTCGTGAACGTCGATCACCGACGCTGCCCGTGCCGGACGGTGCATCTTCCGGTGCCGCGAAACCGCGGCCCGTCGCGGGGCGATGCCGACACTGCCCTTGCCGGATGGGGCGCGACCTTATATTGCGGCGCGATAGCTCGATTGAAGGACCCGGCGTTGCCGGCCGCATTTCCGCGGTCTGTCGCGTGACGGGCTCGACTCGCTTCGGATACCCCATGAAGCTGCGCAACATCGCCATCATCGCCCACGTCGACCACGGCAAGACGACGCTCGTCGACAAGCTGCTGTCGCAATCCGGCTCCTTCCGCGACAACCAGCGGGTCGAGGAACGGGCGATGGACTCGAACGACCTCGAGAAGGAGCGCGGCATCACCATCCTCGCCAAGGCGACCTCGGTCGTCTGGAAGGACACCCGGGTGAACATCGTCGACACCCCCGGTCACGCCGACTTCGGTGGCGAGGTCGAGCGCATCCTGTCGATGGTCGACGGCGTGATCGTGCTGGTGGACGCGGCCGAAGGCCCGATGCCGCAGACCAAGTTCGTGGTCGGCAAGGCCCTCAAGATCGGCCTCAAGCCGATCGTCGCCATCAACAAGGTCGACCGTCCGGATGCGCGCATCACGGAAGTCGTCAACGAGGTGTTCGACCTGTTCGCGGCGCTCGACGCCACCGACGACCAGCTCGACTTCCCCATCCTCTACGGGTCGGGCCGCTCGGGTTGGATGGCGACCTCACCGGACGGTTCGCAGGAGGACGGCCTCGCCCCCCTGTTCGATCTGGTGCTGGAGCACGTGCCCCCGGCCAAGACCGAGGAGGGTCCGTTCCGGATGCTCGGCACGCTTTTGGAGGCCAACCCCTTCCTCGGCCGCATCATCACCGGGCGCATCGCATCGGGCACCGTGAAGCCGAACCAGGCGATCAAGGTGATGGACCGCGAGGGCAAGCTCGTGGAGACCGGCCGCGTCTCGAAGATCCTCGCCTTCCGCGGCCTCGAGCGGGCGCCGATCGACCTCGGCGAGGCGGGCGACATCGTCTCCATCGCCGGCCTCGTGAAGGGCACCGTCGCCGACACCTTCTGTGACCCGCAGGTGGACACACCGATCCAGGCCCAGCCGATCGATCCGCCCACCGTCACCATGTCCTTCATCGTCAACGATTCGCCGCTTGCCGGCACCGAGGGCGACAAGGTCACGAGCCGGATGATCCGCGACCGCCTGTTCAAGGAGGGCGAGGGCAACGTCACGCTCAAGATCGAGGAGGCCGCCGACAAGGACTCCTTTTACGTCTCGGGCCGCGGCGAGTTGCAGCTCGCGATCCTGATCGAGACCATGCGCCGCGAGGGCTTCGAGATCGCCGTGTCGCGTCCGCGCGTGGTGCTCTCCAAGGACGAGGACGGCGGCATCCTCGAGCCGGTCGAGGAAGTCGTGGTCGACGTCGACGAGGAATACTCGGGCGTGGTCGTGCAGAAGATGTCCGAGCGCAAGGCCGAGATGATCGAGATGAAGCCCTCGGGCGGCAACCGCCTGCGCCTCGTCTTCCATGCGCCCACCCGTGGCCTCATCGGCTACCAGGGCGAACTCATGACCGACACCCGCGGCACCGCGATCATGAACCGCCTGTTCAAGGCGTACGAGCCCTACAAGGGCGAGATGCCCGGCCGCCGCAACGGCGTGCTGATCTCCAACGACAAGGGCGAGGCCGTGGCCTACGCCATGTGGAACCTGGAAGATCGCGGTCCGATGATGATCGAGCCCGGCGCCAAGGTCTACCAGGGCATGATCATCGGCGAGCACAACCGCGAGAACGACCTCGAGGTGAACGTGCTCAAGGGCAAGAAGCTCACCAACATCCGCACCACCTCCAAGGACGAGGCCGTGCGCCTGACGCCGCCGATCCGCATGACCCTGGAGCGCTCCCTCGCCTGGATCCAGGACGACGAGCTGATGGAGGTCACGCCCAAGTCCATTCGCCTGCGCAAGATCCACCTCGACCCCAACGAGCGCAAGCGCTTCGAGCGTTCGAAGGAAGCGGTGGCCTGATCCGGGCCGACACCGACGTTTGAGAGACAAAAGGCCGGGCGCAAAGCCCGGCCTTTTTCGATTCCGAGCCGCCGGAAAGGCCTTCAGCTGCCGCCCGGGTCGGTCTCGCCATCCGACGACGGTTCGCCCTTCGGCCCATGGCCCGGCTTGCCGTCCGTCTTCTCGTTGGGGTCCATCACCGCATCGGGGGCGATGTTGACCGGTTCCTTCTTCGGCTCCGTCGCCTTGCCCGGCGGTGGCTCGGCGGCCTTATTCTCGTCGATCATGTAAACCTCCGTCCTTCGTCTTCCCGGTCTCGTGGTCGTCAACGATCCGGCGTTCTTCACCGCCGGGACGGGCCATCGTCTTGTCGGATTCGCCTTGGGACGAACCGCCCACGGGCACCGGCGCCCGGCCGGCAGGACCGTTCTCCGACCATTCGTCGCGACGATCGGCGTCGGACCGTCCGCCCGTGCCCTGGCTGGTGAGGGCAGCCTGCTCTGGCGTCGCATGGCCGCCGCCGACGGCGGGATCGCCTTGCGTACCGACATCGTCGGGCTTGCGGGTGACGGTGGCGCTTGGGGTCACGCTTGTGCCGGCCATGGCTCAGCCCTCGTCCCGGCCGACCGCGGCTGTCGCCCGATCGATCGCCTCGGAAGCCTCCTCGTTCTTGTCGAGATCCGTATCCGCCGTGCGCGCGGCATCCGCGAGGGTCTTGGCGCGGGCCTCGGCGTCGTCGGTCCTGGTCGGGGTGGTGCTATCGGTCATCGGATCGATCTCCTATCGGGAGGACAACCCGGGCCAGTCCATCGGGGTTGCTCCCCTGCGTCGTCGCTCCGAGACGGGAGCGACCGTCAGCCGGCCGAACGGACGACCTCGGGATCCGGCCTGAAGGCCACCAGGGTCATGTCGTCACGACGGGCCTCGCCGCCACGATAGGCCGTCAAGGCGTCATCGAGGGCGGCCACCTGAGCGCTCAAGGGCCGGTCGCGCACGTCGAGGAGGATGTCCGTCACCCCCCTGTGACCGAGGAGGCGTCGTCCACCGCCCTGCGGGTTTCCCATCTGGTCGCAGATGCCGTCGGTCATCAAGTAGAAGACCTGGCCGGGCTCGACGGGCGCCGTCACGTCCGCGATATCCGGCATCGTCTCTCCATGGCGCGGGTAGCCGATGCCGCGTCGCCCGCCCTTGATCCGGACGGCGCCGCCGGGTCCGATGGCGGTCAGCGACAGGCCGGCACCGGCGAACCGCAGGGTGCCCTCGGCTCGATTCCACAGGCAGATGCCGCAATCGAGGCCGTCGTCGGAATCCGAGCCGCGGCCGTCCTGGCGCAGCTGGGTCCGCACCATGCCGTCGAGGGCCGCCAGGATCTCCGCCGGCGAACGCAGGCCGCGTTCGTGCAGGATGCGATCGAGGGCGGTGGCGACGATCAGTGTGATGAAGGCGCCGGGCACGCCGTGGCCGGTGCAATCGGCCACCACGACGATGCTGAGGTCGTCGAACTGTTCCAGCCAGAAATAATCGCCGCCGACGAGGTGGAGCGGCTCCCACAGGACGGCGATCTCGACCCCCGCCTCGCTGAGGGCGAGGCGGTCCGGCAGCACGGAGGTCTGGATGCGGCGGGCATAGCCGATGCTCTCCATCACAAGGCGATTGGCGCCTTCGAGGTCTCGATGCGCCCTTTCGAGCTGCGCGAGCAGGGTCCGGGCCTCGTCACCGCTGCGAAGGCCGTCGACCATGCGGTTGAAGGCCGACGAGATCACGTCGATCTCGTTGCTGGCGCGGGCGGCGCCCCCGAGGTCCACCGACACCCAGCGCTTGTGCTCGACCTCGCGCATGGCGGCGAGCAGGCGCTTGAGGGGCGTCAGGACGTGGCGGCGGACATTGGCGTGCAGGGTGAGCACGAAGGCCATCATCAGGATCAGGCTGGCCCCGAGCGCCATCAGCGCCTGTTTCTCGGCATTGCCGCGCAGGGCCTCCGTCGACAGCCCGAGGGTCAGGGTACCCACCGGCGCCGGCTCGCCGGCGACGGTCAGCTCCGCCACCGTCTGGACTGTGTCCCAACTGCGTGTCCGCGGAGTCTCGCCGATGGTCATGACAGGGGCGCCGGCGGCGTCGGTCAACCGAGCGAAGCGAAAGGCGGGGTCGAGGGCCAGGGCCTGCACCTGCGGCCGGTAGATCTCCGGGTTGGCGGCCCAGTCGGGCCGGCCGATCGCCCGGGCGGTGAGGGTGGCGAGCAGGGTCGCACGCTCGCCGTAGAGGCGCATCGCGTCCGTGTAGTTCACCCAGGCGGTCCCGATCTGGGTCGCCAGCACCACCACCGCGATGACCGGATAGATGCGCAGGAACAGCGTGTGGGCCAGGCTGTCGAGGTCGCGGCCGCGGGCGGCGCCGCGCAGGGCGCCGGGACGCATGCCCGTCTCCGTCGCCTCGCCCGCGACGTCCGCGAAGCCGGCGAGCGCGACGAAATCGTCGCCCCTCAAGGGGCCGCCGCCACGGAGCGAGCGGTTGCGGCGCGGGACCGGATCGAGGGCGAGGTCGGGCGCGTCCGTCATCGGCGTCACACCATCCCGGGCATCGGCTCGGCGGCGTCGCAGACGCAGTTCCGGCCGGTGTGCTTGGCGAAGTAGAGAGCGGCGTCGGCCCGGCGGAGTGCCGCCTCGATGGATTCGCCCGCCACGGCCGCCGCGGCACCGACGCTCACGGTGATCGACAGCGTCGCGCCGTCCCAGGCCACCTCCGTCGCGGCGACTGCCTCGCGGATGGTTTCCGCCACGGCGAGCCCCGTGAGCCTGTCCGCCCCGGGAAGCAGCACGGCGAATTCCTCCCCGCCCATCCGCCCGATGACGTCATCGGGCCGCAAGCGGTCGCGACAGGCCGCCACGAACGCCTTGAGGGCGGCATCGCCGGCGCCGTGGCCGAAACCGTCGTTCAGGCGCTTGAAACGGTCGAGGTCGAGCATCAGGACGCAGATCGGCGCCTGCGAGAGCCGATGCCGCGCCCATTCGCGCTCGCCGACCTCGAGGAAGTGGCGGCGGGCATGGGCGCCGGTGAGGTCGTCCATGTCGGCGAGGCGCCGCAGCTCGCCTTCGAGGCGCGTGCGATGCCGGATCTCGCCTTCCAAGGCCTCGTTGAGCGACTGGAGGTCGCGTCGCTGCTCGGCCAGGCAATGGTTGGCCTTCTGCAATTCGGATTGCATGCGGTCGCTCATCCGCACGAGGCGCTTCTGCTCGCGCAGGCTGCGGCGGTAGGAATCGGCGAGGCTCCTGACCCCCCCGGCCATCTCGGTGAGCCCCGCCAGCATCTCCGTCGTGCTGACGAGGACGGCCTCCTCGGCATCGTAGAGGCTGAATTCCTCCACGGCAGGACCCTGGATGACGGGACCCTGGATGACGGGACCCTGGATGACGGGCCCCTGGATGACGGGCCCCTGGACGACGGGAGCCTGGACCATCGCCGCGCCGGCCTTCGCCCTCATCGGCGTGCCTCCTCGGCCTGCGGCGCCGTCACGAGGTCGAAGCTGCCGTAGGAGAAATCGGAGGCGAAATCCTCGCCGGCTTCCTGGATGGTGTCGTCGCCCTCGGCGTAGAACCAGCGGATGGCCACCGGCCGGCCCTCGGCGGCGGCGTCTTCGAGCGCCATGAACAGGTTCATGAGCGCCTTCGCGCTGGAGCTGTTGAAGTAGGCCAGGGCGACCTCCACCGTCACCGCGTCCTCGCCGCCCTGTCCGAGATAGGCGCGCAGCGATTGCAGCAGGGGCCCGAAAAAGGCCGCGGCATCCTCCGGGTACGATTCGCCGCGGATCCGCAGCAGGCCTGCGGAAAAATCGAAGTCCACCGCGGGCGATCGGTCGGTGGCGGGGATTTGAATTCTGTCCATCGCAGAACCACCGTCTAGATATAGGCTTTGAGGCAGAACAGGCAGCGGTCGCCGGCAATGTCGTGGAAGTCGTATTCGACCGGCGCGCTCGACCGCCGGGCGATCTCGATGAGGCCGATGCTGCCGCCGAGGCTGCCTTCGTCGGGCGCCTGGCGCAGCTTCTCGCGGTAGAAGCGCTTCAACTCCTCGCTCGACAGGCCGACGATGTGCGCGAGCCGGCTCCTCAGGGTCGGCACGTCGGCCTGCGGCACCTCGTTGCCGCACACGACGAAGAACCGGCCCTCCTCGACGCCGACGACGATCATGCCGCCGCTGACGAGGCCGGTCGGGCCCGGCGCCTTGTCCTGCGGCCGCGGCAGCTTGTCGGCCGAGTACCGGATGATGTTCTGCGCCTGCTCGACGAAGATCGAGAACACCCGCTTGGCGACGGAGGCGTCGGTCTCGCCCTGGCTCATGCGCAGTTTCAGGACTTCGCCGAGCGAGAACAGGACGTTCTCGGAGAGGTCGCCACCGAAGGACAGGATCACGCCGCCGCGCCGCGACGCCTCATGGAACGTCAGGAAATCCTGCGCCAGCATCACCGCTCCCCGCGTCTTGCACCGTGCCCGCCGCCTCGCGGCCGCAACGATGCCCGTTCCAAATAACGGCACAGACGTCTAACAGAGGGTTACTGCGTTGCGGAATGCGCTGATCAATCATGCGCCATCCTGCGCTGCCATAAGGCAAATTCGTATTCACGCACCGTCGTATGGGGACTGAGCGGTCCATTTCGCTCGTCGGTCGGCGCCATCGGACCACGATGCCCTCGGCCGTACCGGTCATGTGCAAGGCGCGGGCCGGATTTCTCCGGCCGGCGCGGTCGATCCGACGACGACCGGCTCCGTCCGCATGGAGCCGGCGACCCGGCCGAGGCAGGCTCGACCGGGACGTCCCTCAGCCGATGCCTTCAAACAGCGCCGAGGAGATGTAGCGTTCGGCGAACGAGCAGGCGACGGTGACGATGCGCTTGCCCCGGAACTCGGGACGTTCGGCGAGCTTGAGGGCGGCCGCGACGTTGCCGCCGGTGGAGATGCCGCCCGGAATGCCTTCGAGCCGCGCCACCAGGCGGGCGGTATCGAACGCTTCCTGGTTGGAGACCGTGATGACCTCGTCGACGACGTCGCGGTGCAGGTTCTCCGGGATGAAGCCGGCACCGATGCCCTGGATCTTGTGCGGGCCGGGCTGGCCGCCGGAGATCACGGGCGAATCCACCGGTTCCACGGCCACGACCCGCAGGCCCGGCAGGCGCGGCTTGAGCACCGAGCCGACGCCGGTGATGGTGCCGCCGGTACCGACGCCGGCGACGAAGGCGTCGAGCTGCCCGCCGGTGTCGCTCCAGATCTCCTCGGCGGTGGTCTTGCGGTGGATTTCCGGGTTGGCCGGGTTCGAGAACTGCTGGGGCATCACCGCGCCCGGAATCTCGGCGAGCAGCTCCTCGGCCTTGGCGATAGCGCCCTTCATGCCCTGCGGGCCGGGGGTCAGCGCCAGCTCGGCACCGAGGAAAGCGAGCATCTTGCGACGCTCCAGGGACATCGTCTCGGGCATGACCAGGATCAGGCGGTAGCCGCGCGCGGCCGCCACGAACGCCAGGGCGATGCCGGTGTTGCCGGAGGTCGGCTCCACCAGGGTGCCGCCGGGCTTGAGCCGACCCGATGCCTCGAGGGCGTCGATCATGTTGACGCCGATGCGGTCCTTCACGCTGGCGATCGGGTTGAAGAACTCGAGCTTGAGCAGGATCTCGGCCTCGATCCCGCGCTCCTTGGTGATGCGGTTGAGGCGGACCAGGGGCGTGTTGCCGATGGTCTCGGTGATCGAACCATAGATCCGGCCGTGGCCGACCTTGGCGGAAGAGGACGTCTCGGCCATGGGGTCTGATGCTCCTGGAGGGACGGCCGCCGCGCGGGCGACCCGTCCGAAGATCGGAAGGCGCCGGGATATCGCGTCGCCCCGCGGGAGGCAATCGCCAACACTGCGGGAACGACAACAACCTTCTGTATCGATAAGCTTTTTCCGCGACCGTAGAAGAACTGTTGCGATCGATTGGGGATTTGAAGGAGATCGATCTACCGACCCCGATCCGCCGCTGGGTCGAGGCTGGCTCCCGCCTGCGTCCAGGCTTCCAAGAAGCCTGCGGCCATCGCGTCGATGCCGAAGGCGCGCACGATCCGGGCCCTGGCCGCAAGCCCGGTCTCGCGGCGGGCGATCGGGGCGAGGGCGCCGAGGTCGGCCAGAGCCGAGGCCACGGCGGCGGGATCGCCGGGCGGGACGAGCCGGCCGCTTCCGGAGAGGATGAGGCCGGCATCACCCACCCGCGTCGCCACCGGCACCAGGCCGGCCGCCATGCCTTCGGCGAGGGCGTTGGAGAAGCCCTCGCCGAAGGCGGACGTCGAAAGGACGATGTCGGCGGCCGCATAGAGGCGGGGGAGGTCGTCACGGCGCCCGAGGGCGATGGCGTTGGGCGGCAGGGCCAGTGTCTCGGTACCCGCACCCGCCAGGACGAACCGTAGCTGCGGCACCAGCGCGGCGGCGGCGAGCACGGCGCCGTGGTCCTTCATCGGGTCGAGCCGGGCGGCGTGGATCACCACGACCGCATCCTCGGGGATGCCGAGTTCCGCCCGGATCACGGCTCGGGCCGCCGTATCCGGACGGAAGCGCACCGTGTCGATACCGTTGGGGATCACCGCGAGGCGGCGTGGGCGGTAGCCGAGGCCGCAGTGGAAATCGGCACCGGCCTGGCTGTTGGAGACGACGAGGCCGGGCCAGCCGGACAGGGCGCGGCCGATCCGCAGGAGGCGTCCGTAACGGGCGTGGTCGATGTCGGAATTGCGCCATCCCCAGGCGAGGAGGCTGCGGCGCGGCGCCCCTGCCAGCCGGTGGGCGAGGGCCGCGAACAGATCGCCGTGATAGAGCCAGCCCTGGATCACCGCCGGCCGCAGGCGGCGGATCAGCCGCGACAGGGACAGGAGCGAGGCCGCAGCCCCGGCGAGCCCTCCCGGCGCGAGGACATGAACGGTGACGCCGGCGGCGGCCAGCGCTTCGGCGTTCTCGCCCCCCCGCGTCAGGCTCACCACGTGCTGGGGCAGGCCGCGCGCCTGGAGCGAGCGGCAGAGGGCGACCAGCATGGTCTCGGCGCCCCCCGTGCGCAGGCCGGAGATGACGTGGAGAATGGGGCGCAACGCCGTCAGGCCACCATGGCGGCGGGATCGCCCATCCGTCTCAAAGCACCGACAACACGATCAGCGTCGCGAGGACAGGCGTCGCCGCGGCGATCCAGGCGGCCATCCAGTCGACGCTCGCCACGAAGACGTAGCGCGACGCTTCTCGCGAGCCGTGCCGCAGGACGCCCGCGCCACCGGTGCCGTCCGAGGATAAACCGATCATGCGCCGCGATCCCGTCATGGGACTGAGGAAGGCGCCGATCGGGTTGAGGGGGGATGAATCGACGGGCCGGACCGTCGATCGTCGTCAACGGGCGGTTAAGCGCCCCGGCCGGTCCGTTCAGAGCGCGCGGTCGAAGCGTAGCTCGCCCTTCTGGCTCTTGATGATGAGTTGCGAGCCGACGATGTCCCATGCCCCGGCGGTACGCAGGGCGATGAAGAAGTCCTGCTCGGAGGCGCCGACGCCCTTGTCGCAGGGCTTCTTGGTGAGGGCCAGCGGGCCGACCGCGAGGTTCTGGTCCTTCAGCGGGAAGGCGGTGGCGGCGAAGGTGTTGCAGCCGCCGTAGCCGCGGGCACGGTACTGCTTGTCGATGATGAAGCTCGGCCGGTCGTTGCCGTTGAAGGGCTTGCCGTTCAGGCTCACCGCGGTCCAGGTGGAATCGAGCGGAAAGATCTTCTCCTGCGCCTTGGCGGCGGGGACGTACTGCTTCTTCTCGGGCTTCTCGCGGTTCTCCTTGCCGAAGCCGGTGACGTTGTTGTTCATCTGCGCCTGGGCGGCATGGCCGGCCATCAGGGTCGTGCCGGCGATGGCCCAGGCCATGGCGGTGCTCAGCATTGCTTTCATCGGTCGGCCTCCTCTGTCGCCGGCAGCGCGTCGATCGTCCGATGCCCGGGATCGGCGCGACGACGCGGGCGCCCGTGTCGTTGTCTTCGACCGGATCGCGTCGCCCATCGGATAAGATTCCAGCACAAATATGGTCAAGGGCGCGACCCGTGCTTTTCGCGATCTCTCCCGCCTCGATTTCCATTGCCCTCGAACATCGACGCGGCCGGCGTTACCGCACGCGGTGGCCCAAAGACTCTGAACGATCCGGCCGTGACCTCGTTGTCCGGACGACATCACCGCAACAGGACGGAGTGGGCGACGTGGCCGGATCGGACGAGAGCGCACAGGACGGTATCGGGCTGGCCGTCATCAGCCCCGCCCAGGCGCGGGCGGCCCGGGCGCTCCTCGGGTGGTCGCAGGCCGAGGTCGCGAGCAAGATCGGCTTCTCGGAGGAGACGATCCACGATTTCGAGGCCGGCTACGGCAACATGCCGTCGGGTCAGGTCGAGGCGCTCAAGAGCGCCCTCACGACCGCGGGCATCCTCTTCAGCAACGGCAGCGAACCGGGGGTCAGCCTGAGCCGGCGCGGCCGGGACGAGGGAACCCGGGCCGACGACCTCACCACCGAGAACGATCGCTGAAGTCAGGCGCCGCCCTTGGCGAGCGCCTTGAGGTCGTAGCCCGGATCCGCCGCCCGGTCCGGTGTCAGGTCGAGGCCGAGGGCGAGGATGCGGCGAGCCGCCATGTGGTCCGCGCCGCGATCGACCGTCTCGACCGCACTGAGACGGCCGGACCGGTAGCGGAACACCGACAAGCCGGTGGAGGCCGGTCTCACCACCTCCTCGTCGGTGGGGGCCGACAGGCCGGCGATCTGGAGCTTGTGCGGGCCCTGGTCGCTCCAGAACCACGGAACGGCGTCGTAGGGCGCCGGCCTGCCGAGGAGGCGGGCGGAGAGGCAGCGGGCCTGGTCGACCGCGTTCTGGACCGATTCGATGCGCACGACGTCTCCGCCAGGCAGTCCGGCGGCGAAGCGAGACGGGAAGCGGGCCACGTCCCCCAGCGCCGAAACGGCGGGATCGCCGGTGGCCAGGAGAGCGTCGACCAGGATGCCGTCGGCGGTGGCGAGGCCCGCCTGCGCGGCGATCTCCTGGTTCGGGATCACACCGATGCCGACCAGGACGAGGTCGGCCGGAAGGCTGGTGCCGTCGGCGAGATCGACCGCTGCGACCCGGCCGTCCCGCCCGGCGATCGACCGGAGGCCGGCGCCGAAGGCGAACCGGACCCCGGCACCCTCGTGCGCGGCGCGGAAGAAGGCCGCGGTCTCGGACGAGACCGCGCGAGCCATGGGCCGGTCGGCGGCCTCGACGACATGGACCCCGAGACCGCGCGCGGCGCAGACCCCGGCGAATTCGAGACCGATGAACCCGGCACCGACGATGACCACCGACCGCGCGGTCGCGAGGTCGGCCTGCAAGCGGTCGGCATCGGCGAGCGAGCGCAGCTGGTGAACGCCGGCAAGGTCCGCGTCGGCGAGCGGAAGCGACCGGTTGCGCGAGCCCATCGCCAGGACGAGATGGTCGTAGGCGAGGGGGGCGGCGCCATCGAGGTGGACGAGGCGCGCCACCCGGTCGATGGCCAGGGCACGCGATCCCGGCCGATGGTCGATGCGGTGCTCGATCAGATAATCCCGCGCGCGCAGCGCCAGGCCGGCCGCGTCCACCTTGCCGGCCAGGTAGGCCTTGGAGAGGGGAGGGCGCTGGTAGGGCAGGCCCGGCTCGTCGCCGACGAGGGCGAGAGGGCCGGAGAATCCGCCCTCGCGCAGGGATGCGGCGACCTGGAACCCGGCCTGGCCCGCACCGAGGATGACGATGCCGGCTGTGCTCACGCTTCGAACCCCGAGGGCGCGCGCCCGGCGGAGGTGTCGAGGGTGGGCAGCCAGCGCGCCCCCTCCTTGACCACGAAGTCCCAGCAGGCGGCGGCTGCCGGGCCGAGCACCTTGTCGGCGCGGCGGACCGCGTACCAGTCGCGCCGGATCGGCAGCCCGTGGACGTCGAGGAGGATCAGGCGGTGGCTCCCGACCTCCGCCGCCACCGTATGGCCGGAGATCAGCGCGATCCCGAGCCCCGCCATCACCGCCTGCTTGATCGTCTCGTTGGAGGCGGAATCGATCCCGAGCTTGGCGCGCTTGATCATGACGCCGGACATGAACTCCTCGAACACCGTGCGGGTGCCCGAGCCCTCCTCGCGCACGAGGAAGGATTCGTCCGACAGGTCCGCCCGCGTCAGCCCCGAGCGGCCGGCCAAGCGATGTCCCGGCTGTGCCACCAGCACCAGCGGATGCGCGCCGAAGGTCTCCGCCTCGATGGCGAAGTCGCGCGGGGGGCGTCCCATGATCGCGAAATCGATGGCGTAGTTGCGCAGGGCGTCGACGGTGTCGCCGCGGTTGCCGACGGCGAGATTGATCTCGACGGCCGGGTTCTGGGCGCAGAACCCGGCGATCACCTGCGGCGCGAAATACTTGGCGGTGGAGACGACCCCCATCGCCACGCGCCCGCCGCCGCCGCCCTTGAGGATCTCGAGGCGTTCGGCGCAGGTCTCCAGCACCGTGTTGATGCTGTCGATCGCCCAGAGCATCTCGCGCCCGGCGTCGGTGGGTTTCAGGCCCGTGGGCGTGCGGTCGAACAGGAGCAGCCCCGCCTCCTCCTCGAGCTGGCGGATGCGGGCATAGAGCGCGGCGGAGGTGACGTTGAGCTCCTGGGCCGCCCGCGTCATGGTGCCGAGGCGGGATACGGCGGCGACCGCCTGGAGCTGCTTCAGGGAGAGGTTGCGCATGCGGCGGTTCTTAGTTTTTTTGGGAAGGGCCGCAAGTTTTTTCAGAATTCCTATCGGCGAGGGTTTGCCTCATGCGGCCCGCCGATTAAGCCCGCAGGTCAGATGACGGGCACGGCGAGGTGCTCGACGCGGAAACGGGCGGGCGGTGTCTCCGGCGTCCGAATGGTGTGAGAGGGACGGGATTTCATGTCGACAGCGTCTCAGGAGATCGGCACCCACCTCGATGCCTGCCTCGCGCAGGCGGTGGCGGCGGACGCACGGATGGCGGATGTCGCCGCGGTGATCGCGGCCTGCGCCGCCGCCGCCATCGACGTGAGCGCGGTCATCGGCCGCGGCGCGCTGGGCGGGGACCTCGCCGCGCAGGGCGAGCACAACAGCGACGGCGACGTGCAGAAGGCGCTGGACGTGCTCGCGCACGAGCGATTCACCGAGGCGCTGCGCGGCGCGCCCGTGGCGGAGGTCGCCTCCGAGGAGGCCGAGGGGGTCATGGTGCTGAACCCCGGCGCGCCGCTCGCCGTGGCGATCGATCCCCTCGACGGGTCGTCCAACATCGGCGTCAACATGGCGGTGGGCACCATCTTCGGCATCCGCCCCGCGGTGGTGCGCGACGGCGACCCGATCGCCTCCTTCACCGACCCCGGTACGGCGCAGTTGGCGGCGGGCTTCATCACCTACGGGCCGGCGACCTCCCTCGTGGTCACCCTGGGTGCCGGCACGCAGATCTATACCCTCGACCGCGAGGCCGGCGCCTTCCGCCTCACCCACCCTCAGCTCACGGTCCCGGCCCAGAGCAACGAATACGCGATCAACGCCTCGAACGCCCGCCATTGGGACACCCCCGTGAAGGCCTATATCGAGGATTGCCTGCGCGGCACCGAGGGCCCGCGCGACCGCGATTGCAACATGCGCTGGCTCGGCTCCCTGGTGGCGGACGCGCAGCGCGTGCTCATGCGCGGCGGCGTCTTCCTGTATCCGGGCGACAACCGGAAGGGCTACGCGCAGGGGCGCCTGCGCCTCCTCTACGAGGCGGCACCCGTCGCCATGCTAATGGAACAGGCGGGAGCCGGTGCCACCGACGGCGAGCGCCGCATCCTCGACATCGCCGCCACCGGCATCCACGAGCGCGTGCCGCTGGTGTTCGGCTCGGCCGAGGAGGTGACGACCGTCGCCACCTACTACGGCGGCCGCAACCCCGCCGCGGGCCGCTCGCCGCTGTTCGGCCAGCGCGGCCTGATCCGGAGCTGAAGGCGGGCGCGGTCAGCACACCATGTCGGCGCGTCATCCCATCATCTCGGTGACCGGCTCCTCGGGCTCGGGCACCACCTCGGTGCGCAACACCTTCGAGCAGATCTTTCGCCGCGAGGACGTCAGCGCCGTCTACATCGAGGGCGACGCCTTCCACGCCCTGGACCGCATCGCCATGCGCAAGGCGATGGCCGAGGAGCCGACGCTCAGCCACTTCGCGCCGCGCGCCAACCTGCTGCCCGAGCTCGAGGAGGTGTTCCGGCGCTACGGCGAGTCGGGGGGCGGCCGCACCCGGCACTACGTCCACGACGCGGCGGCCGCCGAATGCTACGGCACGCCGCCGGGGACCTTCACGCCCTGGGAGGAATTCCCGCCGGGCTCGGACCTGCTGTTCTACGAGGGCCTGCACGGCTGCGTCGTCGACGACAACGTCGATCTCGCCCGCTACGCAGACCTGAAGATCGGCGTCGTGCCGGTGATCAACCTCGAATGGATCCAGAAGCTGCACCGGGACCGCTCGTTCCGCGGCTATTCCACCGAAGCCGTCACCGACGTGATCCTGCGGCGCATGCCCGACTACGTGCAGACCATCTGCCCGCAGTTCACCTGGACCGACATCAACTTCCAGCGCGTGCCGATGGTGGACACCTCGAACCCCTTCATCGCCCGCTGGATCCCCACCGCCGACGAATCGATGGTGGTGATCCGGTTCAAGGACCCGCGCGGCATCGACTTCGCCTACCTGATCTCGATGATCCACGGCAGTTTCATGAGCCGGGCCAATTCCATCGTCATCCCCGGCGGCAAGCTCGATCTGGCGATGCAGCTCATCCTGACGCCCATCATCATGCAACTCGTGGAGCGCAAGCGCCGCATGGCGTGACGCTGACGACAAATGAGGCCCCCTCCATGACCGGCCCGATCATCGCGCCCTCGATCCTTTCGGCGGATTTCTCCAAGCTCGGCGAGGAAGTCCGCGCCATCGACGCCGCCGGGGCAGACTGGATCCACCTCGACGTGATGGACGGGCACTTCGTGCCCAACCTCACCTTCGGCCCCGGGGTCATCAAGGCCCTGAGGCCGCACAGCCGGAAGCCCTTCGACGTGCACCTGATGATCGCCCCGGCCGATCCCTATCTGGCCGCCTTCGCGGAGGCCGGGGCGGACGCGATCTCCGTGCACGTGGAGGCCGGGCCGCATGTCCATCGCTCGCTCCAGACGATCCGGGCGCTGGGCAAGCGGGCCGGCCTCGCCCTCAACCCGGGCACGCCGGCCGCCATGGTCGAACCGCTGATCGACATGCTCGACCTCGTGATCGTCATGACAGTCAACCCGGGCTTCGGCGGGCAGAGCTTCATCCCCTCGACGCTGGAAACCGTGGCGCGCATCCGCGCCATGGCGGCGGGACGCGCTATCGACATCGAGGTGGACGGCGGCATCACGCCCGAGACGGTGGGGCTGGCGGCGGCCGCCGGCGCCAACGCCTTCGTGGCCGGCAACGCCGTCTTCAAGGGCGGTCCGGCCGGCTACGGCGACCGCATCGGCGAGATCCGCGCCGGGGCGCAGGACCGCATGGGCCGCGACGGCACGCTGTCATGCTGAAGGCGCTGATCTTCGACGTCGACGGGACCCTGGCCGAGACCGAGGACCTGCATCGCCAGGCCTTCAACCTCGCCTTCTCGCAGATGGGCCTCGACTGGGCGTGGTCGCCCCGGACCTACGCCGACCTCCTCGCCGTGATGGGCGGCAAGGAGCGGCTGGCCCACTACATCGCCACGGAACGCGGGGACGAGGCCGAACGCCTGGCGCCGCTCCAGGGCGAGATCCACGCGCGCAAGACCCGGCTCTACGGCGACCTCGTGGAAGCCGGGCGCCTCGCCCTGCGTCCCGGCATCGCCCGGCTGGTGGCCGAGGCCAAGGCCGGCGGCGTCCGCCTCGGCGTCGCAACGACCACCACCCGGCCGAACGTCGACCGCCTGCTCGCCGTCAATTTTCGCGATGGCGGCATGGGCGTGTTCGACGCGATCGCCTCGGGCGACGAGGCCGCGCGCAAGAAGCCGGCTCCGGACGTCTTCCTCCTCGCCCTGGAGCGCCTGGGTGTGGCCGCGTCCGAGGCCATCGCGTTCGAGGATTCCGCCGCCGGCATCCGCTCCGCCCGCGACGCCGGCCTGCCGGTGATCGCCACCCGCAGTCGCTACACCGAGAGCCATCGCCTCGAAGGCGCGTTCTCGGCGGTCTCGGACCTCGGAGAACCGGGCCAGCCCCACCGGCACATCGACGGGACGGCCTGGCCCGACGGGGTGGTCACCCTCGCGGCCCTCCAGGCCTGGCACGCGGCGGCCTCGTAGCCGGCGCCCCTGTCCCGGCAGCCCCCTGTTCCGGCAGACCCTGGGCCTTGCGGGGAAACAGGGTCAGCCCCGCCAGCACGCCGAGGATCGCGGCGAGGCCGAGGGTGCGGCGGCCGCGCGGCCTGTCTACGGTCGTCCGGCTCGTGTCCATGGCGATCACCTTCGCGTTGCCTCTGCGCCGGCAGCCGGCCTATAACCCGCGCCATCCCCAACGTGGCGGCGTCGAGGAAGGGTCCGTCCGGGCCTTTGGCGTCCCGTCGCGATCCCGAGATGCGCATTCCGCAGACGAAGGTCACGCCATGGCCGGCCATTCCCAGTTCAAGAACATCATGCACCGCAAGGGCCGCGTCGACGCGGTCCGCTCGAAGCTGTTCGGCAAGCTCGCCCGCGAGATCACCGTGGCGGCCAAGCTCGGCCTGCCCGACCCGGCCATGAACGCGCGCCTGCGCGCCGCCATCATCGCGGCCCGCGCCGAGAACGTCCCCAAGGACAACATCGACCGCGCCATCAAGAAGGCCAGCGGGGCGGACGCCGAGACCTACGACGAGGTTCGCTACGAGGGCTACGGCCCGGGCGGGGCCGCGCTCATCGTGGAGGCGCAGACCGACAACCGCAACCGCACGGCCAGCGACGTCCGCTCGGCCTTCACCAAGGCCGGCGGCAATCTCGCCGAGACCGGGGCCGTCGCCTTCCTGTTCGACCATGTCGGCCTGATCGCCTTCGGCCCCGAGGTCGCCGACGCCGAGGCGATGCTGGAGGCGGCGATCGAGGCGGGCGCCGACGACGTGCGCTCGGACGCGGACGGCCACGAGGTCACCTGCGCGCAGGATTCCTACGGCGAGGTCTCGAAGGCCCTCGAAGCCCGCTTCGGCGAGCCGCGCCGCACCACCCTGGTGTGGAAGGCGCAGGCCCCCATCGCTGTGGACGACGAGACCGGCGAGAAGCTGATCCGCCTCGTCGAGGTGATCGAGGACCAGGACGACGTCCAGAACGTCTACGTCAACTTCACGCTTTCGGACGCCCTCATGGCCAAGCTCGAGGCATAACCGCCGGTCTGGGTCGATCCCGGGCGGCAGGATCGATCCCAGGTGGCAGGATCGGTCAGGCGCTGAGCGCCACGGGCGTGCGATGGACCTCCACGAGGCGGCCGTCCTGCACCCGGAAGGCGCGGTCGACCTGGTCGAGCAGCATCTCCGAATGGGTCACGAAGATCTTGGCTGCCGGAACCCGCTTCAGTCCCTCCACCAGGGCGAGTTCGGTGGCCGGATCGAGGTTGGCGGTGACCTCGTCGAGGAGCAGCAGGCGCGGCGAGCGGCAGAGCGCGCGGGCCAGCAGCAGCCGGCGGCGCTGGCCGGTGGAGAGGATGCTCGATTCCTCCGACACCAGGGTGGCGAAGCCCTGCGGTAGCCGCTCGATCTCCTCGGCGAGGCCGACGCAGTCGAGGGCCTTGACCATGGCCGCCTTGGTCACGTCGGGATCGAACATCGCGAGGTTGTCGGCCACCGTTCCGGCGAAGACGCCGTCGTCGGCGAAGACCGCCCCGAGGTTGGCCCTGAACTCGCGCTTGCCGAACTGGCTGATCGGCTGGCCGTCGATGAGCAGGCGCCCTTCGGCCGGTTCGTGCAGGCTCGCGATGATCTTGAGGAGCGAGGACTTGCCCGAGCCCGAGAGGCCGAGGATCGCGATCGACTCCTTGCGTTCGAGGTCGATGGAGAGGTTCACGTTCTCGAGGAGCGGCCGGTCGGCCCGGCCGAACCGGACCATGACGTTCTCCAGGCTCACGGTGCGCCGGATGCGCCGGTCAACGGCGGCGGCATCGGCGTGGGGCTCGGCCTCCTGCCCGATGACGTCGTCGAGGCGCTTGAAGTGGACCTTCATGATCGAGAACTGCAAGAGGTTGGTGGCGAGCAGGTTCACGATCTCGAAGAAGTGGTTCCGCAGGGCGAAGAAGGCGTAGAGCATGCCCACCGAGAGCGTGCTCTTCATGACGCCGGTGACGCCCATGTAGAGGGTCAGCACCGTGCTGAGCACGATGGCGATGTGGATGAACAGCTCGGTGGCGATGGCCGCCTTGCGCGCCTGGAAGTCGGTGTTGGCGAAGCGCACGAAACTCTCGAACCAGCGCATGGTGAAGAGTTCGGAGGTGTTGTGCGCCTTCAGGGTCTGGATCCGCCGCAACCCGTCGATCAGGAGCGAGCGCTCCTGGGAATGGGCGTCGAGGGAGGCGTCGGTGTAGCGGCGCAGGGCCGGGAACGAGACGAAGCGCAGGGCGAGCACCGCCACCAGGGTCAGGAGCGAGACCATGGTCATCGCCGGCGAGTAGTAGAACATCAGCCCGACGATCAGGATCGACATCAGCGCGTCGGCCACGGAGGCGACGAGGCCGCCCACGAGACTCGCCTTGACGTGCTCGATCGAATCCAGCCGCACCACGAAGTCGCCGGGATGGCGCGACTCGAAGAACTTCAGCGGCAGCCGCATGGCATGGCCGACGACGTTGCGGGTGAAGGCGATCTGCAGGAGGATCGACGAGCGCAGGGTGATGTAGTCGCGCAGGCCCTTGGCGATGGCCTCGAACACCAGGAAGAACCCGAGGCCGATGGTGAGCACGGCCAGGAGATCGAGGTCGGTCTGCGGGATCACCGTGTCGAGGGCGATCTCCAAGAGGATCGGGGTCGAGAGCGACAGGAGCCCGATCGCCAGGGACACGATGGTGACCTGGCTCAGGACGTTGCCGAGGCCGCGGATCGAACGGAACAGCTCGAAGAAGCTCGTGGCCGACTTCGACTCGACCTTGCTGAAGTCGATCCGCGGTTCGAACTCGAGGGCGACGCCGGAGAAGTACCGCTCCATGTCGGCGCGCTGGTAGAGGCGCAGGCCGAACTGCGGGTCCATGACGTGGAAGGTGTCGCCGACGATGCGCTCCAGCACCACGAAGTGGTTGCCCTGCCAGTGCAGCAGCGCCGGCAGCGACAGGTTGGCGAGTTCGCCGACGTTGGCGAGGCCGTAGCCCTGCGCGTCGAGGGAGAGGGCGCCGGCCACCTCGACGATGTTGGCCAGGGTCATCCCGCTGCGCGAGAGCGGGAACAGGGTGCGCATGTAGGTGAGGTCGACGTCGTGGCGATGATAGTTGGCGATCATCGCGAGGCAGGCGAGGCCGCACTCGTTGGCCTCGCTCTGCAGGATCGGCTTGACGGCCCGGCGCCGATTCAGGAACGACATGGTCCGATCAGCCCCGTCCGCGCATGGCCCGGATCGGGTCGAGGACCCAATCGATCAGGCGCCTGCGCTCGATCACGATATCCGCCGAGAGGGTGGAGCCGAGGGCGATGGTCTCGTCCCGGCCGTAGGCGTGGATCACCTTGGTCTCGGGCCTCACCTCGACGCGGAACACCGACTGCTGGGCCGAGGCCGTGGCCGCCGCGGGGCGCCCGTCGGCCATGCCGTCCTTTTCCGAGGTGACGGTGGGCGCCTTGATCGGCGAGGAGGCGATGGCGGTGATGGTGCCGTGCGAGACGCCGAAGACCTTGAAGGGGAAGGCGTCGTACTTGAGGACGACGCGCTGGCCGACCTTGGCGAGGCCGATGGCACGCGATGGCACCTCGAGCACCACCACCGGCTCGGCGGCGGGATCGCCGACCACGGCGACGACCTGGTCGGACTGGACCGCGGCTCCGGTCTCCGCGAGCAGGCTCGCCACCTGGCCGGCGAAGGGCGCCAGCACCTGGATCTCGGATTGGGCCTGGGTGCCGGCGAGCTGGGCCTCGATCAGGCTGAGCTCGCTGGCGATGGTGGACAACTGCCCCTGCTTCTCCAGGACGAGCTGCTGGAGGGTGCGCACGCGCTCGGTGCTCTGCTGGGTCAACTCGGCCCGGCGCACCCGGATCTCCGAGAGCTGGCGGGCGTAGTCGAAGGCGGTGCGCTCGTAGCTGTTGAGCGCGTCGCGGGTGGCGTAGCCCGCGGTCATGTACTGGCGGACCCGGCGCACCATCTGCTCCTGGCGCTCGAGGGCCCGGCGGATCGCGTCCTCGTTCTGGATCGTCGCCTTGATGACGCTGTCGAGGGTCTGGGTGAGCTGGCTGCTGTCGCCCGCGCTGGAATCGAGGAAGCTCGTCAGGCGCGCCTGGCTGGCCAGCAGGTTGTCCCGCTTCTGGCGCAGGCTCGCGGCGGCGGCGCCGACGGTGGAGACGCCGTTACTGGTGACTTCGCGCAGGCGGATCGTCATGATCGGCTGGCCGGCCGCCACCATCCCGCCCTGGGGGACGTGGATCGTCTTGACCACGCCGTTGACCTGCGCATCGAGGCGCGACAGCCCCGACGAGGCCGAGGTGTAGCCGCGCACGGCCTCGGTGCGTGCGAAATGCCCGAACGTCATCACCATGACGAGGACGACCACGAGGGCGCCGCACAGCATCGCGAGCCAGGTCGTGCCCCTGTCCTGGCGGACGTGGATCGATGAGCCCAGGGCCCTGGCGGCACCGCCGAGGGACGGTGCCGGCGCGTCGGGGGCGGCGGAGGTCATTCGGCGGCATCCGTGGCGAGATCGGGCAGGGGGGCGAATTCGGACAGGCGCGGCCAGAAGTGCCATTGCCCGGGTGCGCGCAGGATCGCCGTCTCCACGTGGCGGGAGACGAGGCCGGCGATGCGCAGCCGCTCGGCGCGGCCGACGTCGACCACCTCGAAGGCGCGGCCCACGTGCACGGTGTCGCCGCTCAGCGACGAGGTGACGGCGAGCGGCACGACGGTGGCGTTGGCGACCCGCGCCAGCGAATCGATCCCCAACGCCAGTCGCATCGGCCGGCCGAGGAGCTCGACGTCGATCGGGCCGCCGTAGCTCGGAGGCAGGTCGACGAAATAGATCACGACGGCGCCCTGGCGCACGAACCGCACCGCCTCGGCATAGCTCGCCTTGTCGGAGACCTGCAGGAACCGCATCTCGATGCCGATCTCGCGGATGCGCTCCATCACCCGGGTATCGGCCTCGTGGTCCTCTCGCGCCCGCAGGATCAGCATCCGCCGTCCGGGAAAGAACGTCCTCATGGTGGCCGCGAGGCCGAAGACGTAGTTACCCATGTGAAGGGGGGCCAGGATGACCGGATTGCCCGATGCCGCCGTGCGGGTGAGGATGCCGGCACCCTCCGTCACCACCCGGCGCGAATCGGCGATCAGCTGGTCGGTGCTGCGCACCAGCAGCGCCAGCCATTCGAGTTCGGTGAGGGTGTCGTGAAAGGCGATCTCGCGGTCGAGCCGCTTGGCGTCACGGGTGCCCAACCGCAGGGTGTGGCGCAGGAGGCCGTGGAGATCGAAGTCGGCCTTGCGTCCCGCGATCCTGCCGGCGGTCCAGACCGCACGCAGGGCGTGCCGCCGCGCCGCGAGGGGCAGGCTGGCAATGCGTCGTGAGAGGGCAGGAATGTCGTCCATGATGGCGACATGCCTAGCCTAACGGGCTTTGCGACAGGTTAAGGCGGCGCCCAGCGCAACCCTCGCGTTGCAACCGGACGCCGCCGATTCGAGATCGGTGCGTGCGGGTCCGCCGACCCGCACGCGAGGGAATGCGAGGTCAGGACTTGTCCTTGCCCTTGCCGCCCTTGCCATGACCCTTGTCGTGGCCATGACCGTGGCCGTAGTCCTTGCCACCGCCGCCGGACACGGTCTGCAGGGTCTTCAGATCGAGCTTGCGCATGTCATCACTCCTGGGGCTAAACGGCGTTAACACATCGTTAACTCCACCCTCTTGATGACCGACGATTCGTGCCCTGTCGAGATCATGCGACGGACGATACAGGGCCTTATTGCTACTTAAGTAATATAAGCCTGAACTCTATTGAGTGTCGCGCGCTCGACATTGCTCTCACCAAGACGGGAAGGCGGTGTCGGCAGACGGCCTCGGTGTCGATCGGTCCGGGGGCCGGAGCCTCGACCGGACCGGTCTCGGTGCCGATCAGGACTTCTTCGACGAGCCGCTGTTCGAGCTCTGGTTCGAGGTGTTGCCGTAATAGACGGTGTTGCCGTTGCCGTTGATGGCGACGCCGTGATTGGTCGCCTGAGCGGCGCCGCCCGAGATCGCGGTCAGGGTGGTGAGGTCGAGCTTGGTCATCGGTCCGATATCCTGAGTTGTGAGGGAGGGAGGAAAGGGCGCCCGTGGTCCGGGTGCCCGGCAGAGGTCGGATCGCGGCTAAGCGCGGATCAGCACTTCTTCGACGAACCCTTGTTCGAGCTCTGGTTCGCGGTGTTGCCGTAATAGACGGTGTTGCCGTCACCGTTGATGGCGACGCCGCCGTTGCTGGCCTGCGCGGCGCCGCCGGAAATCGCGGTCATGGTGGTGAGGTCGAGCTTCGTCATCGGTCCGGTACCCTGGCTGTGAGAGGGGGAGATCGAGGGGCGCCCGTGGGCCGGGCGCCCGGGAGACGTCGGATCGCGCTGAAGCGCGGATCAGGACTTCTTCGACGAGCCGCTGTTGGAGCTCTGGTTCGAGGTGTTGCCGTAATAGACGGTGTTGCCGTTGCCGTTGATGGCGACGCCACCGTTGGTGGCCTGGGCGGCGCCGCCCGAGATCGTGGTCATGCTGGTGAGGTCGAGCTTCGTCATGGCGTTGTCTCCGCGGAATGGGTCATTGAAAAAGGATGGGGGTTCGTCCCGAGGCCGAGCCGTCGTCGACGGTTCACGTCGACGAGGCCGGCCGGTCAAGGGCGTGTCGAGCGGTCGGTCGCGGGGAGCAAAACCACGCGACCTGTCCTGATCAGGACTTCTTCGACGAGCCGCTGTTCGAGCTCTGGTTCGAGGTGTTGCCGTAATAGACGGTGTTGCCGTTGCCATTGATGGCGACGCCGCCGTTGCTGGCCTGGGCGCCACCGCCGCCGGCATAACCACCGCCCGAGATCGCGGTCATGGTGGTGAGATCGAGCTTCGTCATGGTCATCTTCCCGTTCGTCTGTCGAAGTCAGCGCCGCGCCAGCTCCGTGACGCCTTATTGCTACGTTTTTCAGTGTTCGTCTACGACAAATGCGACGTTACGCATTCTATGATTAATCTACCTAAGTACATCGAGAATTCGACTACGCAGTTCAGGCTCTGACAAGGTTAACGCGTCCGCGCCAGTCTGTTGAGGTCGCGCATTCATGCCTGGGCAGGGCGGCCCGTCTTCGGTCGCGTGGATATCGGCGGACAAGCTCCACGACGGCCGCCGCCCGCGCGGAGCTGCAGGCAGGGAAGGGAAGGGCAGGAAAGGACCGACGCTCATAAACTCTTCACCCTGTCGCAAGCGCCGGACACATCCCCGCTTTACACAGAACAAAACAGGAACAAAGATCGCGGGATCACCCGAAGGAGCGACGACGATGATCAAGCGCACGATCGTGACCGGCATGGTCGAGTTCACGGCCTTCGGGCTGCTCGCCGGTGCGCTGGCGGCGTGGGCGGTGGCGCTCGCGCCCCTGCGTTGAGCGCGCGCCGCTCCGGTGCCGACCCGTCCTCTCCCGTCGGCGGATCACGCCTGGACCGGGCTGCGCGATCCGTGGCGGCGAAGGCACAGCCGGGCTCCGTTCCACAGGCAATCGCAGGACCGGTGCCGGTGGTGGGTAGACGGGTAAGGACGACTCGCGATCCTGGCGCCATGACGCTCAAAGATCCCGGCTTCGTCCATCTCCACGTCCATTCCTCGTTCTCCCTGCTCGAAGGGGCCCTGAAGGTCGGCGACCTCGTCAAGGCCGCAGCGGCTGACCGGCAGCCCGCCCTGGCGCTCACCGACACCAACAACCTGTTCGGGGCCCTGGAATTCTCGGAGAAGGCGGCGGGCCTGGGCATCCAGCCGATCGCCGGCCTGCACCTGTCGGTCGCCTTCGAGTCCCCCGACCCGATGGCGCGGGTGGCCCATGTCCCGGCGAGCACCGTGGTCGTCCTCGCCCAGGACGAGCGCGGCTACGGCAACCTGCTGCGGCTGGCGAGCCGGGCCTATTTCGACGGCCCCCTCGGAGAACCGCCCCGGATCGCCGCCCAGGCCCTCACCGAGGCCAGCGGCGGGCTGATCGCGCTCACGGGAGGCCCGTCCGGCCCCCTCGACACCGCCCTGCGGGCCGGGCGCAGCGAACTCGCCGCCAGGCGCCTGGAACGGCTCGTCGGGGCGTTCGGCCAGGACAACCTCTATGTGGAGATCCAGCGCCATGGGCTCGACGAGGAGCGGATGGTCGAGCGCGAACTCATCCGCCTCGCCGACGGCCACGGCCTGGGGATCGTGGCCTCGAACGAGCCGTTCTTCGGCAAAGCCGACGACTACGCCGCCCACGATGCGCTGCTCGCCATCGCCGAGGGCCGCCTCGTCTCCGACGAGCGCCGCCGCCGGCTGACGCCGCGGCACGCCTTCACGACCCGGGCCGAGATGGCACGCCTGTTCCACGACCTGCCGGACGCGCTCGCCGCCAGCATCGAGATCGCCATGCGCTGCGCCTACCGGGTCCGTACCCGCAAGCCGATCCTCCCGAACTTCGCCCGCGTCCAGGCCGAGGCCGTCGCCGGCGACGCGACCGACGACGTCGGCATCTCCGGGGTGGCCTCGGAGCCGGACGAGCTGCGGCGCCAGGCCGAGGCCGGCCTCGACCTGCGCCTGGCCGCCCACGGCCCGGCACCCGGCATGACCGAGCAGGTCTACCGCGAGCGCCTCGCCTTCGAGCTCGACGTCATCGTCGGCATGAAGTTTCCCGGCTACTTCCTGATCGTGTCCGACTTCATCAAATGGGCCAAGGACCACGACATCCCCGTCGGACCCGGCCGCGGCTCGGGCGCGGGCTCGCTCGTGGCCTACGCGCTCCTGATCACCGACCTCGACCCGCTTCGGTTCGGCCTTCTGTTCGAGCGCTTCCTCAACCCCGAGCGCGTCTCGATGCCGGATTTCGACATCGACTTCTGCGTCGAGGGGCGCGAGCGCGTGATCCAGTACGTGCAGGAGCGCTACGGCGAGCCTCAGGTCGCCCAGATCATCACCTTCGGCACCCTGCAGGCGCGTGGCGTGCTGCGCGACGTCGGGCGCGTGCTGGAGATGCCCTATGGGCAGGTCGACAAGCTGACCAAGCTGGTGCCGCAGAACCCGGCCAATCCCGTCACCCTGACCCAGGCGATCGAGGGCGAGCCCAAGCTGCAGGCCGCCATGGAGGAGGAGCCGGTGGTGGCCCGCCTCATGGGGATCGCCAAGAAGCTGGAGGGCCTGCACCGCCACGCCTCGACCCACGCCGCCGGCGTGGTGATCGGCGACCGGCCGATCGAGGCCCTGGTGCCGCTCTACCGCGATCCCAAGACCGGCATGCGGGTGACCCAGTTCAACATGAAGTGGGTCGAGGCCGCCGGCCTGGTCAAGTTCGACTTCCTGGGCCTGAAGACCCTGACGATGCTGCGCTGCTGCACCGATCTGCTCAAGCAGCGCGGCATCCACGTCGATCTCGCCTCGCTGCCGCTGAACGATCCCAAGACCTACGAGCCGATGAAGCGCGGCGAGACGGTGGGCGTGTTCCAAGTGGAATCCGCCGGCATGCGCAAGGCGCTCGTGGAGATGCAGGCCGACCGCTTCGAGGACATCATCGCGCTGGTGGCACTCTACCGGCCGGGCCCGATGGCCAACATCCCGGTCTATTGCGAGCGCAAGCTCGGTCGCGACGCCGGCAACGAGGCCGCCTGGTATCCCCACCCCAAGCTCGAGCCGATCCTGGCCGAGACCTTCGGCATCATCGTCTACCAGGAGCAGGTGATGGAGGTGGCCAAGGTGCTGGCCGGCTATTCGCTCGGCGACGCCGACATGCTCCGCCGCGCCATGGGCAAGAAGATCAAGGCCGAGATGGACGCCCAGCGCGACCGCTTCGTGAAAGGCTCGGTGGAGCGCGGCCTGACGGAGTCGAAAGCCAACGAGATCTTCGACCTCCTGGCCAAGTTCGCCGACTACGGCTTCAACAAGAGCCATGCCGCGGCCTACGCCCTCCTGACCTACCAGACCGCCTATCTCAAGGCGAACCATCCGGTCGAATTCCTGGCCGCGGCGATGCAGCTCGACATCGACGTCACCGACAAGCTCGCCGAGTTCCGCCAGGACGCCCAGCGCCTGAAGATCACGGTGGAACCGCCGTCGATCAACACCTCGGGCGTCGGCTTCGAGGTCCACGACGGGCGCATTCGCTACGCCCTGGCGGCGATCAAGGGCGTCGGACGGGCCGCCGTGGAAGCCCTCGTGGCGGCCCGCGGCGACAAGCCCTTCGGCGACCTCGCCTGCCTCGCCCGGCGGCTCAACCCGCGCCACGTCAACAAGCGCACCCTGGAGAACCTGGTGGCCGCCGGCGCCCTCGATCCGATCGAGGTCGACCGGGCGCGGGCGTTCGCCGCGGTGGAACCGATGATGAAGCTGGCGCAGGGGGCGGCCGAGGCCGAGAGCACCGGCATCGCCGACATGTTCGGCGGCGTCGTGGCGCTGGGCATCGAACTGCGGGTGCCGCCCTACGAGCCTTGGCCGATGGCCGAGACCCTCAAGAAGGAATACGAGGCCATCGGCTTCTTCCTGTCCGGCCACCCCCTCGACGAGTACGGCGCGCTCCTCGAAAAGCTGCGGGTGCAGACCTGGGCCGAGTTCGGCAAGGGCGTGCGGGCCGGCACCACGAGCGTCGCCAAGGTCGCGGCCTCGGTGCTCGACCGGTCCGAGCGCCGCACCAAGAGCGGCAACAAGCTCGGGATCGTGACGCTCTCGGACCAGACCGGCCACTTCGAGGCGATCATCTTCCAGGAGGGGCTGAACCAGTTCCGCGAGATCCTGGAGCCGGGCCGACCCCTCGTTCTGCAATTGCAGGCCAACCTCGAGGGCGACGACGTGCGCGCCCGCATCCTCTCGGCCGAACCCCTCGACGAGGCGGTGGCCCGCCACCAGAAGGGCATGCGGGTCTACCTGCGCGACGAACGCCCGCTCGGCAGCGTCCACCAGCGCCTGCAGGTGCGCGGCGAGGGCGAGGTCTCGTTGATCCTCATCCTCGACGGCGGCGAACGCGAGGTCGAGGTCAAGCTGCCGGGCAAATACCAGGCGACGCCACAGATCGCCGGGGCGCTGCGGGCGGTGCCGGGTGTGGTGCAGGTGGAGGTGAACTGAGCGCCGGCGCCGGCCGGGAAGCGTCCGTCAGGACTGGGCCGCGTTCCCGAGGGTCTCCAGCTCCGGGAACGGCTCCGTCCGGTGCCCTTCGCAGACCTCGACCTCGTCCTCGACCACCTTCAGCACGCCGCCCTCGTCGCGAATCACGACCTTGGGGCGCTCGCCGTTATCGAAGCTGCGGCCCTTCATCCGGCTCGACACGCAATAGAGCGTACGCCCGCCGTCCTCGAACGGGCCGGAGAGGCGGCTCTTTTCGAAGCGAACGGGAATGACGGAGATCGCCCCGAAATCGGTCTGGCGCAGGGCCAGCGCCGCCACGCGCTCGCGCAGGGTCGCGGTCGGCGAGGGCGGTGGCGGCCCCGTCCCGCTGCAGGCGGACACAAAGAGACCCAGCGTGATCGGCACATGTCGCAAACGCCATCGGGACCGCATCGAAACCTCGCCGCTTGGCGGACGACGATAGCGGTACGCCCGCTTTGCGGGAATACGAATCGACGACACAACCGCGTTCCTTCTTTGGAAATCGGAGTGCCATAAGAAAACGGCGGCCCCCGTGGGAGCCGCCGCTATCACCGTCCCGTCGATAATCGCGGCGTGTCAGTGCGCCACCACGATCGCCCCGTCGTCGTCCGCCACCACCGGCTTGACCGCCGGCAACGGCTCGTCCCACTCGATCGCCTCGGGCACACGCACCAGGGCGTGCTTGAGCACCTGATCCATCCGCGAGACCGGGATGATCTCCAGCCCGTTCTTCACGCTGTCGGGCACCTCGGCGATGTCCTTGGCGTTCTCCTCGGGGATCAGCACCGTCTTGATGCCGCCGCGGAGAGCCGCGAGCAGCTTCTCCTTGAGGCCGCCGATCGGCAGCACCCGACCGCGCAGGGTCACTTCACCCGTCATCGCCACGTCGCGGCGCACGGCGATCCCCGTCATCGTCGAGATGATGGCGGTGGCCATGCCGATACCGGCAGAGGGACCGTCCTTCGGGGTCGCCCCCTCGGGAACGTGGACGTGGATGTCGCGACGGTCGAACAGCGGCGGCTCGATGCCGAAGTCGACGGCCCGCGAGCGGACGTAGCTCGCCGCGGCCGAGATCGACTCCTTCATCACGTCGCGCAGGTTCCCTGTCACCGTCATCTTGCCCTTGCCGGGCATCATGACGCCTTCGATCGTCAGCAGTTCGCCGCCGACCTCGGTCCAGGCCAGACCGGTCACCAGACCGACCTGATCCTCCTCGTCGATCTCGCCGTAGCGGAACTTCGGAGGACCGAGGAACACCGGCAGGGTCTCCTCGGTGACGGCCACGGCCTTCACCTTGGTGATCAGGATTTCCTTGACCGCCTTGCGGATCAGGTTCGACAGCTCGCGCTCGAGGTTGCGCACGCCGGCTTCGCGGGTGTAGCGGCGAATCAGCATCAGGAGCGATGCGTCGTCGATCTGCCATTCCTTGACGTCGAGGCCGTGCTTCTTGAGCGCGCTCGGGATCAGGTGCTTGCGCCCGATCTCGACCTTTTCCTCCTCGGTGTAGCCGGCGATACGGATCACCTCCATGCGGTCCATCAAGGGCGCAGGGATGTTGAGCGTATTGGCCGTCGTCACGAACATGACGTTCGAGAGATCGTAGTCGACCTCCAGGTAGTGGTCGTTGAAGGTCGAGTTCTGCTCGGGGTCCAGGACTTCGAGCAAAGCCGCCGACGGATCACCACGGAAGTCCATGCCCATCTTGTCGATCTCGTCGAGCAGGATGAGGGGGTTGGAGGTCTTGGCCTTGCGCATCGACTGCACGATCTTGCCGGGCATCGAACCGATGTAGGTCCGGCGGTGACCGCGGATCTCGGCCTCGTCGCGCACGCCGCCCAAGGACATCCGCACGAACTCACGGCCGGTCGCCTTGGCGATCGACTTGCCGAGCGAGGTCTTGCCCACGCCGGGTGGGCCGACAAGGCAGAGGATCGGGCCGGTGAGCTTGTTGGCCCGCTGCTGCACGGCCAGGTACTCGACGATCCGCTCCTTGACCTTGTCGAGGCCGAAGTGGTCGTTGTCGAGCATGCCCTGGGCGCCGAGCAGGTCCTTCTTGATCTTGGACCGCTTGCCCCACGGGATGCCGAGCATCCAGTCGAGGTAGTTGCGCACCACCGTCGCCTCGGCCGACATCGGCGACATCTGGCGCAGCTTCTTCAGCTCGGCCACCGCCTTCTCGCGGGCTTCCTTGGTGAACTTGGTCTTCTCGATCTTGTCCTCGAGCTCGGCGAGCTCGTCGCGACCGTCCTCGTCGCCGAGCTCCTTCTGGATCGCCTTCATCTGCTCGTTGAGGTAGTACTCGCGCTGGGTCTTCTCCATCTGCCGCTTGACGCGGGTCCGGATGCGCTTCTCCACCTGCAGAACCGAGATCTCGCTCTCCATCAGCGACAGCACGCGCTCTAGGCGCTGCGCCACCGTCGGGATCTCGAGGATCGCCTGCTTGTCGGCGATCTTGACGGCCAGATGCGAGCCGACGGTGTCGGCGAGCTTCGAGGGCTCGTCGATCTGCGTCACGGCCGAGACGACCTCAGGCGAGATCTTCTTGTTGAGCTTCACGTAGTTCTCGAACTCCGAGATCACGGAGCGGGCCAGGGCCTCTGCCTCGACGCGATCGCCGAGCTCGTCGGTCAATGTCTCGGCCTCCGCCTCGTAATAGGCGTCCGACTTGCTGAAGCGGGTGATCTGGGCGCGTCCGGCGCCCTCGACCAGCACCTTCACGGTGCCGTCGGGCAGCTTGAGAAGCTGGAGCACGCTGGCCAGGGTTCCGATCTTGTAGATCGCGTCGGTGGCCGGATCGTCGTCGCTGGCGTTGATCTGCGTGGCGAGCAGGATGTGGCGATCGGTGCGAACCGCCTCCTCCAGGGCACGGATCGACTTCTCGCGGCCGACGAAGAGCGGCACGATCATATGCGGGAATACGACGATGTCTCGCAGGGGCAGGACGGCATAGGTGCCCGTCGATCCCGGGACCACCGGCTGGCGCGATTTCGATTGGGTCATAAAGGACTTCCTCATGATTGACGCCGGGCAGCCGCCTCTCAATGAGGAGCAAGCAACCTGCCAGGGGCCGACCGGGCCGCGAGGGGGTCGGAAGCAACGGAGACGATGCGGCTGGCGGCGCGGCACCGGACCCCAGACAGTGGGCGTGCGGCCATCGCGCTAGCCTTCAAATGGTCCCTGCGGCGAGGGTCTTCAAGCGGCCCGCCAGCCTGCCGGCCCCTCATGCGACAAGGGGGCCGGCTCGGGATCGCCCTCAGGCGCTGACGCTGGCGGGCACGTCCTTGTTGCGGTCACCGTGGATGTAGAGCGGGCGAGACTTGCCCTCCACCACCTCGGGGCCGATCACCACCTGCTCCACGGAATCGAGGCCGGGCAGGTCATACATCGTCTCGAGCAGAATGGTCTCCAGGATCGAGCGCAGGCCGCGCGCACCGGTCTTCCGCTCGATCGCCTTGCGGGCGACCATGGAGAGGGCCTCGTCCTGGAAGGTCAGGTCGACGTTCTCCATCTCGAACAGGCGCTGGTACTGCTTCACGAGCGCGTTCTTGGGCTCCTGCAGGATGCGCTTGAGGGCGACCTCGTCGAGGTCCTCCAGCGTCGCCAGCACCGGCAGACGACCCACGAACTCGGGGATCAGGCCGAACTTCAGCAGGTCCTCGGGCTCGACATTCCGGAAGATCTCGCCGGTCCGGCGGTCGTCAGGGGCCTGCACGGTCGCGCCGAAGCCGATCGAGGTGCCCTTGCCGCGCGCCGAGATGATGCGCTCCAGCCCGGCGAAGGCGCCGCCGCAGATGAAGAGGATGTTGGTGGTGTCGACCTGCAGGAACTCCTGCTGCGGGTGCTTGCGGCCGCCCTGCGGAGGCACGGAGGCGACGGTGCCCTCCATGATCTTCAGGAGGGCCTGCTGCACGCCCTCGCCGGACACGTCGCGGGTGATCGAGGGGTTGTCTGACTTGCGGCTGATCTTGTCGATCTCGTCGATGTAGACGATGCCGCGCTGCGCCCGCTCGACGTTGTAGTCGGACGCCTGGAGCAGCTTCAGGATGATGTTCTCGACGTCCTCACCGACGTAGCCGGCCTCGGTCAGCGTCGTCGCGTCCGCCATCGTGAAGGGCACGTCGAGGATGCGGGCGAGCGTCTGGGCGAGCAGCGTCTTGCCGGAGCCGGTGGGCCCGATCAGCATGATGTTGGACTTGGCCAGCTCGACGTCGTTGTGCTTCGAGGCGTGGGCGAGGCGCTTGTAGTGGTTGTGCACCGCGACCGAGAGCACCTTCTTGGCGAAATCCTGGCCGATGACGTAGTCGTCGAGGACGCGGCGGATCTCCTTGGGCGTCGGCACGCCGTCGCGCGACTTCACGAGAGAGGACTTCGACTCCTCGCGAATGATGTCCATGCACAGTTCGACACACTCGTCGCAGATGAACACCGTCGGGCCCGCGATCAGCTTGCGGACCTCGTGCTGGCTCTTGCCGCAAAACGAGCAGTACAGCGTGCTCTTCGAGTCGTTGCCGCCAGTCTTGCTCATATCGGTCTCCGATGTGCGGACATGCGGCCAGCCTCCGGCACGCACGGTTCGCTCAGATGTAATGGCATCCGCCTAAAGAAACAGTCACCTGCGCGCTTCTGACGAGAACGTCCCGGCGAGGAGATGCAAGCACGCTGCCGCGGCAGGATCAAGGCGGACCCGCCCGTTCCCGTCGCGGCAAAGGATTACGCCCGGCGTCAGGCGGCGGCCGGCTCGGGACGCTTCTGGATGACCTCGTCGATGAGGCCGAACTCCTTGGCCGCGTCGGCGGTCATGAAGTTGTCGCGCTCCAGCGCCGTCACGATGGTGTCGTAGTCGCGCCCGGTGTGCTTCACATAGATCTCGTTCAGGCGCTTCTTGAGCGCCTCGATCTCGCGGGCGTGAATCAGGATGTCGGTGGCCTGGCCCTGGAAGCCGCCGGAAGGCTGGTGGACCATGATCCGGGCGTTGGGCAGGGCGAAGCGGTGCCCGGGGGCGCCGGCGGTGAGCAGGAGCGAGCCCATGGAGGCGGCCTGGCCGACGCACAGCGTCGTCACCGGGCAGCGGATGAACTGCATCGTGTCGTAGATCGAGAGGCCCGAGGTCACCACGCCGCCGGGCGAGTTGATGTAGAAGGAGATCTCCTTCTTGGGGTTCTCGGCCTCGAGGAACAGCAACTGGGCGACGATGAGCGATGCGCCGTAATCTTCCACCGGGCCGGTGAGGAAGATGATCCGCTCGCGCAGGAGCCGCGAGTAGATGTCGAACGCCCGCTCGCCGCGGCTCGACTGCTCCACCACCATGGGCACGAGCGCGCTGTTATAATAGTCGACCGGATCTCTCATCATCGTGCCCAGGCTCCCAGGGGAATCCGGCCGCGAACCCACTCGCGGACCGGACGTGCAGCGAACAACGGCGACCGTTATGGGCGCCTCAGTTAAAAAATCCGCCCGCAGCCCCTTCGGAGGAGAGCGTCGGGCTCAGTCGGCCTTGTCGGAGGCCGGGGCGGGCTCGGCCTTGCCGTCCGCCTTGTCCTCGTCCTCGTCGGCGAACAGCGTCTCCTTCGAGACGGGCTCCTCGACGAGTTGGACCTGGGCGAGGACATGGTCGACGACCTTCTCCTCGAACAGCGGCGCGCGAAGCTCGGCGAGCGCCTGTGCGTTCTTCCGATAGAAGTCCCAGACCTGCTGCTCCTGCCCCGGGTATTGCCGGATGCGCGCGATCAGGGCCTGGTTCACCTCCTCGTCCGTCACCTTGATATCGGCCGTCTCGCCGACCTGCGCAAGCACCAAGCCGAGACGGACGCGGCGCTCGGCGATGCGGCGGTATTCCGCGGTCGCCTTCTCCTCGGTGGTGCCCTCGTCCTCGAAGGTCTTACCGCGGGTCTTGAGATCCTGCTCGACCTGGGCCCAGACGGCGGCGAACTCCTGGTGGACGAGGCTCGGCGGCAGGTCGAAGCTGTACTTGCCGTCCAGCGCGTCGAGGAGCTCCTTCTTCAGCTTGCGCCGGGACTGCGCCTCGAAGTCGCTGCCGATGGCGGCGGAGATCGCCTCGCGGAGCTTCTCGAGGGAATCCATGCCGAAGCCCTTGGCGAACGCGTCGTCGAGGGTGACCTCGCCGGGCGCCTGGATGGCGGTGACGGTGACGTCGAACTCGGCGTCCTTCCCGGCCAGGTGCTCGGCGGCGTACTCGGCCGGGAACGAAGCCTTCACGAGCCGCGCCTCGCCGACGGTGGCGCCCACGAGCTGGTCCTCGAAGCCGGGGATGAACTGGCCGGAGCCGAGCTCGAGATCGACGCCCTCGCCGGTGCCGCCCTCGAAGGGGGTGCCGTCGATGCGGCCGACGAAGTCGATGGTGACGCGGTCGCCGGTGGCGGCGGCCTCACCCTCGGCTTTCGGGCTGAACGGCCGGCCCTGGCTCGCCATGCGGCCGATCGCCTCGTCGACCTCGGCCTCGGAAGGCGTGACCACGAGCTTCTTCAGGCTGACGTCGGAGAGGTCGGCGAGCTCGAAGCTCGGCAGCACTTCCAGCGCCACGTTGAAGGCGATGTCGCCCTTGGCGTCGAGGGCTCGCTCCACCACCGACTGCTCGCCGGGGAACTCGATCTTGGGCTCCAGCGCCAGCTTGAGGTTGTTGTCGGTGACGATCCGCTGGTTGGCCTCGTTGACCGCGTTCTGCAGCACGTCGGCCATCACCGAGCGCCCGTAGAGCTTGCGCAGGTGCGCCACGGGCACCTTGCCGGGGCGGAAGCCCTTGATCTGGGCCTTGTCCTTGAGCGTGGACAACTCGCTGTTCAGGCGATCCTCGAGCTCGTGGGCCGCGAAGAGAACCTGAAACTCGCGCTTCAAGCCCTGGGACAGTGTCTCGGTCACCTGCATGGTCGTCTTTCCGCTGTCGTCCGTGTGATCACGCGAATGGGTCTCGCCCGGCCTCGCCCCCGAACACGGGTCGCGGCGGCCGACGACAGCGAGAAACGCACGGGCCGGTGGTACGACAGTTACGGCAGGCCGGGCCGGCCATCGCTATGAGCCATTCCGTTCCCGACGGCGGGGCTGGTGCGGGCGGAGGGGCTCGAACCCCCACGACTCATCGTCACTGGAACCTAAATCCAGCGCGTCTACCAGTTCCGCCACGCCCGCAAGCGTCCACGCCCGGCGCGCATCCCGCCGCCAGAGCGCGGCTCTATAGCACGCACGATCCGGCCCGCAGCAAAAAACTTGCAGGCCCCAGGGCCCCGTGCGCCGGCCGTTTGGCGGATCGCGCCGACGCCGTCTACAAGCCAGCCGCATCGCAGACGAGGCCGCGAGGACCCATGCCAGAGAATCGACCCGGCCCGTCCACCGTCGCCGCCCCGTGCGGTCCCTCGCGGCGCGCGGTGCTCGGGGCCGGCGCCCTGGGAGCGGGGCTGGCCGTGTTTCCCTCGGTGGGCGGCGCGCAGCCCGCGACGCCTGCACCCGAGCCGCGCAACCTCGTACCCGGCGCCCTCAAGGCCCGTCTCAAGCCGGAACCGGCACCCGAGACCGCCCTGTGGGCCTTCGACGGCAAGGCGGCACCGCCGGTGGTGAGGACGCGGCATGGCGAGCCCGTGCGCCTGAAGGTCGAGAACCGGACCAACAAGCCGCTCTCGCTCCATTGGCACGGCGTGCGCAACCGCAACGCCATGGACGGCGTCGGCGGGGTGACGCAGCCGCCGATCGCACCGGGCGCTGACTTCACCTACGCCTTCACGCCCCCCGACGCCGGCACCTTCCTGATGCGGCCCCTCGTGGTCGGCGGATCGAGCGAGCCGTCGGGGCGGGGCCTCGCCGGAATGCTGATCGTCGAGGAGAAGGTCCTGCCCCCGGTCGACCGCGACATCCCCCTGCTGATGCAGGACTGGCGGCTCGACGACCAGGCCGCCCTGCTGGCCTTCGGCCAGACGCCCTTCGCCGCCGCCTCCGGGCGCCTGGGCAACCTCGTCACCGTCAACGGCCGCCCGACGCCCGAGGCGATCGAGGCGCCGCCCAATGCTCGGCTGCGCCTGCGGCTGGCCAACGCCTGCAACGCCCGTGCGACCCGCATCCGCTTCGACGGGCTCAAGGTCTACGTCGTGGCCGTCGACGGCCAGCCCACCGACACCTTCGAGCCCCTGCGCGCGACGCTGCCGTTCGGCCCCGGGACCCGCTACGACCTGCTGGTCGACCTCCCGAGTTCGGCTGTCAGCGGCGCGATCACGGCGCTGATCGGGGAAGGCCTGGCGCTCGCCAGCATCACCACCAGGGGCGAGCCGGTCGCCGGAAACCGCTCTCCGATCGGACCGGTGGGCGTCAACACCCTGCTACCGGCCGAGGTGAAGCTGCAGAACGCGGTGCGGCGCGACATCGCGATCACCGGCGGCGCCAGGATCGACAAGGCCAAGCCCGAGGTCGAGCCGAGCTATTCCGGCGATCCGGCCCGGATCTGGGCGATGAACGGCGTCAGCGGCGCAGCGGGCCAGCCGCCGCTGTTCACCGTCAAGCGCGGTCAGGTGGTGGTCCTGGCCATCAAGAACGAGACGGCCTTCACGCAGGGCCTGCACCTGCACGGCCACGCCTTCCGCCTGCTGCACAACCTCGACGACGGCTGGGAGCCCTATTGGCTCGACACGTTCCAGCTGCCGGAAGGCCGCACCGCCCGCATCGCCTTCCTCGCCGACAATCCCGGGCGCTGGCTGATCAGCGCGGCGGTGCTGGAGCGCTTCGACACCGGGTTGTGGACGTCGTTCGAGGTGGCCTGACGATCGGGACAGGGACGCCGGCCACCGTTAGATCGGGCGATCACGAGGCTTGACCGTTCCGGATGCCCGACGCCAATGTCCGCCTGCCGCGCCGGGACGCGGCGGTGGCCGGAAACAGATCCATGCGTCTCGACGGCGTCGCTTTCCTCCTGGCGGCCATGGTGCTGGCGGGACCGGTCGCATCGGTGCCGGCCGCCGCGCAGCTGGCGATCCAGGTCCTGCCCGGCGAGACGGCGGCTCCCGCGGAGCCGTCCGACGGCCCGTCTGCGGGGACACCGGGTGCGCGGTCGGCGCCGAAAGCGTCGAAGCCGCGGGCCAAGCGACCGCCTGAGCCGAGCCAGCCGATCACGATCTACGAGGCACGCATCGAGGCTGGCGACCTGCGGATCTCGGGGAGCCTGCGCAAGGGCGGTCTCGTCGTGGTGCTCGACGACGACATCTCGGTGATCGCCGACAAGCGCGGGCGCTTCTCGTTCCGGCTGCCCTATCTGCCGCCCAACTGCGTCGCCACGCTGAAGGCGGGCGAGGACGAGCGCGAGGCGGTGGTGGCCAATTGCGGCTCATCGGGACCGCAGGGGGTCGCGGGTGTGGCCGGTGCTCCGGGGGCGAACGGGGAAGCCGGCGTCAAAGGTGAAACGGGTCCGAAGGGCGATCCGGGTCCGAAGGGCGATCCGGGTCCTGGCGGCGAGCCCGGCGCGAAGGGCGAGGCCGGACCGCAAGGACCGCCCGGTCCCAAGGGCGAACGGGGCGAGCCCGGTCCGCAGGGGCCCGCCGGGCCGCAGGGCGTGGCGGGGACGGCCGGGGCCGACGGTGCGGCGGGGCAGGCGGGTGCGGCCGCCGTCGTGGCCACACCGGTCCCATCGGCGAGCGCGTTCCGGCTCCTGAGGCTCGAGAGCTGCCCGGTGGGCGGCTGCGAGATAACCTGCGAGACCGCGGAGGTCCTGGTTTCGGCCTATTGCCTCAAGGCGCGCAGCCCGACCTTCATGCAGAGCGGCGGGGCGCCGAGCGCCGCCTGTCCCGCCGACAGCCAGGGCATGATCGGGATCTGCGCACGCCTATGACGGGGGCCTGACCGCCTCTTCGCCGAGCCAGGCGAGAAGCCCTTGGGCCGCGGCGCGCCCGGTGGCGAAGGCGGCCTGGAGCAGGTAGCCACCGGTGGGCGCCTCCCAATCCAGCATTTCGCCGGCCACGAAGGTGCCGGGCCGGGCGGTGAGCATGAACCGGTCGTCGAGGCCGGCGAAGGCGACGCCCCCGGCGGTGGAGATCGCCTTCTCGATCGGTTGCGGGGCGCGCAGGCGGACGGGCACCGCCTTGACGAGGGCGGCGAGCGGCACCGGGTCGTCGGGCAGCGTGCGGCCGGCGGCCTCGTAGACGAGCGCCGTCGCCACAGGGCTCAGGCCCGCGGCCTTGCGCAGGGTGGTGGACCGGGACTGCCCGGATTTCGCGGCGCCGAGCCGTTCGACCAAGGTCCGATGGGCGAGGTCCGGCCGTAGGTCGAGGTGGATCACGGCCTCGCCGCGCGCGGCGATCGCCTCCCGGATCGGGCGCGAGAGCGCGTAGACCGCCCCGCCCTCGATGCCGTCGGCGGTCACCACCGCCTCGCCGCGCACGGTGGTGTCGCCAAAGCGCAGGGCGATGCGCTTCAGGGGCTCGCCGGCGAAGCGGCTACGCAGGTGCTCGGACCATGCCACCGTGAAACCGACGTTGGCCGGCTTCAGGGGTGAGAC
Source organism: Methylobacterium sp. Leaf399 (assembly GCF_001424525.1). Classification (NCBI taxonomy): domain Bacteria; kingdom Pseudomonadati; phylum Pseudomonadota; class Alphaproteobacteria; order Hyphomicrobiales; family Methylobacteriaceae; genus Methylobacterium; species Methylobacterium sp. Leaf399. Next base: position 219,669 of record NZ_LMQK01000023.1, on the reverse strand, counting down.
GGGCACGCCGTGGCCTTCGAGGAGCCGGACCCAGGCGCCGTCCGAGCCGAGGCGAGGCCAGCTCGCGCCGCCCAGCGCCAGCAGTACCGGCCCCGAATGCCGCGTCACCGGTCCGTCGGGGGTCTCGAAGGCGGCACCGCCGGCGTCGGACCAGCCGACGAAGCGATGGCGGGCCCGGATCCGCACCCCGAGGCCGTTGAGGCGGGCGAGCCAGGCCCGCAGCAGCGGCGAGGCCTTGAAGCTCTCGGGGAACACCCGGCCGCTCGAACCGACGAAGGTCGGCTGGCCGAGGTCGTGGCACCAGGCCCGCAGCGCGTCGGCTGGGAAACCCTCGACCGCCCGGACGAGGCCGGCCGGTGCCGGCCGGTAGCGGGCGAGGAAATCCGTCAGCGGCTCGGAATGGGTGAGGTTGAGGCCGCCGCGCCCGGCGATCAGGAACTTGCGGCCCACCGACGGCATCCGGTCGTAGACCGTCACGGGGTGGCCGGCCCCAGCCAGCACCTCGGCGGCGAAGAGACCGGCGGGGCCGGCCCCGATGACGGCGATATCGGTCGGCGGCACGTCTTGCATGCCCATGCGGAGCCGCATCGGCACCCGTCCTGTCAAGGAGAACCGCAAGGCTCCCGGAGAACCGCAAGGCTCCCGGACACCCTTGATTCCGCCGACAGGCCTTCCCAAGTCCGCGACATCGGCTGCGGGCCCCTCTGGCGGAGCGCGTTTTCATGCCTCCGTGATGTCGGAGCCGATGCTTTCCTCTCCCTTGAAAAGCATCGATGGTGCCTGCGCATGCCCGAATTTCTCTTCGTCGAATGGCTCGGCAAGCCGATCTGGATGTGGCTCGGCTTCCACGCGGTCGTGGTCACGCTGCTCGCCTTCGACCTCGGCGTTCTCCACAAGGACAAGAACCACGTCATCGAGGTGCGTGAGAGCCTGCTGCTCACGGCCTTCTACTTCGGCCTCGGGCTCGCCTTCGGCGGATGGGTCTGGTGGTATTTTGGCGGGCAGACGGCACAGGAATACGTGACCGGCCTCGTCGTCGAGAAGTCGCTGTCCATGGACAACGTCTTCGTCATCGCGGTGATCCTGACCTCGCTCGGCATCCCGCGGGCGGCCCAGCACCGCGTCCTCGTCTGGGGCATCCTCGGCGCCCTCGTGATGCGCGGGCTGATGATCGGGCTCGGCGCCGCCCTGGTGCACCAGGCGGCCTGGATCCTCACGGTGTTCGCGGCCTTCCTGATCTTCGTGGGCGTGAAGATGCTCGTCTCGAAGGAGGAGACCGAGGCCGTCGACATCAACGACAACCGCGCCGTCAAGGTGCTGCGGCGCTTCTTCCGGATCACCCCCGAGTTGCACGGCCAGCAATTCGTCGTGAAGAAGCCCGATCCCGAGACCGGCAAGATGGTGCGCTGGCTGACGCCGCTGGCGCTCGGCCTCGTCCTCGTCAACCTCGCCGACGTGATCTTCGCGGTGGACAGCGTGCCGGCGATCTTCGCGATCACCACCGACACCTTCGTGGTCTACACCTCGAACATCTTCGCGATCCTGGGGCTGCGCGCGCTCTATTTCGCGCTCGCCGCGATGGTGGACCGCTTCGCCTACCTCAAGACGGCGCTCGCCTTCATCCTGATCTTCATCGGCCTCAAGATCGTGGTGGCGGATACCTTCGACCTCGTCCACCTGCCGCCGTGGGTGTCGCTGCTCGTCACCGTGACGCTGCTGACCGGCGGCATCGTCTACAGCCTGTGGCGGACGAGGGGCGGCGCGCAGGACGGAGACGAGGTCGCCTCGTCGGCGCGGGCTCGCTGAGGGTCCGCATCGCGGTCCGACACCCGCCTGCCCGCCGGTAACGGCGTCGCAGGCGAGGGGGACCGATCGTCACGTCACGGCGATGGCGGTGGGGGCCTGTCTCTGGCGGCGATGAGGTCGCGCAGGGTGGTGATGGTCGAGGAATCGGCGATGCCGTCGACCCGCTCCTGGCGGAAATGGCGCTGGAAGGCCGTCACCACCGCCAGGGTCCGCGCGTCGAAGGTGCCGGTCACCGCAAGGTCGTATCCGTAGAGGGCGAACATCGCCTGGAGCGCCTCGATCGGCTGGCCGGCGTCGCCCTGCGCGAAGAAGCGCCCGTCGCGGATCGGGGCCGGCGGCACATGGTGCCCGACGCCCTCCCTGGCGAGGCGGTCCCAGGGAAAGCGCTCGCCGGGGTCTTCCTTGCGCTCGGGCGCGATATCGGAATGGGCGAGCACGCCGGCCGGACGGATCGGCCAGCGCGAGACGAGGTCCCGGCACAGTGCGATCACGGCCGCGATCTGGACGTCCGGGTAGGGCGGCAGGCCGCCGTCGTGGCCGGGATTGACGATCTCGACGCCGAGCGAGCGCGAGTTCACGTCGCGCTCGCCCGCCCAGGCCGAACGGCCGGCGTGCCAGGCGCGGCGGCCTTCCGGGACCATCTGCATCGCCCTACCGTCCTCCAGCACCACGTAGTGGGCGGAGACCTCGGAGAGCGGGTTGGCGAGGCGCTGGATGGCGGCGGCGGCCGAATCCATGCCGGTGTAGTGCAGGATCAGGAGGTTCGGCGGCCCGCCGATGCGCTCGCCGTGGTTGGGCGAGGGCACCACGCTGGTGGCGACGGCGCTTTCCGGGGTCGCCTTCACCGCAGGCCCCGCTCGGTCGCGATGCGGTCGTAGGCGGCGTTGATGGCCGCGAGCCGCCGGGTGGTGATGGCCACCGCCTCCGCCGGCAGGCCGCGGGCGATGGCCCGGTCGGGATGGTTCTCGATCACCAGGGCGCGGTAGGCCGCCTTGATCGCGCCGTCCTCGGCGTCCGCTTCCAAACCGAGCACGAGGTAGGGATCGTCCGACAGGCGCATGTGCCGCGCCGCGATCCGCCGGAAGGCGTGCTCGTCGTAGCCGAAGATCTCGGCGACGGCGCGCAGGTAGCGTTCCTCCGCCTCGTGGATCGCCCCATCGGCCTTGGCGATGTGGAACAGGCCGTCGAGCACGTCCTCGAGCATCTGCGGCTCATCGTGGAAGACCGAGGCCATCTGCCGGGCATAGGCCTCGAAGCCGCTGGTCGTGCCCTTGGCGAGGTCGAACAGCCGCGCCACGCCGGGGCGGGCATCGGCGTCCACCGCCACCACCTTGTCGAAGGCCTCGACCTCGGACTCGGTCACGACCCCGTCGGATTTCGCCATCTTGGCGGCGAGGGCCACCAGACCGGTGGTGAAGACCACGTCGCGCGGCGTCGTGCCGAAGATCGCGCCCTCGCGGTCCACCAGGAAGTGCCCGGCCGCGAGGCCGACGAGCCCCCCGAGCGGCCCGCCGATGGCGAGCCCGAGGCCGGCGCCGCCGAGCTTGCCCCAGATTCCGTCGCTCATCGCAGGGGCCGGTCGGTGTGGACGGGAGGGAAATCGACGGTCATCGTCTCGGCGCGGGAACACGGCATCGGGCGCAAGCCATACACCGGAGCACGCAGGCGCAAAAGCGATAGCGCAGATGCGAGAAGGGGCCGGAACCGTCGGTTCCAGCCCCTCCTTCGCCGGCCGTGAAGACCGGCCGATCGGCGCGATGGACTCAGCGGCAGTACACGTCGCCGTAGGCGTCGCGGTAGGTGCCGTAGGGGCAGCGCGGCGCGCTGGCGGCGCCGACGATGGCACCGCCGGCTCCGCCGATGGCGGCACCGGCCAGGGCGCCGCCGGCGCGGCCGGTGGCGGCTCCGCCGATGGCGGCTCCCGCCAGGGCGCCGAGGCCGGCGCCGCCGAGGGCGCGGTCCTCGGGAGTGTTGCAGGCGCCGAGCGAGAGGGCGAGGGCGCCCGCGAGGGCCGTGGCGATGAGCTTCTTCATGATGGCGGAGGTCCCTTGTGCAGTGAATCGGGTCCGGCTTTGCGCCGTGATGGGTCAGGCTCGACGATCCGGCGGATCACCGCGCTGGGATGAGCTTAGCCGTACAGGCTCATGAATGCACCCTGGCGGCATTCGGTTCCGCCCATGCTTTCCGTTCGCATGGAAAACCCTTTAGAGAGGCCCGATCCCCACAGGTCCGGGGCCCGTCACCGAGGACATCATGCTGCGCGCCACCACCATCGTCCGCAAGCCGGCCGTCCGCCCGGAGACCGTGGTCGACACCGTGATCCTCGACCACGCCGCCCGGCAGGCGACGACGGGCGAGATCACCGGGCAGGGGGGCCTGGGCCTCACCCTCGCCCTCACCGCGACCACGGGGCTGGAGGACGGGGACGCCCTGCGCCTCGACGACGGCCGCCTGGTGGCGGTGCGCGCGGCGGCCGAACCGCTGATCGCGGTGCGGGCCGAGAACCCGGCCCGCCTCATGCGCCTGGCCTGGCAGCTCGGCGGCAACCACGTGGCCGCCGAAATCGGGCCCGACGTGCTCTACGTCCCGGCCGACGCGGCGGTGGCCGAGCTCGTCCGCGGCCAGGGCTGCACCGCGCAGGCCGTCTCGCGCGCCTTCAAGCCCGAGCGCGCCGCGCACGACCACAGCCAATGCGGCCACGATCATCACGCGCACGATCACCAGGCCCACGCCGGTGACGGCCACCAGGATCACGGGCACGACCACGCGGCTCACGACCGCGGCCACGTCCATGGCCCGGACTGCAAGCACGACCACTGAGCCGTCGTCTGCAACCCATCCGAAAAATGCATCTCCTGGAGGAATAAAGCGCGCTACCATGGGCTCATTGAGGTACAAACCCTGACCGCTTGGCTTGGACCGAACGGACCTGCGAAAAGACGGCCTGGTTCATTTTGCCTTCTCGACGGCCTAGGAACGAGATTTCGATATGGAAACGAAGAATGTTTGGTCTCCGGTATCGGAGCGAAACAGAAGACTGACTTTCGGGGTCGATCCGGCCATTCACATGGGCGTGGAAATCGGAGCACTCAACAACCCGATTATTGCTCCTGAATTCGGCATCTGCGAATATGTCGACTATACGGACGCCGCCAATCTGCGCAAACAACATGCCGCCCTACCGGACCGGGTTGCCGGTATCGTTGACGTTCATCACGTCTGGAGCGGAAACGGTTCGTTGGCAGACATCGTCGGAAACGGGAACCGATACGACTTCGCGATCGCCAGCCACGTCATAGAACACGTACCGAACACCTTGGGATGGTTTCGCGGCATCCATGAGGTCCTGCGCGCGGGGGGTACCTTTAACCTCGCCATCCCCGACAAGCGGTACACCTTCGACGTCAACTGCCCGGTGAGCACCATCGGGCAGTTGATCGAGGCCGATCTGCTCGGGTATTCGAAGCCGAGCATTCGCCAGATGGTCGACCATTGCGTCCACATCGCGAAAATCGAGCCCGGCGACATCTGGAAGAACCAGATCGATCCCAAGGGTCTCGCCCCCTACAATGGCGAGTTCGCACTTTGGATCGCCGAGACTCAGGCCAAACAGATCGCTCAAGAAGGGCAATATTTTGATAGTCACTGCTGGATATACACCCCGCAATCATTTTTGAGTCTCATTCGACAGGCAGTATTGCTTGAGCGTTTTGATTTTGAGATTACTAACTTCTTGAACACAGAACCTGACGAGTTTGAATTTTTTGTTTCGCTCCGCAAGTCGACAGACCCCGCTAGTCGCGAGGCACTGAAGATGCGTCAAATCACGGCAATCGATACTTTCAAGAGGAGCATCGAACACCAGCAATATCGGGCAGCACTTACAGCCGGACACGGGTAGGGACGCCGCTCAGGACCTTCGCAGTTGGAGCCTTGAGCGACAGATAACGCTACGGTGAGCCTGGCTGCAGTACAGACATAAGCTGCGCGAGAAACGCACACTCGGCGTCGCTCAACAACGTTGTGTACGGAAGAGTCTTGCGAGCAAGCTTGGCGCGGGCAGCGGGTGTGCAAATCGGTTTCCTGAGTGCGCGTCGAACACTTCCGCAACACTCGCGATCCCCGCCGTTCACTCAACAGTTGAGCGGTACGGCCTGCTATAATGCAAAGTTAATCGCGACAGGGCAGTGAAGATTGCTCAGGCCCTCGCAGGGGTGTTGCCGATGAGTTATGTTTATAAAACGAGAAACCCGGCGCGTCCGTGAGGACAGCCGGGCTCAAGTATTTAATGTCTTCTTTGCCTATCGCAGAAGCACGTCGGCAGCCGTTACGGCCGCTTCGAACATCTCGACTTTTGCCTCCGGGACAAGCACGTGATTCCAGGCCCCCAAGTCGAAAGCGACGACTTCCTCTCGCATCGCCATCCCATCCCGATGCAACCGATAGCGGCGGAAGCCGTCTTGGTCGGCGATCTCGTTGATCAAAACTGTATCGGCCGCGTGCAGCACTTCGATGAACAGGATTGGCTTTGCCTCCCGTATAGTACGCCGCGCGCCCGCCAGCACCGCAGGTTCGTGACCCTCAACATCCAACTTAATGAGGGATGGGGCGGGCAACCGCATGTCATCAAGGCGCCGCGTTGATACCGACACTGATCCAGCAAAGTTTTGGAACTCTGAATTCAACGAACAGCTGGTTTCCATCAAGCCGTGGCCCGCATCAGGAACATACAACGGGGCCCTTCCATTAGCGTCGGATAACGCTACGCGATGCAGAAAAATCCGGTCTCGAAAATCATTTGCCGCAATCGTTTTCTGCAAGATGTCGATCACTGGCGGATAAGGCTCGAAAGCTTGCGCAGTAAGATCAGGGTTTGCCGCGCACGCAAGCAGCGTATAAATCCCGTTATTTGCACCAATATCATAGAAGACGCTTTTGCCCGCAGCGCGAGCCAAACTGGTGAATACAGCAGGCATTGGACGTTCAAATGAGCCGTCCGATACCTGACCTGCAACAGCGTCATGTACTGCCGGAGGAAATATCTTGAACCATTGGCCCAAAAATTCGAACGTGATCACTTCTGACATGCCGCCTCCAATTCGCAATGGGAGCGGTTATTCCAGCGCAGGCATGCATCGTCAATCGGCTGTGATGCAATTGCCAGTTACACCTTAGCCGAGCATTGCGTGCCGGGCAGGGCTATGGCGGGACGGGGATGGTAGGCGAACGCGGTCATCCTGCGTAGAGATTATCTCTTGCGCGATGAGTTAGACCCTGGATCGCCTTCACCATCTTGCGGTTTTCCTGGTGGCGATCCTCAGCAATGCGTATCTCGAGGAGGCGGCCTTCGAGCTCTCGGGTTTCGCCGCGACCTCTTTTGGTCCGCGTTGCCATCTGGATCTCGGGCCTGAACGTGAAGCAGTCGTGCAGGCCCTGATTGATCTGCCCGTCCCTTTTGGCGATCACCTGCGCATGGTATCCGGTCGTTCCGTTTGTCTGCCTTCTCCCAGCGATCGTCCCCACGCTATGCCGGCACAGCATGCGGCGTCGGGCTACAGCACTGCTGTACCGGTCGCAGCGAAACGGGTGAAAACCGACCAAAACAGCCGCAAACGGTACAGCATGGAAACGACGGTAAGTGACTAACGCAGTTAAAAAAAACAACGATTTCAGTCCATACCGGTTATCCATTGCACCGATGATGGATTGGACGGACCGTCACTGCCGGTCGTTCCACCGCGTCCTGTCGCGGCGGGCGCGGCTCTACAGCGAGATGGTCACCACCGGCGCCGTGCTCCATGGGCCGCGCGACCGGTTACTCGCCTTTTCCCCGGCCGAGCATCCGGTGGCGGTGCAGCTCGGCGGCTCGGACCCGGCCGACCTGGCGAGAGCCGCCCGCATCGCGGCGGACTACGGCTACGACGAGGTCAACCTCAACGTCGGCTGCCCGTCCGACCGTGTCCAGGACGGTCGCTTCGGTGCCTGCCTGATGCGCGAGCCGGGGCTGGTCGGCGATTGCGTCGCGGCGATGAAGGCGGCCGTCCGCGTCCCGGTGACGGTCAAGTGCCGCATCGGGGTCGACGACCAGGGCGAGGAGGCCCTCGACGCCCTCGCCGAGGCGGTGGTCGCGGCGGGCGTCGACGCCCTCGTCGTCCATGCCCGCAAGGCCTGGCTCCAGGGCCTCTCGCCCAAGGAGAACCGCGACGTGCCACCCCTCGACTACCCGCGCGTCGCCGCCCTGAAGCGGGCGCGGCCGACCCTGCCGATCGCCGTCAACGGCGGCATCGCCACGATTCCCGACGCGCTCGGCCATCTGAGCGCGGTCGACGGGGTGATGATCGGCCGGGCGGCCTACGGCGACCCGGCGATCCTCCTCGAGGTGGACCCGATGCTGTTCGGCGAGGCGGCGCCGGTGGCCGACGCCTTCGCGGCGGTCGAGGCCTTCGCGCCGACGATCGCCGACGCCCTGGCCGAGGGGGTCCGCCTCCACACGATCACCCGGCACATGCTGGGCCTGTTCAACGGGCGGCCGGGCGCGCGCGCCTATCGCCGCCACCTCTCCACCGTGGGCACGCAGTCCGACGCCGGCCTCCGGGACCTGCGCGACGCGGTCGCGATGGTCTCGCGCGAATGGCCCGAGGCGACCCGCGCCGCCTGAACGGTCAGGGCGCGCGAAGGGTCAGCCGGTCGCCGCGGACCTCGTAGGAGCCGAGGCGGCTGAGAAAGCTCATGCCGAGGAGATTGTCGGACAGGGCACCCGGACGGCTGATCAGCGCCGAGACCCGCCTCAGGGTGATGTCGCCCACCGCGAGGCTGTCGAGGTAGGCCGGCGCGGCCACCGTGGTGCCGTTGGCGGTGGAGATCCGCACGCTGAACTCCGACTCCTTGGGCGTCAGCGAGAGGGCGGCGGCGTTCTCGGCGGTCAACACCACGGCGCTGGCGCCGGTGTCGAAGACGAAGGTCTGCACCCGCCCGTTCACCGCCGCCCTCACCTGGAAGTCGCCGCCCGCCCGCCGGGCGATGGTGACGCTGCCGCCCGGCCCGGTGGTGGCGCTGCCGGGGCGCAGCTCGCCCACGATGCGGTTGCCGACCTCGCGCGCCTCGTCGCGATAGGCGTAGGCGCCGACGCAGGCGAGGCCGAGGAGGCCCCAGATCGCCAAGGCCCGCAGGTTCTCGCCCATGCGGCTGCGGAACTCGCCCCAGAACCCGGCCGCGATCATCGCGAGCAGCGCGCCGCTGCCGGCCAGCCCCGCGAGCTGCTCCGGCTCGAGGCCGATGATCCGCCCCTCGCCGTGATTCAGGACGAGGGCCACGAGCACGATGCCGAGCACCCCGATGGCGAGGTAGATCATCGTGCCACCTTGCGGCGCTGGGCGGCTCTCAGGCGCTCGGGCAGGGTCGCCATGATCGCCCGGCGCCTGGCCTCCGGCATCCCCCCCCACAGGGCGATCTCGTCGCGGGTGCGGCCGCAGCCCTCGCAAAGCCCCAGCCCATCGTCGAGGACGCAGAGCTTGGTGCAGGGGCTGGAGGCTTTCTGGACGAGGCTGATCATGACCCGTTCCATGCCGGGCCGCGCGGCCGGGATCAAGTCGAGGGCATGGCCTCAGGCGGGGGTCGCGACAAGGAGACCGAGGAGGGCCGCGATCTCGGCGAGCTGCTGACAGGCCCCGACCACGTCGCCGGTCTGGCCGCCGATGCTGCGCCGCGCGAGGCCGGCGACGCCCCAGGCGGCGAGGGCGCAGCCGCCGACCATCAGGGCGAGAGCGGCGACCGGGAGACCGAACGGCAGGCTCAGACCCGCGAGACCCAGGCCGAGCACCACGGCGATGCCGAAAGTCCGGCGGCTCGGGCGTCCCACCGCGGCGCCGGCGCCCCCCGGCCGGGCCGGATCGAGCGCCACCAGGGGATACAGCGCCGCCGTGCGCGACAGCGCCGCGGCCAGGACCAGCGCCACCGCGGCGACGGCATCGATCCGGTCGAGGAGGGTCGCGAGCGCCCCGATGCGCAGGGCCAGCGACAGCATCAGGGCGACGCCGCCGTAGGCGCCGATGCGGCTGTCGCGCATGATCTCGAGACGGCGCTCGCGGGTGGCCCCGCCGCCGAACCCGTCGGCGACGTCCGCGAGCCCGTCCTCGTGCAGGGCGCCGGTGACGAGGACGCCGGCCGCCACCGCCAGGGTCGCGGCCAGGAACGGCCCGAGCCCGAGCGCCCAGGCGCCGAGCAGCACGAGCCCCGAGGGGAGTGCCAGGACGAGGCCGGCCAGCGGCAGCATCCGCGGCGCGGTGCGGAAATCGGGCACGCCGTGCGGGTCGCCCTCGCCGGGCAGGCGCGGCACCGGCAGCCGGCTGTAGAAGCGCAGGCACGCGGCGAGGTCGTAGGCGGCCCGAGCCCCGGGAAAGCCGGGGTCCGCGATGTCGCGCGCATCCTGCGCCATGGTCGGCCCGCCTTCACCCTCGCACCTGCGAAAGCTATAGCGGAGCGACAGCGCGCCGCCATCCCGGCCCGACCCGCGCGAGGGATGTCGCCATGACCGTCGAGACACCGTCCGAAGAAGGCCCGTTCGCGGACATCCGCTGCCTGATCGCCACGATGCCCGGCCCGGACGGCGACGCCCTCGCCATGGTGCGCGAGCGCGACGCGATGCTGACCAAGCCCGCCGGCGCCCTCGGTCGCCTGGAACGCCTGGTGGAATGGCTCGCCGCCTGGCAGGGCAAGGGCCGGCCGAGCCTGGACCGGCCGCTGGTCTGCGTCTTCGCCGGCAGCCACGGGGTCGTCGCCCGCGGCGTCTCGGCGTTCCCGCCGGAGGTGAACCGGCAGATGCTCGACACGTTCGCCGCCGGCGGCGGAGCCATCAACCAGATCTGCGCCGCCTACGGCCTCGGCTTCAAGGTGTTCGATCTGGCCATCGACCTGCCCACCGGCGACATCTGCGCCGGCCCCGCCTTCTCCGAGAAGGACTGCGTGGCGACCATGGCCTTCGGCATGGAGGCGGTGGCCGCCGGCACCGATTGCCTGGGGCTCGGCGAGATGGGCATCGGCAACACCACCATCGCCGCGGCGATCTACGCGGCCCTCTACGGCGGCGAGCCGGCCCATTGGGTCGGCCGCGGCACGGGGGTCGACCAGGCCGGGCTGACCCGCAAGACGCAGGCCGTGGCCGACGCGCTCGCCCACCACGCCGGCCACCTCGACGATCCTTTGGAGGTCCTGGCGCGCCTGGGCGGCCGCGAGATCGCCGCCATGGCCGGCGCCATTCTCGCCGCCCGCCTGCAGCGGGTGCCGGTGGTCCTCGACGGTTACGTCGCCACCGCGGCGGCGGCGGTGCTCCACGCCATCGACCCGGCGGCCCTGGACCATTGCCTCTCCGGCCACGTCTCGGCGGAGGGTGCCCATGCCGACGTGCTCGACCGGCTGGGACTGGTGCCGCTGCTGGCCCTCGGAATGCGCCTCGGCGAAGGCTCAGGCGCCGCGATGGCGATCGGCGTGCTCAAGGGCGCCCTGGCCTGCCACCGCGACATGGCGACGTTCGCGCAGGCGGGGGTCGCGGGTCCGGCCTGACCGCATCGACCGGGGCGGGTCTTTCGCGACCGCGGCGAACCGGACGGTCGCCGACAGGCGGCTCGTCGAGACCTGCTTTGAAGCGAGGCTTGCCCCGGAGAGACGCTTGCCCTGGAGAAACGCCGGGCGACGAACCGTTTTAGGCTCCCCCCGGCTGGGACGGCACGAGACCGGGTGCAGCCGACGGTTTTAATCCGGCCGCTCATGTGCCTGCGCGCACGTCATGGATGAGATCGGCACCCCATATCTGGCTTACACAGTGAGAAGCGGACCAAACAGTTGGTTCGTACTGTCAAGGAGCTAGCAAGCCATTATGAAGACCCGTATCGCCGCTATTGCCACCGCCCTTGTCCTTGGCGTTGCTCCGATCTCGTCCGCGATGGCTTTCGAGAGACCCTCTCGCTACACGACCTTCTCGCCCTACGATGTGGAGACCACGGACTCGATCAATGACGTCCGTCGCCCGCCGGCGTATTTCGGCTGTCCGATGAGTTCGGCCGCCGAAGGCAATGCCAACCAGCAGAACTTCCCCGTCCAGCAGTACGGCCAGACCTCGGGCGGCAACCGCTGCTGATCCGGCCCCTCGGAACGAACGGATGCTGTTGAAGACCTTCACCTACGTCATGGCCGCCGTCTGTGCGGCGGGCCTGATCGTCACCGTCTATCAATCGGCTCACCTGCTGCTCGCCGCCTGAGCCCGAACCGATCCCGCGGAGGGGCCGCCTGCAACGGCGGCCCCTCCGTTCGCCTGTCTAGCTATCGCCCTCGTCGGGGATGTTCAGGGTGACGCCGCAGGCCTTGCAGTGGACCGCGTCGGGTTCGTGGCGCTGGAGGCCGCAGGTCGGGCAGGGAAAGCGCACCTTGTAGGGGCGGAAGAGAACCTGCGCGAGGCGGAAGAACAGCGTCACGCCGCAGATCATCACGAAGACCGAGATCAGCCGGCCGGTCGTACCCGGCAAGGTGATGTCGCCGTAACCCGTGGTCGAGAGCGACGTCACCGTGAAATAGAGTGCGTCGACGGGGGTGGCGATGGCGGGGTTGCTGCCGTGCTGGGTGACGTAGATCACACCGGTCATCACGAACACGAACACCACGAGGTTGGTGCCGGCCAGGATCGCGTCCTCGTGGCGGCGGAACAGCGCGCTGTCCTTCCGGAGGCGGTCGAGCAGTTCGTAGGTGCGCAGGAGCCGGAGCGTGCGCAGGATGCGCAGGAAGCCGGCGCTTTCGCCCAGGAGCGGAAGCAGGAACGACGCGATCGCGGCCAGATCGGCCCAGGTGGTGACGCGCAGGAACTCGCGGCTGGGCCGCGGGCTGACGACGAGGCGAGCCACGAAATCGAGCAGGACGATCAATCCGAGCACGATGTCGAGCACCGCGATCCAGCCCGTGCGCGGCATGAACGACGACACGATGACGAACAGGATCGTGGCCACGTCGAAGACGAGCAGGCCGTAGCGGAAGCGATGCGCCCGGTCGGTGTCGCCCTCGTAGAGTTCCTTCAAGCGCGTGGCGTACCAGGTCATGAGGTCCCGACAGGTGTGTGTGGTCGCCCGGCGCCCGCAGTGGGATGGCCCGCGCCCCCAGGAACGTCTGTCGTGATGAAACCGGCGGCCGGAGGCGTCGCGTTTTCCAGAAAGCGAGACGAATGTCATCCACCCGACACGAAACCGAGTCCCGGCAAACCAAGTGCCGGCTCGATGCGAGGGGCCGCCCACCGACGGTCTCGGAATTCGCGTCGCACCCCGTTCGTGATCGCGATGCGACCGTCGCAGTGGAGCGCCGAATCTCACCCGGGCCCGTTGAACCTCGCATGAAACGCTGACAGGGCTGACACATGCACGCGCCAAGCCCCATTCGCCGCCCGTTCTCAGCCCTGCGGGCGATGCTGCACAACGAAGCGAGCGGCGGCCTCGTCCTCATGGCGAGCGCCGCCCTGGCCCTGATCGTCGCCAACTCCGCGCTGGCGCCCGCCTATTTCGCCACGCTGAAGGCCTATCTCGGGCCCTTGAGCGTGCTCCACTGGGTCAACGATGCCCTGATGGCGGTGTTCTTCCTGCTGGTCGGCCTCGAGATCAAGCGGGAGGTGCTGGACGGGCGCCTGCGCACCTGGCCCGATCGCGTCCTGCCGGGGGTGGCGGCACTGGGCGGCATGGTCGCCCCGGGCCTCGTCTATCTCGCCGTCAACTGGCACTCGCCGGAAACCCTGCGGGGCTGGGCGATCCCGGCGGCCACGGACATCGCCTTCGCCCTCGGCGTCCTGGCCCTGCTCGGCTCGCGCGTGCCGGTCTCGCTCAAGATTTTTCTCACGGCATTGGCGATCATCGACGACCTCGGCGCGGTGCTGATCATCGCGGCGTTCTACACCGCCGAACTGTCCCTGCCGATGCTCGGCGGGGCTGCGGTCGCCTTCGCCGTCCTGTTCGGCCTGAACAAGGCCGGGGTCAGCCGACTGACGCCCTACCTCGTGGTCGGGGTGGTGCTCTGGGTCTTCGTGCTCAAATCCGGGATCCACGCGACGATCGCGGGCGTGCTCCTGGCGATGACGATCCCCCTTCGCCTCAGCATCGGCAAGCCCGACGATCCGACATCGCCGCTGCACAAGCTCGAACACATCCTGCACCCGTGGTCGTCGTTCCTGATCCTGCCGATCTTCGGCTTTGCCAATGCCGGCGTGTCGCTGGCGGGAGTCACCGGCAAGATGATGCTCGACCCGGTGACGCTGGGCGTCGCCCTCGGCTTGTTCCTCGGCAAGCAGGTCGGCGTGTTCGGGTTCGTCCTGGTCGTCGTCAGGCTCGGTTGGGCGCAACGGCCCGCGCATGCCAGCTGGCTACAGGTCTACGGCGTGGCGCTGTTGTGCGGGATCGGCTTCACCATGAGCCTGTTCATCGGCCTCCTGGCCTTCGCCGACTCGCCGGAACTCGAGGCCGAGACCAAGATCGGCGTGCTGGCCGGCTCCCTCGTCTGCATGGCGCTGGGCGCGCTCGTGCTGCGGTTCGCGCCAGGTGGTTCCCGCCCGGCGAAAGTCGCGGCGGCAAGGCCTAACCCCTGAACGGCCGACGGAAGGCGAGCTCGTACGCTGCGTCGGCGCCGGCAAAGGAAATCCGCCGGTGCGTGAGCCGCGTGGAAGGACCGGCGTATCGTCGGCGAAGGGCCGGCAACCGCGCCGGAGGCGTTCGGTCAGGCCGCCGACCGCCGAGCCCCGTCCATCCTCGCCTCGGGCACGAGGCCGTCGACCTCCAGGTCCACGGCCGGCAGGGTTTCCATGACCCGGCTCGCGGGGAAGGTCACCACCACCTCGGTGCCCTCGCGCGGGCGCGAGGACAGCTGGAAGGTGCCACCGTGGAGGTCCACGAGGCCCTTGACGATGGGCAAGCCGAGGCCGGAGCCCTGTTCGGCGGTCTTGATCGCGAGGGAACCGCGGCCGAAGGACGACATCACGGTACCGATCTCGTCCTCCGGAATGCCCGGGCCGGTATCCTTCACGCTGACGTATTGGCCTCCGGACCCCGTCCAGCCGACCTTGATCGTGATCTCGCCGCCCGGCGGCGTGAACTTCACGGCGTTGGAGAGCAGGTTGAGCACGATCTGGCGCAGGGCCCGCTCGTCGGCCCACAGGCGCGGCAGCGTACCGTCGATGAACTCGCGGAAGGTCTGGCCCTTGCTGCGCGCCCGCAGCCCGACCATGTGGCGCGATTCTTCCACCGCCTGGGCGAGTTCCGTCGCTTCCTCGTTGAGCTCGTAGCGGCCCGCCTCGATGCGCGAGAGGTCGAGGATCTCGTTGATCAGGTTGAGGAGATGGAGCCCGCTCTCGTGGATGTCCTTGGCGTATTCGCCGTAGGACGGCGCCACGTGCGGGCCGAACACCTCGTTCTTCATCACCTCCGAGAAGCCGAGGATGGCGTTGAGCGGCGTGCGCAACTCATGGCTCATGGTGGCCAGGAAGCGCGACTTGGCGAGGTTGGCCTCCTCGGCCCGGCGCCGCGCCTCGTCGGAATTGGCCTTGGCGTGCTCGAGTTCGCCGAAGATCGCGTCCTTCTCGGCCTGGGACTGCAGGGCCTCGACGGTGGAGACGTAGACCCGGCGCCCGACCACCAGGAAGAACACCTGCGAGCCCAGCGCCATCGTGACGAGGATGATCGTGTCCATGTCGTGGGAGATCGTCAGGAGACCCAGCGCCGCCAGCATCAGCGGGACCAGGGCCGCGACGGCCGCCGCCGGCAGGGTCGCCGCCAGCATCGTCGCCACCGCCGCCACGATGACGAGGCCGAACAGGACGAAGGTCTGCGCCTCGCTCGACCCGACCAGGACCATCAGGCCCCAGGACACGCTCTGGACCGCCTCGGACACCACGAACGCGCGCCGCCAGCGGTCCACCGAGACCGTCTCCGGGTCGGCGGCCAGGAAGCGCCGGGTCAGCCACATGGTCAGCGCCACCGACGCCACCAGGCAGATCGCCCAGCACAGGGAGAAGCTCAGCGGCACCCAGAACGCCGAAGCCCCCGCCACCGCGGTGGCGAGCAGCGCCTGCGGCAGGCCTGCGCCGGCCCGGTACTGCGCGTAGATCCGGATGAGTTCGTAATCGAACGCTCGTTCGAGACCGCTCGTGGAGGTGAGGCGCTCCCGGGCCGAGCGGATGTCGCGCGCGATCTCGCGTCGCCGAACGACCTCCTCGACGGAGGGCCCACGCCCGCGTTGCACCATCTCCGCCGTCAGATCGGTCATCACCGTCTTGAAATTTGAAGTGATCGATGTCGCGGGCGGGAAACCACGTCTGCCGCCCGACCGAGGCTCGAACCTGCGCGGGATGTGTTAAGAACGGCTGAGGGAGATCCCGTCGATTGTCCGCAATCGGGACGGGATGCACAGGGCGACGGAGGCGGGACGCCCCCCCGAATCATGTGCGCGGGCGCACATGAGAACGGGTTGGCCGGGACTAGCCTCGGTACCGTCGACCTTGAGCGACTCGAACAAGTCCGGAGACGCGGGATGCTGACACTCACCGTCAATGGCGTGGCGCACCAGATCGACGCCGATCCGCAGACGCCACTGCTCTGGGTCCTGCGCGATCACCTCGACAAGACCGGCACCAAGTACGGCTGCGGCATCGCCCAATGCGGTGCGTGCACCGTCCACCTCGACGGGCAACCCGTGCGCGCCTGCCAAACCAAGGTCGGCGACGTCGGCACCGCCGCCGTCACGACCATCGAGGGGGTTTCAGGGCGCGTGGCCGAGGCGGTCCGCACGGCCTGGCGCGGCCTCGACGTGGTCCAGTGCGGTTATTGCCAGTCCGGCCAGATCATGTCGGCCATCGGCCTGCTCTCGTCGACCCCCAAGCCCACCGATGCCGACATCGACGGGGCCATGGACGGCAACGTCTGCCGGTGCGGCACCTACCAGCGCATTCGCGCGGCGATCCACGACGCCGCCCGCACCCTCGCTTGACGGCGCCTTTGCCCGATCGATCCCGCGCACGCCCTACGTTTCCCAGAGGACTGGAGCCCGAGCCATGCTGAAGGTCCATCCGACACCGCCGGCCGCCACACCCTCGCGCCGGGCCTTCCTCGAAGGTGCCGCCGCCACCGGTGCCGTGCTGATCGGCTTCCACCTCGATGCCGGCAAGGCCGTGCGGGCCGCCGCCGGTCCGGATCTCTCGACGCTGCCGGCGCAGCCCAACGCCTTCGTGCGCATCGCCGCCGACGACACCGTCACGGTGATGATCAAGCACCTCGACATGGGGCAGGGCAACACCACCGGGCTCGCCACCATCCTCGCCGACGAACTCGACGCCGATTGGGCTCAGGTTCGCACCGCCTTCGCGCCGGCCGACGCCACCCTCTACGCCAACCTCCTGATGGGCCCGGTCCAGGGCACCGGCGGCTCGACGGCCATCGCCAACTCCTGGTTCCAGTTGCGAAAGGCCGGAGCGGCCGCGCGCGCCATGCTGGTGGCCGCGGCGGCCGCGCGCTGGAAGGTTCCCGCGAGCGAGATCACCGTGGCGTCGGGCGTCGTCGCGCATGCGGCGTCGAACCGGCAGGCGCGATTCGGCGAACTCGCCGAGGCCGCCGCGAGTCAGCCGGTGCCGCAGGAGCCGCGCCTGAAGGACCCGAGCCAGTGGCGTCTCATCGGCACCAAGGTCGCGCGCCTCGATTCGGCGGCCAAGACCGACGGCAGCGCCGTCTACGCCCTCGACATTCGCCGCCCCGGGCAGGTCACCGCGGTGGTCGCCCATGCGCCGCGCTTCGGCGGCGTGGTCGCGGCGGTGGACGACAAAGCCGCCCGCGCGGTGCCCGGCGTCATCGACGTGGTCAGGATTCCCACCGGCGTCGCGGTCATCGCCAAGGATACCTGGTCGGCGATCCGGGGCCGCGAGGCCCTGGTGCTGACCTGGGACGACGCGGGCGCCGAGACGCGCTCGTCGGACGCCATCCTCGCGTCCTATCGCGAGATGGCGCGACGCCCCGGCCTCGTCGCCTCAGAGCGCGGCGACCCGGAAGCCGCGATCAAGGGCTCGGCCAAGGTGCTGGAGGCCGAGTTCACCTTCCCCTATCTCGCGCATGCCGCGATGGAACCGCTCAACGCCACCATCGAGCGGGCGAGCGACGGCGGCTACGACGTCTATGCCGGCTGCCAGCTACACTCCGTCGAGCAGGCGGTGATCGCCGGCACGCTGGGCGTGACGACCGACAAGGTCAGGCTGCACACCCAATGGGCCGGCGGCTCGTTCGGGCGCCGGGCGACGCCGGGGGCCGACTACCTCGCCGAGGCCGCCGCGATCCTGCGCGCCACCGGGGCCAAGGCGCCGGTCCACCTGGTCTGGACCCGCGAGGACGACATGGCCGGCGGTTTCTACCGGCCCACCGTGCTCCACACCCTCAAGGCCGGTCTCGACGCCAAGGGGGCGATCACCGGCTGGACCCACACCATGGTCGGCAAGTCGATCCTGATCGGCTCGCCCTTCGAGACCATGATGGTCAAGAACGGCGTCGATGCGACCACGGTGGAGGGCGCCTCCGACACGCCCTATGCGCTGCCGGCCTTCCGCTTCACGGTCCACAACGCGCGCGAAGGCGTGCCGGTGCTGTGGTGGCGCTCGGTCGGGCACACCCACACCGCCCAGGTGATGGAGGTCTTCATCGACGAACTCGCCCAGGCGGCGGGGGCCGATCCGCTCGCCTTCCGCCTCGGACTGCTCTCGTCGGCGCCGCGCCTGTCGGGCGTGCTGAAACTCGCCGCGGAAAAGGCGGGCTGGGGG
Source organism: Methylobacterium sp. Leaf399 (assembly GCF_001424525.1). Classification (NCBI taxonomy): domain Bacteria; kingdom Pseudomonadati; phylum Pseudomonadota; class Alphaproteobacteria; order Hyphomicrobiales; family Methylobacteriaceae; genus Methylobacterium; species Methylobacterium sp. Leaf399. The sequence continues at coordinate 201,053 of NZ_LMQK01000023.1, read as the reverse complement.
TCACCGGCGGCCAAGGGCAGCGGGCTCGGCATCGCGGGGCACGAGTCGTTCGGATCCTACGTCGCCATGGTGGCCGACATCACCGCCGAGGATGCCAAGGTGAAGGTCAACCGCATCGTGGCGGCGGTGGACGTCGGCATCGCCGTGAATCCGGACGTGATCCGCGCGCAGGTGGAAGGCGCGGTGGGCTTTGCCCTCTCCTCGGTCCTGCGCAACCGCATCACCCTCAAGGACGGCGTCGTGCAGGAGCGCAACTTCGACGCCTACGAGCCGACCCGCATGAGCGAGATGCCCCTGGTCGAGGTCCACATCATGCCGTCCACGGCCGCCCCCACCGGCATTGGCGAGCCGGGCGTGCCGGTACTCGCCCCGTCGATCTCGAACGCGATCTTCGCGGCGACGGGCCAGCGGCTGCGCTCGCTCCCGCTCGACCTCAGCGGCATGAAAGGCGTGTGACGGGCAACCCCGCCCACGACCCCGGGTCTATCCGGGGTCGTGGGCATGAAGGGCTAAGGGGAACGGTTCTCCCGTCCGCCGGCGCTTCGGGACTCAGTTTCCCGTCGGCGACTCGTCGTCCTGGCGAATGCCGTAGCGGGATTCGAGGCCCGGGCTCGGCCGGGTCGGCCGCTCGGGCGACTCGCCGCGGCTGCGCGTATCGGCGTGGCTTCGGACCCCGCGCTCGCCGGGGTCGCGGCCGACCTTGCCGATGAGATGGACGAGGTCCAGGAACTCGTCGGCCTGCCGGCGCAACTCGTCGGAGACCATGGCAGGCTGGGTCTGGATCGAGGACACCACCGTCACCTTCACGCCGCGCCGCTGCATCGCCTCGACCAGGGAGCGGAAGTCGCCGTCGCCGGAGAACAGCACCATGTGGTCGATGAACGGCGCCAGCTCGAGGGCATCGATGGCCAGCTCGATGTCCATGTTGCCCTTGATCTTGCGGCGGCCGGAGGAATCCGTGAACTCCTTGGCGGGCTTGGTCACCACCCGGTAGCCGTTGTAATCGAGCCAATCGATCAATGGCCGGATCGAAGAGTACTCCTGATCCTCGATCATGGCCGTATAATAGAAAGCCCGGATCAGGTTGTCCCGGCCTTGAAATTCCTTGAGGAGTTTTTTGTAGTCGATATCGAACCCGAGTGTCTTGGTGGCGGCGTAAAGGTTGGCGCCGTCAATGAATAATGCACTACGTTGCTGCGTGGTCATGGAATAACCTGTCAGAAAATAACAATGGATAATATTCGATGTCTTGCCGGACCAAGGTCCGCAAAAGCATCGAGATAGGCATCGGCCGCAATATCGATCCACTCTCCGCCGTCATGATTGGAGCAGCGAAAGACTTGACGATCTATACCGGCCGGCAAGGAGTGCAATATTTTCAATCGCCAAGTTTGGTATCTGTACCCTAAAGCACGTCTTAATGTCAACGGTTTATCAAATGTTAGCTTTTATTTCTGGCGTTTTTACTTACTACAGGTTGCTATTTTAGGGTGTGTGCCGGTTTTCGCGTGTATTCCGCCAGGCGAATCGACGATTGTAGCGGTGAACGATCCGCTCTACGGGGCGGCGGCCACGCGGCTTCCGGGCTTCACCGCGGGAATGGCTGCGAGTTCCGGCGGCAGGGCGTGGGCGGGATAGGCCGGGATGTCGAGGGTGACGAGGCTCGCCAGCGGCAATCCGATCTCGCCGCGCCCGCCGGAGCGGTCGATGAGGCAGGCGGCACCGACCACGGTCCCGGCCTCCCCGGAGAGGGAGGCGAGGCATTCACGGGCCGAAAGGCCGGTGGTGACGATGTCCTCGACGATGACGGCGCGGGCACCGGCCGGGATGGAAAAGCCGCGGCGCAGCATGAAGGGCCCGCCGGGATCGCGCTCGACGAAGATCGCCTTGGCGCCGAGATGGCGCGCCGTCTCGTAACCGGGAACGATGCCGCCGATCGCCGGCGACACCACGATGTCGATCGCGCCGAAGGTGTCCCGGATCACGGTGGCGAGGACGCGGCACAGGCGCTCGGTCCGCGCCGGATCGGAGAAGATCGCCATCTTCTGGAGGAAGACGCCCGAATGCAGTCCGGAACTGAGGACGAAATGCCCCTCGAGCAAGGCGCCGGCGTCGCGGAACTCGGCAAGCACGTCGTCGGGTGTCATGAAAGCGGCTCCGGCTGCCCTGCTGCATCGCCCGGGCTTGTGGCAGTGCCGTCCGCGGGTGGCAAGGCGAGCGTCCCCGTCAGCCGTTGACCCGGTCGACCTTGCTCACCGCCCGTTTGCCGCGCAGTTCCGCGATGATGGCGTTGAGGTGCTTCAGGTCCCAGACCGAGAGGTCGATGACGATCTCGGTGAAATCCTGGGTGCGCCGCTTCATCGAAAGATTGTCGATGTTGCCGTCGTGGTCGGCGATCACTTGCGAGATCTGGGCGAGCACGCCCGGTTCGTTGATGGATTGCAAGGCGAGCCTGGCCGGGAATCGCTCGTTGCCGCCCGCCTCCACGTCCCAGCGCACGTCGAGCCAGCGTTCGGGCTCGTTGTCGAAGGCCGCCAGCGCCGCCGACTGGATCGGATAGATGGTCACGCCGACGCCCGGAGTCAGGATGCCGACGATGCGGTCGCCGGGGACCGCGCCGCCGTTGGGGGCGAAGGTGACGGCCAGATCGCTGTCGAGACCGCGAATCGGGATCGCCTCGGAGTGGGTCACGTCGGGCATCGCCCCGTCGGGGAAGGTCAGACGCATGGTCTGGTCCTTGGCCAGACTCAGCCGCCCCGCCCCGCCGCCGGCGGGCTGCTGCAGGGGCGAGGACGACCCGAGCCGGCGCTCCTCCTTGAAGTCGGGATAGACCGCCTTGACCACATCGCCCGAGAACATCTCGCCTCGGCCCACCGCCGCGAACACGTCCTCGGCCGAGACGCGGGCAAGGCGGGGCAGCGCGCCGCGCAGCTTGTCCTGCGTGAAGCTCTTGCCGGCCCGCTCGAAGGCGCGGTCGAGGATCTGGCGGCCGAGCCCGGCGTATTGCCGGCGCACCGCGACGCGGGTCGCCCGCCGGATGGCGGAGCGCGCCTTGCCGGTGACCACGAGCGACTCCCAGGCCGCCGGCGGCGACTGTCCGTCGGAGCGGGCGATCTCGACCTCGTCCCCGTTGGCGAGTTCGTAGAGCAGCGGCGCCATGCGCCCGTTGATCTTGGCGCCCACCGCCGAATTGCCGACGTCGGTATGGACGGCATAGGCGAAATCGATGGGGGTGGCGCCGCGCGGCAGGGCGATGAGGCGGCCCTTGGGCGTGAAGCAGAACACCTGGTCCTGGAACAGCTCGAGCTTGGTGTGCTCCAGGAATTCCTCGGGGCTGTCGCCCTCGGCCAGGAGTTCGATGGTGCGGCGCAGCCACTGGTAGGCGCCGCTCTCGGTGGCGAGGCGCGGGTGCACCCCGACCTCCTCCGTGTCGCCCGCCTCCTTGTAGTGGGCGTGGGCGGCGATGCCGTATTCGGCGATCTCGTCCATGGCGGCGGTGCGGATCTGCAGTTCGACGCGCTGGCTCTTGGGGCCGATCACGGTGGTGTGGATCGACCGGTAGTCGTTCTGCTTAGGGGTCGAGATGTAATCCTTGTAGCGGCCCGGCACCATCGGCCAGGTGGTGTGGACGACGCCGAGCGCCCCGTAGCAATCGTCGAGGCGCTCCACCACCACGCGGAACCCGAAGATGTCGGAGAGCTGCTCGAAGGCGATCGACTTGCGCTCCATCTTCGACCAGATCGAGAACGGCCGCTTCTGCCGCCCGCTCACCTGCGCGGTGATCCCGCGCGCCGCGAGCTTGGCGGTCAGATCGCGCTCGATGCTGTCGACCAGCCGTTCGGACCGGGCCGAGAGGTCGGAGAGCCTCTGCGTGATGGTGGCGTAGATGTCGGGCTTGAGGTTGCGCAGGGCGAGGTCCTCGAGCTCCTCGCGCAGCTCCTGCATGCCCATGCGGCCCGAGAGCGGCGCGTAGATGTCGAGGGTCTCCTCGGCGATCCGCACCCGCTTCTCGGGCGGCATGTGGTGGAGGGTCCGCATGTTATGCAGGCGGTCGGCGAGCTTCACGAGGAGCACGCGCACGTCGGCGGCCACCGCCAGAAGCAGCTTGCGGAAGTTCTCGCCCTGGGCCGCCCGCTTCGAGACGAGGTCGAGCCGCTTCAGCTTGGTCAGCCCGTCCACCAGGGCCCCGATCTCGGGGCTGAAGATCTCGCGGATCTCATCGAGGGTGGCGGCGGTGTCCTCGATGGTGTCGTGGAGCACGGCCGCCACGATGGTGGCGTCGTCGAGCTTGAGGTCGGTGAGGATCGCGGCGACTTCCAGGGGATGGGCGAAGAACGGATCGCCCGAGGCGCGCTTCTGGGTGCCGTGCGCGCGCATCGCATAGACGTAGGCGCGGTTGAGGAGGCTTTCGTCCGTGGCGGGGTTGTAGCGTCTGACCCGCTCGACGAGCTCGTACTGGCGCATCATCCGCCGTGTTCACCTTCCCTGATCGTCGCCGGCCCCGGTCACCACCGCCCGCGGCCGCCCGTCATTTGTTCCGCATCGCCGCGAGGCGCGCCAGACCCATGGCACCGCAACCCTGCGATAATCGCGCGTCGCGACGAAAAAACCCGGCGCCAGGGCCGGGTTTCGTCGTCGCGACGGAGGTCTCGGATCGAGAAGGCGCTATTCGCCCTCTTCCTCGGTCTCGGTCGGGGGTGCCAGGTTCTCGAGGCCGCGCAGGAGGTCTTCCTCGCTCATGCGGTCGAACTGCACGGCGCTGTCGTCGCTCGTGGAGGGCGGGGCCACCGAGGCGGCGGCCGGGGAGCTCGACAGCAGCGGCACGGTCTCGGCCTCGGGCTCGTCGACCTCCACGTACTTCTGCATGGAGTGGATGAGCTGTTCCTTGAGGTCGTCGGCGGTGATGGTGGCGTCGCCGATCTCGCGCAGGGCGCAGACCGGGTTCTTGTCGCGGTCGCGGTCGATCGTCAGGGGCGCCCCGGCGGCGAGCAGACGGGCACGGTGACTGGCGAGCAGGACGAGCTCGAACCGGTTCTCGACCTTGTCGATGCAATCTTCAACGGTGACGCGAGCCATGGCGGACGGCTCCTTCTTTGAAAACGGATGTTGGGGCTGAGCATGGCTCTTACACCGCATGACGCCCTGCAACAAGGAGCGTGCGAGACGAGCGGAAAGCCGCTTCTCCACGATCGGCGTGTGCGATGAAGCCCGGTGGCCATGATCGACAAATGCCGGCGGCATCGCGGCAACCGCCCCCTGCAGTGCCATGTTGACACAGGTGGCCGGCGATGCGACTGCGCCGCCCTCTCGGGCCGACCCGCCGGGGCGATCCTGGGGCGACCCCGAACGACGACGAGGACCGATGACGCGGGCATGCATCTTTCCAGGGCAGGGAAGCCAGTCGGTGGGCATGGGTCGGGCCCTGGCCGAGGCCTTCCCTCAGGCACGTCTCGTGCTGGAGGAGGTCGATGCGGCGCTGGGAGAGAGCCTGTCGCGCCTGATGTTCGAGGGGCCGGCCGACACGTTGACCCTGACCACCAATGCGCAACCCGCGCTGATGGCGGCGAGCCTCGCGACCCTGCGCGTGCTGGAGGCCGAGCGCGGCCTCGACCTGAAGCGCGACGTCGCCTGCCTCGCCGGGCATTCGCTCGGTGAATACACGGCCTTGGCCGCGGCCGGCACGGTCACGATCACCGACGCCGCCAGGCTGCTGCGGCTGCGCGGCGCGGCCATGCAGAAGGCGGCCGGGCCGGGGCAGGGCGCCATGGCGGCGCTGATCGGGCCTGATGCCGAGACGGCCGGAGCGATCGCGGCCGAGGCCGCCGAAGCGGACGTCTGCGAGGTCGCCAACGACAACGGCGCCGGGCAGGTGGTGCTGTCGGGCACCAGAGCGGCCGTCGAGCGGGCGGTCGCCATCGCACAGGGGCGCGGCGTCAAGCGCGCCGTGATGCTCAACGTCTCCGCCCCGTTCCACTGCTCGCTGATGGGGCCCGCCGCCGAGGCGATGCGCGCCGCGCTCGACGGCGTGCGGCTCCAGCCTCCCGTCGTGCCGATCTACGCCAACGTCCTGGCGGCCCCCGTCACCGATCCGGAGGCGATCCGAAATGCCCTCGTCGCCCAAGTCACCGGCACGGTGCGCTGGCGCGAGAGCGTGCTCGCCATGGTCGCCGCGGGGGTCGACAGCTTCCACGAGATCGGCGCCGGCAAGGTGCTCACCGGCCTCGTCAAGCGAATCGCCCCCGAGGCGAAGGCCGGCGCCATCGGCACGCCCGAGGACGTCGCCGCGTTCCCGGACCTGCGCTGACGCGCGGGCCCAGACCCAACAACCCGAGGGAAGCCCCATGTTCGACCTGACCGGCCGCAAGGCCCTCGTCACCGGCGCCACCGGCGGCCTCGGCGGCGCCATCGCCCGCGCGCTGCATGCGCAAGGGGCCGTGGTCGCGATCTCCGGCACCCGCAGCGAGGCCCTGGACGGGCTGGCCGGCGAACTCGGCGGCGACAGGGTTCATCCCCTGCTGACCGACCTCTCCGACAAGGCGGCGGTGGAGGCCCTGGTGCCGGCCGCCGAGGCGGCCATGGGCGGCCTCGACATCCTGGTGAACAATGCCGGCATCACCCGCGACAACCTCTTCCTGCGCATGAAGGACGAGGAATGGGACGCCGTGATCGCGGTCAACCTCACCGCCGCCTTCCGGCTGTCGCGGGCGGCGGTCAAGGGCATGATGCGCCGGCGCCACGGCCGCATCGTCAACATCGGTTCGGTGGTGGGTGCCACCGGCAATCCGGGCCAGGTCAACTACGCCGCCGCCAAGGCGGGCCTCGTGGGGATGACGAAGGCGCTGGCGGCCGAGGTCGCCACCCGCAACCTCACGGTCAACTGCATCGCACCGGGCTTCATCACCTCGCCGATGACCGACGGGCTCAACGACAAGCAGCGCGAGACGATCCTGACGCGCGTGCCCATGGGCCGCCTCGGCAGCGGCGGCGACGTCGCCGCGGCGGCGGTCTACCTCGCCTCCGACGAAGCCGGCTACGTCACCGGCCAGACCCTGCACGTCAACGGCGGCATGGCGATGTATTGACGATCCGCCCCGGCCTCGATTGCTGCGCCGCACACCGGACGAAGACCTTAGAATTCGCAGAAAGACCACACCGATGAATGGCTTGTGAACGGCCCCTCGCCAGCGCCGGAACCCTATGCTACCACCCCGCCTGCCGTGCTTGGGGGGTTGACGGATCAGCGTATAGCGGGTTTGCAGAACCCCGCGCGATCGGACACACGCCGCCTCCGACGAACGTCGGATCTGAGGAGCGGCCACGGCGCCTTCACCATCACGATCGAATAGCTAAGGACCAAGAACGATGAGCGATATCGCTGAGCGCGTGAAGAAGATCGTTGTCGAGCACCTGGGCGTCGAGCCCGAGAAGGTGGTCGAGGGGGCGAACTTCATCGACGACCTCGGCGCCGACAGCCTCGACACCGTCGAGCTCGTGATGGCGTTCGAGGAAGAATTCAACGTCGAGATCCCGGATGACGCCGCCGAGACGATCCAGACCGTCGGCGATGCCGTGAAGTTCCTCGAGAAGAACTCCGCTTGAGACGTTGAGACGGAGCGGCGCCTGGAACAGGGTCGAACGACCCCGGGCGCCGAACGTTTGACGAGTATGACGGGACCGGTTCGGGATAACGCGATGCGTCGGGTGGTGGTGACGGGTTTGGGGATGGTGACCCCGCTCGGGAGCGGAGTCGAAGCCACCTGGAGCCGGTTGATCGCCGGGGACAGCGGCGCTGCCAAGGTCACGGCCTTCGACGTCGATGACCTCGCCTGCCGCATCGCGTGTTCGGTTCCCCTCGGCGACGGCAGCGACGGCACCTTCGATCCCGACCGCTGGATGGAGCCGAAGGAGCAGCGCAAGGTCGATCCGTTCATCGTCTACGCGATGGCGGCGGCCGGCCAGGCCCTCGACGACGCCGACTGGCACCCCAAGACCCACGAGGATCAATGCGCCACCGGCGTGATGATCGGTTCGGGCATCGGCGGCATCGGCGGCATCTACGACGCGTCGGTGACCCTCCACGACAAGGGCCCGCGGCGCATCTCGCCGTTCTTCATTCCCGGACGCATCATCAACCTCGCCTCCGGCCAGGTCTCGATCGCCCATGGGCTCAAGGGCCCGAATCACGCGGTGGTCACCGCTTGCTCCACCGGCGCCCACGCCATCGGCGATGCCGCCCGTCTCATCCAGTTCGGCGACGCCGACGTGATGCTGGCGGGGGGCGCCGAATCCCCCGTCAACCGCCTCGCCATCGCGGGTTTCGCGGCCTGCCGCGCCCTGTCGACGGGGTTCAACGACGACCCCGCCCGCGCCTCGCGGCCCTACGACAAGGACCGGGACGGCTTCGTGATGGGCGAGGGCGCCGGCGTCGTGGTGCTCGAGGAATACGAGCACGCCAAGGCTCGCGGCGCCAAGATCTATGCCGAGGTCGTGGGCTACGGGCTCACCGGCGACGCCTACCACATCACCTCGCCCGCCCCCGACGGCGACGGCGCCTTCCGCTGCATGACGGCCGCCGTGAAGCGGGCCGGCATCGCCCCCTCGGCCATCGACTACATCAACGCCCACGGCACCTCGACGCCGATGGGCGACGAGCTCGAACTCAAGGCCGTCGAACGCCTCCTCGGTGAGAGCGCGGCCAAGGCTTCGATGTCGTCGACGAAGTCCGCCATCGGCCACCTCCTGGGTGCCGCCGGCGCGGTCGAGGCGATCTTTTCCGTCCTGACCATCCGCGACGGGGTCATCCCGCCGACGCTGAACCTCGACAATCCCTCCGTCGAGACCGCCATCGACCTCGTGCCGCACGAAGCCAAGCGCAAGCGGGTCGACGTCGTCCTGTCGAACTCCTTCGGGTTCGGCGGCACCAACGCCTCCCTGGTGATGCGCCGCGTCGAGGCTTAGCCCGACGGCGGATCGCTCACGCGGGGACGGTTTCCGCCGTCGCGACCGGGAGACCGGTCGCTGGACGCCACGCGAGACCGTCGCGCGCCGCCGCGACGAGATCGGCGTGGATCGCGGGATCGGCGAGCCAAGCATCCACCCGCGCACAGACCAGCCTCTCCGTCGACCGCTGCGCGTAGAGGCCGTAGCTCTCCGCGATGAAGCCGGAAAGGCTCATGGTGCGGGACCGTCCGGTCTTGGCAAATTCCGGCGTCAGGAAGAGGGCGCTGCCCGGGACGCCGTAGTACTCCGCGATCTCGGGGTAGACCGGCCAGGTCCCGAGGCGGATGAACTCGTCGGCGAGATAGGCATCGAGGTCGCAGTCGCCGTAAGCGATCCCGGCCTTGTCGAGGAGGCCGCGGGCGAGGTCGGCGGCCACGTACATCTTGGGATGGTTGGTGGCATGCATGAAGCAGCCGCGGCGGGTCCAGCGGGCGAGGTCGGCCTCGAGGTCGTAGCCGGTCTGTTCGCCGAGCAGGCGCAGGAAGGCCACCGATTCCGTCCAGCCGTCGAAGTATCCCAGGCGCCGGTAGACCGCGGCCGTGAACAGCCGCCGCGTCTCGTCCGGATCGAGGCCGGCCCGGAACCCGAACAGGGCCAGGGCCGAATGCGACCGCCCCATCGGACCGACGAGGAGGTTGCCGTCGCCGGGCACAACCTCTTCGCCGATGTGCACGAGGTCCGGATGAAACGCCGGAAACACGATCGACGGCATCAGGATGAGGTTGGCGCTGGCCCTCAGGGTCTCGATGTCGCCGCCGTCCTTGAACGCCGGCAGGTAGGTGTTGGCGAAGACGACGTCGCTCTCCTGGGCCGCCTCCACGAGGTCGCTCATGCGGGCGAACGTCTTGGCGGCGCTGAAGGCGGAGACGAAGGTCACGGAGGCGCCCGGCAGGATGAGCCGCATCGCCCGGGCGACCGCCGCACCCTGGCAGATCCCGATCACCAGGATGCGCGGCGATCCGGTGGCGCTCTCGGGAGCGAGGCGGGAGAGGGCGCCGCGTTGAACCCTTCGCAGAACGTCGATAATCGGCATGGTCGGGTTGTCTCACCATTGCCTGACGAGAACAAGCATCGGCCCCTTGAGCGCCGTACCGCGATCGCAGGAGGACCCATGGCGTCCGATCGACCGACAGCCGACCCCTTCGCGACGAACCCCTATTCCGCCTTGCCCGACCGTCGATCCTGGCGGAAGGCCGTGGCCGGAACCCCTCCCTTCGCCCTCGACCCCACCGGCGCCGCCGGCTTCCGGCTGACGCGGACCGAGCGCATCGCCACCGCCGGGAGCTGTTTTGCCCAGCACGTCGCCCGCGCCCTGAAGGCGGAGGGTTTCAATTTCCTCGTCGTCGAAACGCCGTCGGCCGGCACCGCCACCACCGCATCCGCGGACGGGGAGGGGGATTTCTCGGCGCGCTACGGCAACATCTACACGACGCGCCAGCTCGTTCAGCTGTTCGAGCGCGCCTTCGGTACCTTCGCGCCGCGCCTGGAGGCCTGGCAGCGTGCCGACGGGCGCTTCGTCGATCCGTTCCGGCCGCGGATCGATCCGGACGGCCACGAAAGCCCCGAGGCCGTGGCGACGGCCCGCGAGGTCCATCTCGCCCACGTCCGCACCCTGTTCCAGACCCTCGACACCCTGGTGTTCACCCTGGGCCTCACCGAGGGATGGCGCGACAGCGCAGATGGCGCCGCCCTGCCGCTTCCGCCCGGCGTCGCCGGCGGGATCTGGGACCCCGCCGAGGTCGGCTTCGCCAATGCCGGCGTGGCCGAGATGACCGCCGACATGCTCGCCTTCGTCGATGCCCTGCGCGGCGTGAACCCGGCGGCCCGGGTCATCCTCACGGTCTCGCCGGTGCCGCTGGCCATGACCTACGCCGACCGCCACGTCCTGGTCGCCAACGCCTACAGCAAGGCGGCCCTGCGGGTGGTCGCCGAGGAGGTCTGCGCTGCCCGGCCGGAGGTGTTCTATTTCCCCTCCTACGAGATCGTCACGGCGCCGACCACGCAGGGGCGCTACTTCGCCGACAACCTGCGCGCGGTGACCCCGGCGGGCGTCGCGCACGTGATGCGCTGTTTCATGGCCCACGCCGCGCACGAGGGCGCGCGGGCGGAGGCACCGCGCTTCGACGTCCGAAGCGAGAACCAGCGCACCGCGAAGGTGGTGTGCGACGAGGAGCTGCTCGATTCCTGACGATCCCGACGAGGGCGTCGCCGGATCGCGTTTTGGCCATAAAAATCGCTAGACTCCGGCGATCGATGCCAAGCTTGACGGTGGTTGCGGCGCAGGGCCACGTGAGTGTGGCGGCGATCGGCGCTTCCGAAATCCGCACAGGGTGTTCATGTTCCGCAGACGCCAGCCGCCAGCGCCCTCCGCTCCCGCGGACGAGCCGGCCCAACCGATCCGCCTCTCGCCCCGCAGCCCGAGCGAGGCCATCAAGCCCACCGCCGCCCCGGCGCCGCCGACCCGGCCCGAGCGGCGCCGGGGTGGCCTCGTCGGCACCATCAGCGGCCTGCTCACCCTGTTCGTCGTCGTGGCGATCGCCGCGATGATCGGCCTCTCGGTCTTCCAGCGGCAGACCCGCGAGCCGGGTCCGCTGCCGGCCGACAAGGTCGTCGTCATCCCCTCGCGCAGCGGCACCAGCGAGATCGCCGAAGCCCTGACCCGCGAGGGCGTGATCGCCCATACCGGCCTGTTCGAGATCGCCGCCCGCCTCAGCGGCAAGGCCCTCAAGGCCGGCGAATATCCATTCAAGGCCCATGCCAGCCTCGCCGACGTCATCGACGTGCTCGCCGCCGGACGGCAGGTGCAGCACGCCATCACCTTCCCCGAGGGGCTGACCAGCGAGCAGATCGTCGCCCGGCTCAACGACGACGACGTGCTGGCCGGCGACATCAACGAGATCCCGCCCGAGGGCGCGCTCCTGCCCGACACCTACAAGTTCGAGCGCGGCGCCACCCGCCAGCAGATCCTCAACCTGATGCGCACCAAGCAGCGCGAGGTGCTCAACCAGATCTGGGCCCGCCGCAACGCCGAGGTCCCTGTCAAGACGCCGGCCGAGATGGTGACGCTCGCTTCCATCGTCGAGAAGGAGACCGGCCGCGCCGACGAGCGCCCCCGGGTCGCCGGGGTCTTCGTCAACCGCCTCAACAAGCGGATGAAGCTGCAGTCGGACCCCACCATCGTCTACGGTCTGGTCGGCGGCCGCGGCACCCTCGGGCGCGGCATCCAACGGTCCGAGATCGACCGGCCGACGCCCTACAACACCTATGTCATCGAAGGCCTGCCGCCCGGCCCCATCGCCAATCCCGGCCGGGCCGCCCTCGAGGCGGTGGCCAATCCCTCCCGCACCAAGGACCTGTTCTTCGTGGCCGACGGCACCGGCGGCCACGCCTTCGCCGAGACCCTCGAAGGCCACAGCCGCAACGTGGCACGCTGGCGTCAGGTCGAGCGCAGCCGCCAGTCACCGGCGACCTCCGACGCGGCCCCGGTCGACAAGGCCGAGCCGCCGGTGGAATCGGCCGCCGGCGCCAAGGCCTCGGCCTATGCGCCGGGCGGGGCGAACTTCGCCCTCGGCGCCGGACAGGACACCACGGCGCAGAAGTCCAAGGCCTTCGACGCCTCGGAAGGCACGAAGCTCGACCCCCTGCGCAACAAGACCTTCGACCTCAATTCGGCCAAGTCGGTGCCGGCCCTGCGCCAACCGTGACCGAACCGGCGCCGCCAGAGGCGACCCTGTCGAGCATGACCGGGTTCGCCCGTGCCGCCGGCACCACCGGCCCCGTGCAATGGGCCTGGGAGGTCCGCAGCGTGAACGGGCGCGGCCTCGACATCCGCCTGCGGGTTCCCACCGGCTACGACGGCGCCGGCGAGACCGCCCGCGTGGCGCTCCAGCGTGCGCTGACCCGCGGGCAATGCCAGGTCACGCTGTCGATCACCCGGCCCGAGACGCCGCCGCGCGTGCGCATCAACGAGACGCTGCTCGCCTCCCTGGCCGCCTCCGTCGCCCGGGTGCCGCTGCCGCCGGGGATGTCACCGGCCACCCTCAACGGTCTGCTGGGCATCCGTGGCGTGGTCGAAGCCGACGAGGAGCCCGCGGCCGATGCCGAAGCGCTGTCGCGGGACCTGGCGCAGGCCGCATCGCACCTCGTGGCCGATCTCGTGGCGGCGCGACGGGACGAGGGCCGCCAACTCGGCGCGATCCTCGCAGGACAGATCGCGGCGATGGAGCGCCTGACCCGGGCCGCCGAGGATTGCCCGAGCCGCAGGCCGGAGGCCGTGCGGGCGCGCCTGGCCGCGGCGGTGGCCGCGCTCGCCGGTGCGGGCGGCCTCGACGGCGACCGGCTGCATCAGGAGGCGGTGCTGCTGGCGGCCAAGGCCGACGTGCGCGAGGAACTCGACCGGCTGCAGGCACATCTGGCCAGCGTCAAGGACCTGGTAGTCGGCGGCGGCGGCATCGGCCGTAAGCTCGACTTCCTGGCCCAGGAACTCGGGCGCGAGGCCAATACCCTGTGCGCCAAGGCGGGCGACGTCGCCCTGTCGCGGATCGGACTCGACTTGAAGGCCGTGGTGGAGCAATTCCGCGAGCAGGTTCAGAACGTCGAATAGGTCCCGGGACACATGGCAGGCACAACCATCGGGCGGCGCGGGTTCATCCTGATCCTGTCCTCGCCCTCGGGGGCGGGCAAGACGACCCTGACCCGGGCCGTGGCCGGCGACCCGACCTGGGGCCTCGATCTCTCGATCTCGGTGACGACCCGGCAGCGGCGCCCGTCCGAGATCGACGGCAAGCACTACACCTTCATCGACCGCGAGGCCTTCGACAGCCTGCGCGCCCGCGACGACCTCCTCGAATGGGCGGAGGTCCACGGCAACTTCTACGGCACGCCGCGGCGCCCGGTGGAGCGGGTCCTGGCCGCCGGCCGCGACATGATCTTCGACATCGACTACCAGGGCACGCGGCAGGTGCGGGGCAAGCTCGCCGACGACGTGGTGACCATCTTCATCCTGCCCCCGAGCATGGCCGAGTTGCGCAGCCGCCTCGAGCGCCGGGCCGAGGATTCGCCCGCCACCATCGAGAAGCGCCTCGCCAACGCCCGGCTCGAGATCCAGCGCTGGAACGAGTACGATTACGTGCTCGTCAACGACGACCTCGACGAGGCCTTCCGCTCTCTGCAGGGCATCCTCACGTCCGAGCGCCTGAAGCGATCGCGGCGCACGGGATTGACCGAATTCGTCGAGGGCCTCCTGAACGAGCCGGACGCCGGCTGAGCCCGTCGTCGGAAAAGCGAGCCTCGACGACGGCGTCAGATCACCGTCCCACGGCGCGCTTCCAGGCTCTGCCACACCATGAGGGCCGGCAGGCCCAGCACCACGTCCGGCACGCGCTTGACCAGGGAGAGCGCCAGCGCCGTTCCGGCGTCGAGGCCGAACAGTCCGCCCACAAGGACGAAGCCGCCCTCCTGGATGCCCAGACCGCTGGGGACCGGGAAGGCCATCGCCTTGATCGCCTGGGTGAGCGCCTCGATCACGATCGCATCGGCCAGCCCCGCTCCCTCGACGCCGAGGCAGACGAGGGCGATCCAGATCTCCACCGCCCCGAGGAACCAGGCCGCGACGTGCAGCACGGTCGACCACAAGAGCGGCCGTCGCCGTCCCGCCGCCCAGACCCGGTCGAGGGCATCCTGAACGTCCCCGGCCTGCGCCGGGGCGCCGGGCTTGGTCTCGGTATCGGCACCGCCGCCGTCCCGCGTGAATCGCCGGCCGAGGTCGCCCACGAGGTTCGTGAGGCGCCTCAGGGCTCCTGCGCGCTGGAAGGCGAAGAACGCCGCCAGCACGATCGTCATCGCCATGAGGGCGTTGGACGCCCATTGCGCCAGCAGCGTCGCCTCCTCTCCCGGCACTTGGTGGAGCAGGACCACGCCGACCACCGCGAAGGCCACCAGCGCCCCGGACTGGATCAGGAGATCGACCAGGATCGAGGCCGCGGCGAAGGTGCCGGCCGCGCCCCAGAACGTGAGGAGCCGGCCGCCGACGATGTCGCCCCCCACCGAGGCCACGGGAAGCAGGGTGTTGATACCCTCGCGCACGAACCGCAGGATGACGAAGGCCGCCTGGGGCACCGCGGCGATCCGGTCGAGGAGGCAGGCCCACCCGAGGCCGCACAGGAGCAGGATGACCATCCGCACGAGGACGATGGCGGCGAGGCCCAGTGGCCCGATGCGCGCGAAGGCGGCGCCGATGGCGGTCGTGTCGTTGGTCGCCACGAGCCAGACGGCGAGGCCCAGGCCGATCAGGGTTGCCGCCAGCGGCAGGCGCCTCAGGATCGCCCTGGTCGCGGTGGAGGCCAGCCCCGCCCCGGTGCGGGCATTCGTCATGGGCGTGCGATCCCGGTCGCACGTGGGAAGCGACGGCGCATGTCCTTCACCGGCGGCTCCTCCGACGTCGTGCGACGGCCCGTGAGCCCGGACGGGCTGGACGTCGATTCCATCGTGCAGCGATAGGGACGCTTTGGGGCCAAAAGTCGATGGGCGCGCCCGGGCTCGTGGTCCCGGATCGGCAGAGGGGACAGGATGGGCACGCATCGCCCGGTCCCCGAAACGAAAAACCGCGTCCACCGGAATGGACGCGGTTTTCGATGTCGACCCTGCTGCCGAAAGCGGGATCGCTCCGGGTCCGACCCGTCAGTGACGGTAGTGCTGGATCCGCGTGGTTCGAAGTCCGGCCAGGCCGTGCTGGTCGATCGAAAATTGCCAGCTCAGGAACTCTTCGGTCGTCAGCGTGTAGCGTTGGCAGGCTTCCTCGAGGCTGAGGAGCCCGCCACGGACGGCGGCGACGACTTCGGCTTTACGGCGGATGACCCAACGACGGGTCGTGGTCGGAGGCAGATCGGCAATCGTCAACGGGCTTCCATCGGGCCCGATGACGTACTTCACTCTCGGGCGGTGCGGTTCGGTCATGATACGCTCTACAACTCGACTGACCTGTCGAGCCCTGAGGTTAGGCGCGCCCACTTAAAATATCTTGAAACGGATCGATCGCATCTGAACCGACGTTGACCGTGTCATGTGGATAACCCTGCGCCGATGTTCCGGACGCTCGAAACGGGCAGGCGCGAGGCCCCCACGAGCAGCACCGGTTCGGTGCCCGTGAGGTCGATCGCATCGACCTTTCCGGTGAGCTGGGTATCCACCGAAACTTTGGCGCCGGTGGCGTCGACGGCGTCGACCTTGATCGAATAGGTGCCGTTGGCCGAGCTGAAACCCGACGAGGTGCGGCCGTCCCAGGCGAAGGTCTGGGCACCGGCGGTGAGCGCCTTCGTCTGCGTCGCCACCACGTTTCCCTTGGCGTCGCTGATCGTGATGGTGGCCTGCTTGGCCGCACGCGCCGGCGTGAGGCTCCAGTTCGCCGCCCCGTCCTTGAGCTGCGCGGTCCGGCCGTCGGCGGTGACCGTCTGTCCGATGAAGCCGGTGGCCGAGGCCGCGCTCGACGACTTGGCGTTCGACAGGATCGAGTCGAGGCGGTCGTTGGATTTGAGCTGCTGCTCGACGCCGGCATATTGCACCAGCTGCTGCGTGAACTGGTTGGTATCCAGGGGATCGAGCGGGTTCTGGTTCTTCAGCTGCGTCGTGAGCAGCGTGAGGAACTGTTGAAAGTTGCCCGCAATCTCCTGCTTGTCGGCCGCGACCCCGGTCAGGGCTGCGGTGTTGGTACTGGCGAGCGAACTGATGCCGGCGGTCATGATGGCGATCCTTCAGATCCGGATGTCGATGCCGGCGATCCCGCGCAGCATGCGCGGGGCGGCGTAGTCGGGAAGGGGTTGGGCGGCTGCGTCCGCGCCGGCCGGCCGGGTGCGGGCCTCGCCGGGCCGGGACTCCGACCGCGGGTCGCCGGATCCCTGCCCCCCGGGACCGCCGTCGCCGCGCAGGGACAGGTCGATGCCGGAGCCGGCGTCGAGCCCGGCCTGGGACAGGGCCTGCTGCAGGTTGCCCGCGTCACGCTGGAGCAGGGCCAGGGTCTCGGGGCGGTCCACCACCACGCGGGTCGTGACCGTGCCGGTGTCCTTGTCGATGGCGAGCGTCACGTCGATACGCCCGAGGTCGATCGGGTCGAGGCGAATCTGGAACTGGCTCGATCCCGACAGCGAGCGCAGGCCGATCGTCATCGGCACGGCGCCGATCGGAACCGGCGGGCCCTGGTGCGGGGTGGTGGCCGATGGGGTCGAGGCCGGACCGCCCGGGGCTGCGGCGACGCCCGCGGCGGCCACGCCCGCCACCGGTGCACCATACGCCGGCGTGCCCGCGACCTCCTCTCGCGGCGCCGCAGAACCCAGTTCCGCGGCGAACGACGCGGCGGCTGTCGGAACGGCGGAGCTCGCGTCGGCCGGATCGGTGGATGGCACGGCCGGGCCGGCAGCGTCCGACGCTGGGGCGTGGCCCTCGGCCGTCTCGGCGCCTGCGGCGGACCGCCCGGCAGCGATGGGGGCTGGGGCGTCGCCCTGCGAAGCGGCCGGGACTTCGGGTCCGGCGAGGAGGAGGGGAGCGTGCGCGCTCGCGTCGGGCGAAGCCGCCTTGCCGGACGTCGCTTCGTCGTGCTCGCGTTCGGTCTCTCCGTCCGCGGCAGGCCAGGCGTCGCCCTGCTCCGGATCCGGCTCGCCGGCCGGCATCCGAACGCCGGATGTCGGCGTTGGAAAGAAGAACGACGGCAGCGGCAGGGTCGTCGGCGATGCCTCGGTCGAAGCCTCGTCCTTATCCTCGTCCTCGTCGGCGGCGGCGATGTCTTTGCCTTCACCCGAGACCGTCGAGACGGGGGCCTGGCCGGACACCGGAGCCCCGGTCGAGCCGGGCACCGGCGGCGGACCGGCACGAGGCGAACTCGCCGAGGCCGCCGCATCGCATCTCGCCGAAGCCGCAGCGGGATCGGTGTCCCGGACGGGCGGCCTCGCGATCGGGCCCGGTCTGCGTTCATGGACCACGAGACCGGGCCCGACCGGTTCGGTACCGGAGGCGCGGCGCGTTCCGTCGAGCGCCGCTCGTGATGGAACCGCTCCGGCATCGGCCGTCCTGGCCGACGTCGCGGCGGTCTCGGTCGACGCGGGGGGGCGGGCGCGCGCTTCGGCCGCCCGCGATGCCTGCCGGGGAGCCGTCGGGTCGTTCGCAGCGTCGGCCCCGGCGAGGGTGAAGCGTTCGACGACGGTGGCCTGGCCGGCAGCATTCGAGCGCGCGGGGGTCCGCGAGGGTTGTGGCGTCCGTGCATCCGTCTCGTTGATCCGCATCGTCATCCGTCTCGCCCGGCCTCGGCAAGAGGTATGGCAAGGGCCGAGCCAGATAGACGGCCATTCAAGCCACTCGAAAACAACGGTTTTTCGGAAACGCCGGCTCGGCGTACGCAGCCGGACCCTGCCGAATCTGCCGCGGATCGGCAGGATCTGCCGACCTCCCGGTGCCGACCGGGCCGCCATGACGGATGCGGCGGCGAAACCGCCGCCATCCCTGGAACTTGCGGGGCGGGATCGCTATAGGAAGGGAGCGGGCGAACGGGTCCGTTCCCCTTCCGGGCACCGGCAAGCCGCGACACGATGAATTCCCTCGACCTTCCCAAGGCTCCGCACGAGACGCGGGTCGTCGTCGCCATGTCCGGCGGCGTCGACTCCTCCGTCGTGGCCGGGTTGCTCAAGCGCGAGGGCTACGATGTCGTCGGCGTCACGCTCCAGCTCTACGACCACGGCGCCGCGACCCATCGCAAGGGCGCCTGCTGCGCCGGCCAGGACATCGACGACGCCCGCCGCGTCGCGGAATCCCTCGACATTCCGCATTACGTCCTCGACTACGAGGACAAGTTCCGCGAGGCGGTGATCGATCGCTTCGCCGAGAGCTACCTCGCCGGCGAGACTCCGATCCCTTGCGTCGAGTGCAATCGGTCCGTGAAGTTTCGCGACCTGCTGGGCCTCGCCCGCAGCCTCGACGCGGATGCCCTGGCCACCGGCCATTACGTGGCGAGCCGGCCGATCGCCCCGGGCGCGCCTGAACGGGCGCTGTACCGCGCCCTCGATCCGGCGCGCGACCAGAGCTACTTCCTCTATGCCACCACCCCGGAGCAGCTCGACTTCCTGCGCTTTCCCCTCGGCGAGTTGCCCAAGGACGAGACTCGTCGCCTGGCGCGCGAACTCGGCCTGTCGGTATCGGACAAGGCCGACAGCCAGGACATCTGTTTCGTGCCGCAGGGCCGCTATGCCGACGTGATCGCCAAGCTGCGCCCCGACGCGGCCAGGCCGGGCGACGTGGTCGACCTCGACGGCCGGGTGCTGGGGCGGCACGAGGGCATCATTCATTACACCGTCGGCCAGCGGCGCGGTCTGCGCCTGGCGCTGGGCGAGCCGCTCTACGTGATCCGCCTGGAGCCCGACGCGGCCCGGGTCGTGGTCGGCCCCCGGGCGGCGCTGGCCACCAGCCGCATGCGCTTGACCGACGTGAATTGGCTCGGACCGATGCCGGCCGCCGGCATCACCGACATGCCGGTGGCGGTCCGTGTGCGCTCGACCCGCGAGCCCCGGCCGGCGACCCTGAGCTACAGGCCCGCGACGGGTGAGGCCGATGTCGTGCTCGGGCTGCCCGAGGACGGGGTCTCGCCGGGCCAGGCCTGCGTCCTCTACGCCGACGACGGGCCGCGGGCTCGCGTCCTGGGCGGCGGCACCATCCGGCGGATCGACGCCCTGCAGGCGGGAACCGCCCGCGCCGCCTGAACTCCTTCCCCGACTCCCCAGATACGAGGTCGACATGCTGAGCGAGCCGCAGGCCGGTCCGAGCACCGCGCTGATGCGCAAGGCCTACGCGCGGTGGGCGCCGGTCTACGACGTGGTCTACGACAAGCTGACCGAGCCGGCCGCCCGCGACGCGGTCCAGGCGGCGGTCGCCTGCGGCCCGCGCATCCTCGAGGCCGGCGTCGGGACCGGCCTGTCGCTCGGCTACTACCCGCCCGGCAGCTTCGTGTGCGGGGTCGACCTGTCCGAGGACATGCTCAAGCGGGCGCGCCGCAAGGTCCTGCGTCGCGGGCTCTCGCATGTGCGCGGCCTGCAGGTCATGGACGTGTGCCGCCTCGGTTATGCCGACGGCAGCTTCGATGCGGTCGTGGCGCAGTTCCTGATCACCCTGGTGCCGGACCCGGAGGGGGCGCTCTCGGAGTTCCTGCGCGTGGTGCGGCCGGGCGGCGAGATCGTGCTCGCCAACCACTTCGGCCAGAGCGACGGCCCCATGGCCAAGGTCGAGGAGATCGTGGCGCCGCTCTGCACCAAGATCGGCTGGTCCTCCGACTTCAAGTCGACCCGGATCGAGGCCTGGGCGCGCAGGAACGGCGTCGAGTTCATCGGGGTCGCCCCGACCTTCCCGGGCGGTTTCTTCAAGATCCTGAGGATGCGCAAGCCGGTCTGACCGGGCGCGGCGACCCAGGAGTGCGCATGAGGAGCGTCGGCGACCTGCGCTGGCGTGGAGGGGCCGCCCTGCGCTGGCTGCCCTTCGCGCTGCTCGTGGCGGCCTCCGTCGGCGTACTCGTGTCCGGGGCTTCCCGTTTCGTCGACCTCGACCAACTCCTCGCGTCCCGGGCTTGGCTGTCGGCGGCGGTCGCCGAGAACCCGGCCCGCGCGATGGCAACGGCCTGGCTCGTCTACGTGGGTTGCGTCGTCGTCTCGGTGCCGGCCTCCCTGTTCCTGACGATGATCTGCGGCTTCCTGTTCGGCATGACCGCCGGAGCCTGCCTCGCCGTCGCCGCGGCCTCGACGGGGGCGGCCATCGTGTTCTCGATCGGGCGCTGGGCGGCCGCCGACCTCCTCGCCCGCAGGGCCGGGCCCCGGCTCGCGGCCCTCGCCGACGGCTTCCGGCGGGACGCCTTCGGCTACGTCGTCGTGCTGAGGCTCCTGCCCGTCTTTCCGTTCTGGCTCACCAATCTCGCCCCGGCCGCCTTCGGCGTGCGGCTCTCGACCTTCGTCCTCGCGACCGTGGTGGGCCTGACCCCCGGGGCCTTCGTCTATGCGGCGGCGGGAGCGGCCATCGAGGATATCGTGGCCACCCACGAAGCGGCCAGGGCGGCGTGCGTGGCCGCTTCCGGCCTCGATTGCGACGCCGCGCTGTCGTTCGGGGCGTTCGCGACGCCGAAAGCGGTGGCGGGGCTCGTCGCGCTGGCGGCCCTGGCGCTCGGTTCGGTGGCGCTCAAGCGTTGGTTCGACCGGCGCCAACGGCGACGCGGCGCCTGATCACGACCGCATGGGGGGGGCGGGCCATGCGGCGAGAATCCCATCTCGCGGTGCACCTTCGTCAACGTCGTGCGATGATGGTATCCTGACGGTCAGAGCATGACGACCGCGCATGCGGTCGATCGTGTATAAGACTATCTTGCCGGACTTGGCCCCTCGACAAGCTATCGTCATCCCTGTGCCGTCGAATGGGGTCGACGGTCGGCTCGCGACACGATGGCACGAAGCGATAACGACCGGTATGGACATGACTGCAGCCATCGACGTCGCCAAGACAGATCCCTCGCCCGCGCAACCCGACCGTCGGGAAGTCGGCGCCCGTGCGGAGAGGTGGTTCGACTTGTCGGGCCGGCTGTTCGTCGCCGTCTTCGTCTTGGTTTTTACCATCGGACTTCTCGTGGCGATCGCAGTGATCGTCCAGGTTCGTCGTGACTGGCTGTCGGAACGCCTCAATGCGGCGACGATCGCGGCCATCGCCGTCGAGTTCGCGCCCGTCGGGAGTCCACAGGAGGACAGGATCCGGCTGCTGCTCGACACCCTCGGGGCCAGGGCCATCGCCGTCGAGACCGTCGGCGTCCGGCGTCTCATCGGCAGCGTTGCCGAAGCGGACGCCGGCAGCCGCAAGCTCCACATCGGCGTCGAAGGGGTCGCCGCCGCGACGGCCGCGGCCGGAACGCTCGTCTTCGACGGGTCGATGCGGACGCTTTGGGTCGTCGGTCACGGGAGCGCGCGTCACACGTCCGCCGTCGAAGACCGTCCGGCCCCGCGCGCCCAGCTTCCTCGCGTCGAGGTCCTGGTCGACGAAACGGAGATGCGGTCCTCGATGATCGACGTGGCGGTCCAGCTTGTGGTCGCGGCCCTGCTGTCGGCGCTGGCGATCGCAGGTCTCGTCTCCGTTGTGGTGACCCGCCGTGTCTCGCGTCCGGTCCGCCGGCTGATGGCCAACGTCGGCGCCTTCGCCAGCGACCCCGAAGGCATCGGCCGCAACATCGTCCCGTCCCAGCGCAAGGACGAGATCGGCCGGGCGGAGATCGCCCTGGCGCAGATGCAGGGGGCCCTGGCGGGCGAATTGCGGGAACGGCGGCGCCTGGCCGGGCTCGGGCTGTCGGTGAGCAAGATCAACCACGAGCTCAGGAACCTGCTGACGACCGCGCAACTCCTCGGCGACCGCCTCGAAGGAGTCGCCGATCCGGTGGTCCAGCGTGTCGCTCCCCGCCTGATCGCGACCCTCGATCGGGCGATCCGGTTCTGCGAGGCGACGCTGGCCTACGGCCGCGCCACCGAGCCGTTCCCGCAGCGGCGCCATGTCCTGCTCGCCCCGATCCTCAGCGAGATGGAGGATCTGGCCGGGCTGAGCCACGATTCCCGGATCGCGATCCGGACGCGGGCGGAAGCCGGGCTCACGGTCTTCGTCGACCCCGAGCAGTTCTCGCGCGCGCTGATCAACATCGTGCGCAACGCGGTCCAGGCCCTCGATGCGGCGGGAACCCAGGAGGTGTCCCCCCTCGTCACTGTGACCGCGCGCCGCGACGGCGGGCGCGTGGTCATCCTGATCGCCGACAACGGCCCCGGTCTGCCCGAGAGCGCGCGGGCGACCTTGTTCGCGCCCTTCCAGGGGTCGATGCGGGCCGGCGGCAGCGGACTCGGCCTCGCCATCGCCTCGGAGCTGGTCCATCTCAACGGAGCGACCCTCGGCCTCGACGAAGGTACCACCGGCGCCTGCTTTCGGATCGTCATTCCCGACAGCTATGCTTCGGGCGAGGGTGACGCGAAGGTCGCGTGAGGGTGGTCGAACGATGCCGTGCGCAGGACCGTGTCAGGGGGTCACGCGATGACGTCGCGGCGTGGAGAATGGCCGGCGACACTGACGGTTAACCAGCCTGAGCGATCGCCGAACTGTAGACCGGTCGTCGATGCCTATTCGGCCGCCAGTGCGAGGCCGGGGACGGTGATCCCGATGTCACGCAGGAGTTCGGCGTCGGCGTCGGTTTCGTTGTTGGCGGTGGTCAGGAGCCGCTCGCCGTAGAAGATCGAATTGGCGCCGGCGAGGAAACACAGGATCTGGGCCTCGCGGGTCAGTTCCTTCCGGCCGGCGCTCAGGCGCACGCGCGCGCGCGGCATCACGATCCGCGCCGTGGCGCACATCCGCACGATGTCGAGGGGATCGACGGGCGGACGGTCCTCGAGGGGGGTGCCGGGCACGGCGACGAGGGCGTTGATCGGCACGCTCTCAGGATGCGGCGCGTGGTTGGCGAGGACCTGGAGCATCCCGGCCCGGTCGCTGATCGCCTCGCCCATGCCGACGATGCCGCCGCAGCAGACGCCGATGCCGGCCTCGCGCACGTTCTCCAGCGTCGTCAGCCGGTCCTCGTAGGTCCGCGTCGAGATGATGTCGCCGTAGAAGTCCGGGCCGGTGTCGAGGTTGTGGTTGTAGGAGGTGAGGCCGGCCTCGGCCAGGCGCCCCGCCTGCGAGGCCGTGAGCATCCCCAGCGTCACGCAGGCCTCCATGCCCATGGCGCGGACCCCCCGCACCATGGCGAGGACGGTATCGAACTCCGGCCCGTCCTTGGGCTGGCGCCACGCCGCCCCCATGCAGAAGCGGTGGGCGCCCGAAGCCTTTGCGGCGGCGGCCTCGCGCAGCACCGTATCCACCGGCATCAGGCGTTCGCGCACCTGCCCGGCCTCCTTGTGGTGGGCCGATTGCGGACAATAGGCGCAGTCCTCCGGGCAACCGCCCGTCTTGATCGACAGGAGGCTCGCCCGCTGGATGTCGGCGGGATCGTTGTGCGCCCGGTGGACCTCGGCCGCCCGATACACGAGATCGAGCAGCGGCAGGTCGTGGATCGCCTGGATCTCCGCGACGGTCCAGTCGTGCCGGATCGCCGGGGATGCGTGGGACGGGGCGGAGGCGGAGGCGGTCTCGATCATCCGCCTAAGAGGCCAATCCCGGCCGGAAAATCAAGCCGATGGCGCAGTCGCCCGAGCCCGACCGAGCCGACTCAGTTCGTCGGCTCGCCCGCGGCGACCTTGGCCGTCCAGTCGTCGAAGGCGACCACCGTCTGGCGTTGCCGCCCGAGCCCCGCGATGCCGAGGCTGACCACGTCGCCGCTCTTCAGGTAGCGCGGCGGCTTCCGGGCGAGGCCGACGCCGGGCGGCGTACCGGTGGTGACGACGTCGCCGGGCTCCAGGATCATGAAATGGGACAGGTAGGCGACGATCTGCGCCACCCCGAAGATCATCGTCGCGGTGGAGCCGGTCTGCATGCGCTCGCCGTTGACGTCGAGATGCATCGCGAGGTCGTCGAGGGCCGGCACCTCGTCGAGGGTGACGAGCCAGGGCCCGAGGGGACCGAAGGTCGGGCAGCCCTTACCCTTGGTCCAGGTGCCGCCGCGCTCCATCTGGAATTCGCGCTCCGAGACGTCGTTGCAGATGCAGACGCCGGCCACGTAGTCGAGCGCCTCGTTGGCGTGGACGTAGGAGGCCGTCGCGCCGATCACCACGGCGAGTTCCACCTCCCAATCGGTCTTGGCCGAACCCTTCGGAAGGATGAGGTCGTCGTTCGGCCCGCAGATGCAGGACGGTGCCTTGTTGAACAGGATCGGCTCGGAGGGGATCGCCGCGCCGGTCTCGGCCGCATGGTCGGCGTAGTTCAGGCCGATCGCGACGAAGTTGCGGGTCCCGCCGACGCAGGGGCCGAGCCGGGTACCGGCGTCGACCGGCGGCAGGCTCGCCGGGTCGATGGCGCGGATGCGCTCGAGGCTACTCCGGGACAGGTGGCGACCGGCAATATCCCGCACGATCCCCGACAGGTCGCGAATCGTGCCGTCGGCATCGATCAGACCGGGCCTCTCGTCGCCCCTCGCTCCATGGCGGACCAGCTTCATCTTTTTCGCCTCTCGTTAACGGTCGATTAGGGAAATTGGGCCTCTCCGCCCGAGGGCAAGGCCGAAACGCTGGCGACGCGACCGAACCTGTTGCACGAACCACACGGGCCCCACTCAACCGGACATCACCTGCGCGTTTTTGTCCGGCACCTGCATCATCCTGCAGAATGTTTAGATGTGAACCAATTCTCGACTCACGGTTTCGATATCCGAGAAAGATGACTCGCTACGAGGAAAAGCGATATCTCATCTCTATAACCGAAACAAATATCGATTTTTTTCAAGACGAACGGAGGGATTGCGAAGTCACGGGAGGCGCGGCAATCATGTTCCCAAGGCGGCGGCGCGGGGGTTTGGCTCGGGCATGCGAACGCCAGACACAAGAGCCAAGGCTGGGGAACGGGTCATGATCGGACATCTTCGGGGACTGGCCATCGCGGGCCTGTCGGCGACGGCCCTCACGGCGGGCTGGGGCGAGGCGCAGGCCGGCGCCTTCGCGATCCGCGAGCAGAGTGCACAGGCGCAGGGGTTGGCCTTCGCGGGCGCGGCCTCGGGCTCGGGCGGCGTCTCCTCCATGTTCTGGAACCCCGCCACGGTGACGATGGCGCCGGGCTTCGTGAAGGAGCAGAACCTCAGCTTCATCAACCTCTCGGCGCGGATCACGCCCCAGGCCGGCACCAGCCCGGCCTTCGCCGGCCTCGGTGGCAGCGGCGACATCGGCCAGGGCGCCATCGTACCGGCCGGCGCGACGTCCTATCAGCTCAACGATCGGATCTGGCTCGGGCTCCAGACCGGGGCGCCGTTCGGCCTCGTGACCAAGCCGCGCAACACCTGGGCCGGCGAAGTCTACGGGCGCTCCAACCGGATCTTCTCCCTCTCCTTCAATCCGGTCATCGGCTACAAGGTCAACGAGTGGTTGTCCGTCGCCGCCGGGCCGAACATCGAGTATTTCCGCCTGACCTTGCGTCAAGCCACCGGCGTGCTCGCGGGACCTCCCTTCAACGTCCCCACCGTCGCCCTGCCCAGCACGTCGCTCAAGGGCGATTCCTGGGGTGTGGGCTTCACGGCCGGCGCGCTGATCACGGCCCCCACCGGCACCACGCTGGGCGTCGGCTACCGCTCGTCGGTGCACCATGAGATCGAGGGTGCCGTCGGCGTGCCGCTGGTGGCCCTCGCCGGCAGGGCCGGTCAGGTCAGGGCCAACTTCAACACCCCCGAGAAGGTCACGGTGGGCCTGACGCAGGCGATCAACCCGGTCACCCGCGTCAGCTTCGGCTTCGAGTGGGACAACTGGTCGAGGGCCGGCGACATCGGCATCGTCCAGCGCAGCTCGGGCCTGACCATCTCGTCTCTGCCGCTCAACTACAAGGACGGCTTCACCTATTCGGTCGGCGCCGAATACGACTGGTCGCCGAACCTGACCGTGCGCGGCGGTGTCGCCTACGAGATCTCGCCGATCGATTTCGAGAACCGCTCCGTGCGCCTTCCCGACAGCGACCGCTTCAACGTCTCGCTGGGTGCGAGCTACCGCTGGAACGAGAAGCTCACCCTGCTGCTGGCCTATTCCCACCTGTTCCTGGTCGGCGACAGCAAGATCCTGGCGGGCGCCGGGCGCGACTACAACGAGCGCCTGCTCACCGGCCAGAGCATCGCGTTCGCCGCCGACACCCGCGGCAGCGCCGACATCGTGTCCGTGGGCTTCCGCTACGTCTTCGGCGAGCCGGTGCGTCCGGTGGCTCCGATCGTCCGCAAGTACTGAGCAAGGCCTGAAATCGGCACCGGCCGCGGAGGAATTCCGCGGCCCGGCGCCGGCGGCAGGCTGCGACGTCACGCCTTCATGCGGACGTAGGTGCCCGGTGCGGGCCCGAGCGAGGGAAGGCCGGCCGCACCCGGGACGCGCGCCGGAACGCGGGCGGGCGCCTGATGCTCCAGCCAGGAGAACCAGTAGGGCCACCACGATCCCCTGGTCTCGGTGGCGGCGGCCAGCCAATCCTCAAAACGGCCCTTGGCCGGCCCTCCGGTCCAGAAGCCGTATTTCGGCTTGTCGGGCGGGTTGACGACGCCGGCGATGTGGCCGGACCCGGCCACCACGAGGTCGACCTTGCCGCCGAATTTCGACGAGCCCTCGAACACCGACAGAGCCGGGGCGATGTGGTCCTCGCGGGTGGCGAGGTTGAAGACCGGAACCTTCACCTTCTTCAGGTCGAGGCGGATGTTGCCGATGGTCATCTTGCCCCGCGCGAGGGTGTTCTCCAGGTAGCAGTTGCGCAGGTAGAACGAGTGGTTGGCCGCCGGCATTCGGGTGGCGTCGGCGTTCCAGTAGAGCAGGTCGAAGGGCAGCGGCTTCTTGCCCTTGACGTAGTTGTTGACGACGTAGGACCAGATGAGATCGTTGGGCCGCAGCATGTTGAACGCGGCGGCCATGCCCGACCCCTCGAGGTAGCCGCGTTTCTTCATCTTGGCCTCGATGGCGCTGATCTGCCCCTCGTCGGCGAACACCTTGAGATCGCCGGCGTGGGTGAAATCCACCTGCGTCGTGAGGAAGGTGGCGCTCTTGATGCGCTTGTTGCCGGTGGCCGCCTGCATCGCCAGGGTCACCGCCAGCAGGGTGCCGCCGACGCAGTAGCCGGCCGCGGCGATTTCCGTCTCGCCGGTGGCGACCCCGATGGCGTCGATGGCCGCCTCGATACCCTCGCGCATGTAGCTCTCGAAGTCCTTGCCGGCATGACGCTCGTCCGGATTGACCCAGGAGATGCAGAACACGGTCAGGCCCTGCGAGACCATCCAGCGGATCAGGCTCTTCTGCGGGTTGAGATCGAGGATGTAGAACTTGTTGATCCACGGCGGCACGATCAGGAACGGGCGCTTGAGCACCGTCTCGGTGGTGGGCGCGTACTGGATCAGCTCGATCAGGTCGTTGCGGAACACCACCTCGCCCGGCGTCACCGCCATGTTGACGCCGACCTCGAAGTTGGAGGGGTCGGTCTGGCGCACCCGCAACTGCCCCTTGCCCGCCTCGATGTCCTCGGCGAGCATCTTCATGCCGCGCACGAGGTTGGCGCCGTTCTCCTCCAGGGTGTGGCGGATGAGCTCGGGATTGGTCATCACGAAGTTCGACGGCGACAGGGCACCCGCGATCTGGCGCAGGTAGAACTGCGCCTTGTGCCGTGTGTGGTCGTCGATGCCGTCGGCTTCGACCACGAGCTCCTCGGCCCAGCGCGAGGTGATCAGGTAGCTCTGCTTGATGAAGTCGAAGACCGGGTTGGCCGACCAGTCGGCGTGCTTGAACCGGGTGTCCTTGGGCTCGGGTTCGGCCACCGGCGGCACCGCCTCGCCCTGGAGCCGATGCCAGGTCGAGCCCCACAGCGCGATGAAGGCCTCGCTCAGCTTGGCCTGCGCCTGCATCGCCTTCTGCGGATCGACCATCCAGCTCTCGGCCACCGTGCCGAGGGTGCGGACCACGTCGTTGACCTCTTCCGGGGGCTCGATCGGCTCGGGAACGGCAAGGGCGCCCGGCTGCGCCACCTTCGGCGCCATGTAGAGGGCGGCGGCGCGTCCGAACTCCTCCATGAACTGACTGGCGTTGCGGGACAGGGCCTCGATATCCGGCCGCGGCGTGGTGCTGTCGATGCTCACGCGTGCGAGTCTCCCTGAGTGTCGGCCTTGTCGCCTGCCACCGTGCCGGGTCCGATGCGGTGGGGCTAGCCTCGTTTCCGCCAAATTAACGCGCGAGTGCGACGGGACGCTACGGGATTCGCACCGCTTTCTCGCGCAGGACCGACATGCTCCGGCTCGCCGTCCCCGCCCTCGTCGTCCTGGCTCTGGCGGTCACAGGCTGTTCGGGCGACGTCAGCCCGCTGCGCCAGGCCTACATGGCGCCTGCGGCCAAGCCCGTCGTGGCGCCGGAATTCGTGGCCGGCTCGCGCAAGGCCGACGAAACGTTCCTGCCGGTGGGCGTCTCGGCACCGGCGCGACCGATCCGCGCCCGCTCCAGCGAAGGCGCCAAGGCGCTGGCGGCCGAACTCGAAGGCGCGCGCGGCGCCAACGAAGCCAAGGGCCGGGCCGCCGAGAGCGCGGCGCGCGCCACCAAGCCCGCCAGCGCGACGCCCTAGACAGGGTCGCGTCGGCAGGCCAACGCTTCACCCTGCTCAGGTCGTTGGTCTGTCGCAGGTTTTCGACGCAAGGCCGGTGACCGCTTTTGCGAAACCCGCCTAGAGATTCCGGGTCGGCGTTTGGGCCGCGTGGTGCTAGACTCCCGCCGATGTCAAAGCGATGACAGATCAGCATGGACGGGCTCGCCCGTTCCGATGGACACCGTGAAGGCCATGACCGACTTCCACCGCATCAAGCGCCTGCCGCCCTACGTGTTCGAGCAGGTGAACCGGATCAAGGCCCAGGCCCGCGCCAACGGCGCCGACATCATCGACCTCGGCATGGGCAACCCGGACCTCGACGCGCCCAAGCACGTCATCGCCAAGCTGGTGGAGACCGCCGGTCGGCCGCGCACCGACCGCTACTCCTCGTCGAAGGGCATCGCCGGCCTGCGTAGGGCCCAGGCGAACTATTACCAGCGCCGCTTCGGGGTCGGCCTGAACCCTGACACGCAAGTGGTGGCCACGCTCGGCTCGAAGGAAGGTTTCGCCAACATGGCGCAGGCGATCACCGCGCCGGGCGACGTGGTGCTGGTGCCCAACCCGAGCTACCCGATCCACGCCTTCGGCTTCCTGATGGCCGGCGGCGTCATCCGCTCCGTCCCGGCCGAGCCGACACCGGCCTTCTTCCCGGCGGTCGAAAAGGCGATGCAGCACTCGATTCCGAAGCCCGTGGCGATCGTGGTCTGCTACCCTTCGAACCCGACGGCCTACGTCGCCTCCCTCGATTTCTACCGGGACCTCGTCGCCTTCGCCAAGCGCCACGAGATCATCATCCTGTCCGACCTCGCCTATGCCGAGGTCTATTTCGAGGGCGAGCCGCCGCCTTCGGTGCTGCAGGTGCCCGGCGCCATGGATTGCACCGTGGAGTTCACCTCGCTCTCGAAGACCTTCTCCATGGCCGGCTGGCGCATGGGCTTTGCGGTCGGCAACGAACGGCTGCTCGCCGCGCTCACCCGCGTGAAATCCTACCTCGACTACGGCGCCTTCACGCCGATCCAGGTGGCGGCCACCGCTGCGCTCAACGGTCCGGAGGATTGCATCGTCGAGATGCGCTCGATCTACAAGAAGCGCCGCGATGCCCTGATCGAGTCCTTCGACAAGACCGGCTGGAAGATCCCGAGCCCATCGGCTTCGATGTTCGCCTGGGTGCCGATCCCCGACAAGTTCAAGGACCTCGGCAGCCTCGAGTTCTCCAAGCTGCTTTTGGAGAAGTCGGATGTGGCGGTGGCTCCCGGCATCGGCTTCGGCGAGCACGGCGACGCCTTCGTGCGCATCGCGCTGGTGGAGAACGAACAGCGCATCCGGCAGGCGGCGCGCAATATCCGGCGGTTCTTCGAGAACGCCGACCGGACACTGCACAACGTCGTCCCCATGGCCAAGGCCGGGTGAGCACGCCGACCGCCCGACCCGGGATCGCATCGTTTTTCGCCCTGCCGACAACCTTGTTGCCGGCAGGCGACACGTCTGCGCAAACGACGATGCCGGCCATGCGCGGGTGGCGCACATGCTTGTCATGTCGTGGAGGGCGGATGCAGGGTCCTGCGATGCCGAACGGCGGGTGATCCGAGGATGGTATGCGTCGACTGAACCTGACCGTTTCACTGCTGCTGGCCGCATCGGCGGGCGCGTGTGCGCCCAATCCGATCGTCGCCCGCGATCCCGTCCCAGCTCCGGGACCCGGCGTCGCCTATGTCTGCGACACGCGGCCCCTCGTCCTGAACGCGATGTCGAGCACCTGCGAACCGGTCGAGCGGCAACCGCAGGTCGTTCTTCGCAGAAAGGGCTGATGGATCACACCATTTCCAGTTGATCACTTCGTGATTCGGACATGGGTTTCGCTCAGGCGCCGTGCGGGCTCGGTGATACGGTTCCCGCTTGATCCAAGCGGAAACCGTATCAGCCATGAAAAAGGAGGCCGGACCAACGGTCCGACCTCCTCCTCGACGACGATCGACGGCCGCGATTAGCGAGCGGGCGTCGGGTTCGAGGGCTTGGGCGCTACGGTCGGGTCGCCGGTGACCATCCCGTTGCTGCCCGGCGCCATGCGCGCGCCCGGCGCCACGGCGGTCCCGGTGGTCGAGGGCGCGGCCTCCATGCTGTCGCCCTTTCCGACGACGCCCGACTTCGAACCGGCCGCGTTAGTACCGACGCTGTCGTGGGTGGCCGGGCCGCTCTGCGCAAAGGCGGCGCCGGAGAGGCCGACGAGGACGGTGGCGACGGCGAGACTCGTGCTGCGAATCATGATGAGATTTCCACGGTTGTGATGGGTTGCTGGCCTATCAACGCGGCATTCGCCGTTTCGTTCGGCAGCGATTGCCTTGATTGACGCCAATGCCAGACCCGATCACGCGGCTAGGCCCGACTACTCGGCCGAGCGGGGAATGAGCGCCGTGCGAGGACCGCATGTGATAGGCTCCCCGCAACCGACCGCCATTCAACCCGTCGTCTCGCGGAACGCCGACCACCGCCCAGGACATTGCCGATGACATTGCCGATGACACGCTTTCCGAAGACTGCTTTCTGCGCGTCACGCCCGCACGGAATGCGACCGTCCGCCTGGACGTTGGGCGCGATGCTGGCCTGCGCGATTCCGTTCGCGGCCGGTTCGGCCGAAGCCCAGCAGGGTCGTGCGCTCGGCGCCTACGGTCCGGTCGTGTTGCGGGTCGACCGCGATACCGGCCAGCCCATCGTCGGACCCGAACGGCAGGATCTGCGTGCCGTGCGCGCGGTCCCCGTCCCCACCGTCATGAACGGAAGCGGGTTCGGCCTGTCGGGCGTCGACTACTACAGCGACGGCCTTCACGAGGGCCCGCTGCGCACCGGCAGGCGGACCAACGACTTCATCCTGGCGCCGGCCCTCCGGCCCGAACGGAGCCGCTGACGCTCCACCGGCCCTGCAGCGCCGTCAGACCGGTGCGGCGACGATAGCCAGGGGCAGCTCGATCCGGACCCTGGTGCCGGACGGGCTCATCGGGCCGATGGTCGTCTCTGCGCCGAGCTGGCGCGAGAGCGTCTGGATCAGCGACTGGCCGAACGTGCTCAGCCGCGTCGCGGTGGGCGAGACGCCGACCCCGTCGTCCTCGATCACCGCGACGATGCAGGCCGCCTCGCGCGCGATGCTCACCGCCAGCGTCCCCGGCTTGCCGGGGGGAAACGCGTGCTTGAGGGCATTGGTGAAGAGCTCGTTGAAGAGCAACGCCAGGGCAGCGGACTTGCCGGCCTGAACCAGCACCGGCATCAGGTCGAGCCGGACGCGGATGTCGGTGCGGCCGGTCGCCCCGACGAGGTCGTCGAGAAGATCGCGGACGTAGTCGGCCACGTCGAACCGGGAGACGTCGCCCGACCGGTGCAGCCGGTGATGGACGGTGCTCAGGGCCTCGACGCGCGAGAGGGTATCCAGCAGGCTGTCGCGAAGGCGCAGGTCAGAGCGATCGAGACTCTGCAGCAGGATCATCGCGGAGACCATCTGCAGATTGTTCTTCACGCGATGGTCGATCTCGTGGACCAGTGTCGTCGCGGTCTCGAGGGCGGCGGCCAAGGCGAGATTGGCGTGGCGCAGTTCGTCGGTCTGCCGGTGCTGGTCGGTCACGTCGACCTGGGTGGCGAAGAAGTACCGGACCTCGCCGGACTTTCCGCGAACCGGGCTCAGGGACAGGACATTGTGGAAGGCCGACCCGTCCTTGCGATAGTTGACGAGCTCGACCGTGAGATCCACTCCCGCCGCGATCGCGCGGCGGATGTCGGCGATGGCGGCGGCGTCGCTGTCCGGTCCCTGGAGAAAACGGCAGTTGCGACCCATCACCTCCAGGAGGGAGTAGCCGGTCAGGCGCAGGAAGGCGTCGTTGGCGAAGACGATGGGGTGATCGGGCAGAGTCGGGTCCGTCATCACCATGGCGATGCTCGACGCACGCATGGCCTCCGCGAACGGATGGGTTCGATCCAGATCGATCGACGGCATGGTCATCTCGTGCCGGGCCTCGGCCTCGCTCCGCTCGGCGGCACGCCGCGAAGCGTGCCGAGCCGTTCGCCCGACGATATCGGGCCATCGTGGGTTAAGCCGATCGATCGTCGCCCGATAGTGTCCGACGACATGGTTTACTGCCGACGACCGGTTTACCGCTTGTTTTACACAAAGAAATCGCGTCGGAAGGAAGGCATCGGGCATCGGACCGACCGGAGGAGAAATTCTGAATTCAGGTCTTCCGCCTCGCCGACGACCGATCAGCCCCGGCGCGAGGGTCCGAAGGAGGGGAGGGCGCGGGGGCCGCGGGAGATGCGGACCGCGTCGTGCGCTGCGATCCGGGCGATGCGAGCGGCGGCGGCGTTTACACCCCCGCCGGGCGGCGCTATCACACCGCTCCCCGCCCAACGCTGTGTGAAACACCTGATGCGCGCCGAGATCGAACAACTCTCGGATGCCGCCAAGCAGTCGATCGGACTGCTGAGGAGGCATCTTTGACTGGGATACCGTCGAGAAACGACTGGCGGAGCTGAACGCGGCCTCCGAAAATCCCGACCTCTGGAACGACGCCGAGGCCGCACAGGCGGTGATGCGCGACCGAACCCAACTCGACGAGGCGGTCAGCGCCATCAAGAAGCTGTCGCAGGACCTCGAAGACGCCGCCACACTCATCGAACTCGGTGAGATGGAGGGTGACCAGGCCACGATCCTGGAAGGCGAGAACGGGGTCCGCGCCGTGGAGGCGGAGGCCGCGCGCCGCCAGATCGAGACGCTGCTTTCGGGCGAGGCCGACGGGCTCGACACCTACGTCGAAGTCCACGCGGGCGCCGGCGGCACCGAGAGCCAGGACTGGGCCAACATGCTCCAGCGCATGTATGCGCGCTGGGCCGAGCGGCGGAAATACAAGGTCGAGATCGTCGAATGGTCGGACGGCGACGAGGCCGGGATCAAGGGCGCCACGCTCCTGGTCAAAGGCCACAACGCCTACGGCTGGCTCAAGACCGAATCCGGCGTCCACCGCCTCGTGCGGATCTCGCCCTACGATTCGAGCGCGCGCCGCCACACCAGCTTCGCCAGCGTGCGGGTCTACCCACTGATCGACGACCGCATCGTCATCGAGATCAAGGAATCGGACTGCCGCATCGACACCTATCGGTCGTCGGGCGCCGGCGGCCAGCACGTGAACACGACCGATTCGGCCGTGCGCATCACCCACAATCCCACCGGGATCGTGGTGGCGTGCCAGCAGGAACGCTCGCAGCACAAGAACCGCGCCACCGCCTGGAACATGCTGCGCGCGCGCATGTACGAAGCCGAGCTGAAGAAGCGGGAAGAGAAGGCCAACGCGGAGAACGCGGCCAAGACCGACATCGGCTGGGGTCACCAGATCCGCAGCTATGTGCTGCAGCCCTACCAGCTGGTGAAGGACCTGCGCACCGGCACCCAGTCCACCGATCCCGATGCCGTCCTCGACGGGTCGCTCGACCCGTTCATGGAAGCGTCCCTGGCCCAGCGGGTCTATGGCGGGGCGGGCGAGGTCGAGGACATCGACTGATCGGTCTCGAGCGCCGTCGGTACCACGGCTCTCAACGACCGGCGTCGGACCAGGACTCGGCAGCGGCTGCCGCGCGCAGGAACCGCTGCGGATCGACCGGCTCGCCGTCGATCCGTGTCTCGTAGTGGAGATGGTTGCCGGTCGATCGTCCGGTGGAGCCGACCCGCCCGACGATCGCACCGGCCGCGACCGTCTGCCCGATGACCACCGCCAGCGACGAGAGATGAGCGTAGCGGGTCGCCAACCCGTTGCCGTGGTCGATCTCGACCATGTTGCCGTAGCCGCCGGCGTAATCCGCCGCCGTCACCCGTCCCGCCGCCGTGGCGCGGGCGGGTTCGCCATATTCGGCCCTCATGTCGATGCCCGTGTGCATGGCGAGACCGCGGGTGAAGGGGTCGAGGCGCGGGCCGAAGGTGCTGGAGGGCGTGAAGGCGCCGGACAAGGGCTGGCGCAGGGGGAGGGCGGCGGTGGCGCGGCGCCACTGCTCCTCCTCGGCCAGGGAGCGCTGCGCGTCCGACAGGGCGATGCCGAAGGGGTCGGCGGCGAGCGGCACGAACGGACCTCCGAGCCCGACGCCGGCCTGGCGGCCGAACCGCGAGGGATCGAGGCCGAGGCGGGCGACGACGCCCCTCATCCGGCGGGCATTGCTGCCGGCCCTCGCGGCGATGCGGTCGAGGGCGCGCGACTGCAGGGCCGCGAGGCGATCGAGGCGCTGCTCGACACTGGCCAGGGCCGGCCCGCTTTCCAGGGCGGAACGCCGGCCCTCGCTGCCGTCGTCCTCGCGCATCCTCAGCTCGAGGGCGTCGGGGGTGGGGAAAGGTTTTGCGGGGTTCCGCGCCGTCGCCCCGGTCGGCGAGGGGGGCGCCGCCTCTACGGGGTCGGCCGGCAGACCCGAGGACTCGCCGGCGAGGTTGGACAGGAGCGACTGGCGCCGCTCCAGGGCGGCCTGGCGGTCGGCGAGGTCGCTGATCCTGCCCTCGACCGTCGTGCGCACGGCGGCACGCTCCATGGCCGCCCGGTCGAGCTGGAGCCTGAGGGCACCGATGCGCTCCTCGTAGGTGTATTGCATCGCGCTCTGCTGCGAGATGAAGCGGGCCAGCGCCTCGTCGTGGAACACGAGGTACCAGGTGACGGCACCGGCCCAGAGCACGGCGGCCGCCAGCGATACGGTCAGCACCCGCAGGCGCCGGCGCTCGTCCCGACCGCGAGCACTACCGCCGACCTTCGTCGTGTCGGTGCGTTGAAGGAACGAGAACGGACGAGCGGCGAGACGCATCACTGGGGACCTGAGCCACGTGAGCGTCAGTTGAGGCCATTAGGGTTAAGGAACGGCAAAAAGGCCGGCCCGGTCCCGTGGCTCGGGGTCAGGCCAGCGCGCGGGCCGCCTCGAGGACCGCCTCGGCATGGCCGGGCACCTTCACTTTCGGCCAGACCTGGGCGATGCGCCCGTCACGGTCGATCAGGATCGTGGTCCGCTCCACGCCCATGTAGGTCTTGCCGTACATGCTCTTCTGGACCCAGACGCCGTAGGCCTCCAGCATCGCCTTGCGCTCGTC
Source organism: Methylobacterium sp. Leaf399 (assembly GCF_001424525.1). Classification (NCBI taxonomy): domain Bacteria; kingdom Pseudomonadati; phylum Pseudomonadota; class Alphaproteobacteria; order Hyphomicrobiales; family Methylobacteriaceae; genus Methylobacterium; species Methylobacterium sp. Leaf399. The sequence goes on along the minus strand of NZ_LMQK01000023.1, from coordinate 164,704 downwards.
GGAAGCCAGGGGGAACGTCAGCCCGTACTTCGCCCGGAACTTGTCGTGGCTCTTGACCGAATCCGGGGAGACGCCGACGACGACCGTCTCGGCGGCCGCGAACGCCTCGCCGAGGGCGTTGAAGCCCTGGGCTTCGAGGGTACAACCGCTGGTATCGTCCTTGGGGTAGAAGTAGAGGATGACCTTGCGGCCTCTGAGCCCGGTGAGGGTGATCGTCTCGCCACCCGCACCGGGAAGTTCGAACGCGGGGGCGGCTTCGCCGACGACGAGGGGCATCATGCCTTCCTTTCGGCCGATTGATGGTGTGGCCATGGACGGGGTGTTACCGGCGCCGACGGACCGGACGACCGGGGCGGGGAGGCCCCGGCCAGGACGCCACGGCCACGGTGGGCCGAACACGACGGACGGATGGATATCTCGGGTCGGGACGCCGATCCAGCGGCGCAAGGATTGATGGTTCAGGAAACCGCCCACGGACCGCGCCGTACGCGTCGGCCCAACCGCCTGCGCCCGTTGCGATGGTGCGCCCTCGTGATGGTTCTGCTCGTCGTCGCGGTGGGCGGCGGCATCGTGCGCCTGGCATCGGGACCGCTGCGCATCGAGGGGCTGTCGGAGCAGGTCACCGCGGCGATCGCGTCGCGGATCGGTCCGGGCTGGCGCGTCGCCCTGCGCGACAGCGCCCTGCAGCTCGACGCCGAGCGATCCCTCGCCCTGGAGGTGAAGGGGCTCGATGTCATCAATCCGGAAGGCGCCCTCGTGATGAGGGCGCCGGCCGCGGTGGTCAGCATCGATACCTGGAGCCTGCTGCGGCTCTCGGTGCAACCGCGCTCGATCGAGTTCCGCGACCTGCAGATGACGGCCCTCGTCCATCGCGACGGGTCGATCGCCTTCGCGGCCGCCTCGCCGGGACATCCTGGCGAGGCGCAGCCGCATACGCTCCCGAGCGTCGACGCGGCGCGCGGCGTCGTCTCGCCGCTCTCGGCCTCCGTCGCCTCGATCTTCGGGATCGTTCTCGATTCCGCCGGGGTGGTCGGCGCCCTCGACCGGGCCCGCATCACCAACGGCAAGCTCACCCTCATCGACGACGACGCCCGCGAGCGGGCGGTGTTCGACCGGGTCAACGCCCTGTTCAGCCGGGATGTCGCCCGCAACGCGCGCATCTTCGAACTGCGGATCGACGGCCCGCACGGGGAATGGCGGCTCGGCGGCAACCTGCAGGAAGCGGCCGGCGACCTCGCAGCGACCGGTGGCGACCCCGACGAGACCGACGCCACCCTCAAAACGACGCGCGGCGCGCGGCGCAGTGGCGTCATCACCCTCGACGACCTGCCGGTCACCGATTTCCTGCTGCTGTCGGGCCAGTCGAAACTGCCCGTGACCACCGACCTGAAGCTCTCGGCCAAGGCCGACGTCGTCCTCGACGGAGGCCGCATCGAGAGCATGCGGGTGGGGCTGCACACCGGCGGCGGCAACCTGCTGATCGAGGAGAAGGACTTCAACCCGGTCACCATCGAGAGCCTGCGCGCAGCCGCCACCTGGGACGAGGCCGCCCGATCGATGCAGATCGAGGAGATCGACTATCGCGGCGCGGGCAACGCCGTGCGCCTCGCCGGCGCCTGGACGGCCGGCCCCGCCGGTGCGGAGACGGATTGGTCCCTGGCCTTGTCGGGGCGCGACGCGGTCCTGCGCGGAGCCACGCCAAAGGACCAGCCGGTCGCCGTCGCGAAGCTCGACGCCAGGCTCGTCGGCCGGGCCGGCGGCATCACCATCGACGACCTCACCATGGAGGCCGGCGGCGGCCGCGGCCGGATCACCGGCAGCATCGGCACGGCCGCGGACGACGACGGGCTGACGCTGCACATCACCGCCGGCGGCACGGACGGACGCACGGCCCTGCGCCTGTGGCCCGAGCACGTGGCCCCGCCCGCCCGCAACTACCTCGTGGACAACCTGCGCGGCGGCAAGGTCGAGGCCGTCGACATCGTCGTGGACATGAGCGCAGCGGAGCTCGCCTCGGCCACCCGTGGCGAGCCGATGCCGGACAATGCGGTCAACATCCGCTTCTCCGTGGCCGACGCGGTCCTCGGCGTCTCGCCGGACGCGCCACCCTTGAGCCAGGGCAGGGCCACCGGAACGATCACCGGGCAGAGCACGACCATCAAGGGCGTCACCGCCGAGATCCGCATGGCGGACAACCGCAGCCTGGCCATCTCCGACGGCTCCTTCGTCATCAAGGAGATCACCCCCGACAAGGTGGTGGCGCAGATCGGGCTCAAGCTCGGCGGCGGGGCCGACGGATTGGCGGCCCTCCTGCAGACCAAGATGTTCAAGAGCGTCACGGGTGCGGACATCGAGCCCGCCAACGTCAAGGGCCACGCCGACCTGAGGATCGATTTCCCCCTCGACCTCAAGAACATGCCCGATCTGGCCGACCTGCCGGCGACCATGACCGGAACGCTCACCGACCTCAGCTACGACAAGGCCTTCGGCAAGGACCGCCTCGACGCCGGCCGGTTCACGGTCGCCTACGACCGCAACGGCTTCACGTTGAAAGGGGACGGAAAGGTCGCCGGCGCGCCCCTCACGGTAGACCTGCGCCAGCCCAAGGCCGGCGGCGTGGGCGAGGTTCTGGTCAACCTGTCCCTCGACGAAGCTCTGCGCGCGCGCAAGGGCATGCCGGTGGCGCCCCAGCTCAGCGGTTCGATCCCGACCCGGATCACGGTACCGATCGGCCGCAGCGGCCCGGCCAAGAGCCATATCCGGGTCGAGGCCGATTTGACGAAGGCGGGGATCGACGTCACCGGCCTCGTCAAACCGGCCGGCAAGGCCGGACGCCTGACCTTCACGATGGTCGATGGCGGCCAGGGCGGCGGCATGGAACTGCGCGACATGATTCTCGACGCCGCGCCGGGCTCGGCCCGCGGCAACGTGGTGCTCTCGGCCGACGGGGGGCTCGAGCGGGTCGAGCTCTCGTCGCTCAAGCTGTCGCCGGGCGACGACATGCGGCTGCAGGCCGAGCGGGCCGGGGCCGGCTACAAGCTCGTGGTCAAGGGCCAGGTCGCCGATGCCAGGCCGTTCCTGAAGAGCCTCGGCGGTCCCGACGGGAAGCCGTCCAAGGACGGCGCCGTCAAGGACGTCGATGCCGACGTCACCCTCGCCATCGTCACCGGCTTCAACGGCGAGGTCCTCACCGGCGCCACCTTCCGCGTGACGACGAAGGGCAAGGACATCCGCAGCGCCCAGTTCGCCGGCAAGTTCCGCGGCACGCCCTTCCAGGCCCAGATCTCCCGCGGCGAGCGCGGCGTGCCGACCCTGGCGGTGGAGGCCGCCGATGCCGGCGCGACCCTGCGCTTCGCCGACATCTACCGGCGGATGTATGGCGGCAGCCTGTCCATGAGCAGCGCCCTGAACGATGGCCCGCAGGCCGGGGTCGTGCGCATCACCAACTTCACCCTGCGCAACGAGCCGGCCCTGTCGAGCATCATCGCGCAGGGGCCGACCACCAGCGAGGTCGTCGATTCGCGCGGGCGCAAGCAGGTCGTCCAGGGCCAGGGCAGCGAGGTCAGCTTCGACCGGCTGCGGGCCAATTTCACCCGCACCGGATCCCGCGTCGACTTCACCGACGCGGCGATCTCGAATGCCGCGATGGGCTTCACCCTGAGCGGCTTCCTCGACACCAGCCGCGAGCGCACCGACGTGAAGGGCACCTTCGTGCCGCTGTACGGGCTCAACAACGTGGTCTCGCAGCTGCCGCTGTTCGGGCAGCTCCTCGGCGGCGGCAACAACGAGGGGCTGTTCGCCCTCAACTTCCGCGTCTCGGGGCGCCTAACGTCGCCGGACGTGAGCGTCAATCCGCTCTCCGCCCTGGCGCCGGGCATCCTGCGCAAGCTCTTCAGCGCGGGCGGCGAGGGGCCCGAGACGACGGGCAACAACGGACAGCGCGGCCGAAGCGACGGCGAACGCTGACCGCCGCGGCCCGGGGATCCTTATCCGTCGAGGCGCTCGTCGCCCAGGAACTCGATGCCGAATCCCGACAGGCCGACGTAGGAGCGCGACGAGGTCGCCAGGTTGCGGATCGAGGCGATGCCGAGATCGCGCAGGATCTGCGCGCCCAGCCCGACCTCTCGCCACTGGCGCACCCGCTGGGCCTCGACGCCTTCGTCGACCACCCGCGAGAGCGGAACGCCGGCGCTGCCGTCGCGCAGGTAGACGAGGACCCCGCGTCCCTCCTTGGCGAAGCGGCGCATCACGGCCTCGATCTGCTTGCCGCCCTCCATGACGTCGGCGACCACGTTGGACCGGTGCAGGCGCACCAACACGTCGTGGCCGTCGCCTATCCGGCCGTGGACGAAGGCGAACTGCTGCACGGTCTCGAAGGGGGTGGTGTAGGCGTAGCCGGTCATCTCGCCGAACTCGGTCTTGACCGGGAAGCTGCCGACGCGCTCCACTAGGGTCTCGCGCGCCTGGCGATAGGCGATGAGGTCGGCCACCGAGACGCGCTTGAGGCCGTGCAGGTCCGAGAACGCCTCGATCTGAGGGCCCTTCATCACCGTGCCGTCGTCGTTGGCGAGTTCGCAGATCACCCCCACGGGGGGCAGGCCGGCGAGCTTGCACAGGTCGACCGCCGCCTCGGTATGGCCGGAGCGCATCAGGACGCCACCCTCCTTGGCGATGAGCGGGAAGACGTGGCCGGGACGAACGAAGTCGTCCGCGCCCATGTTGCCGTTGGCGAGCGCGCGCACGGTGTTGCAGCGCTGCTCGGCCGAGATGCCGGTGGTGAGCCCGTGCTTGACGTCCACCGTCACCGTGAAGGCGGTGCCCAGAGGCGCGTCGTTGGAGGCGACCATCGGCGAGAGGTGGAGCCGCCGCGCCTCGGCCTGGGTGAGCGGTGCGCAGACGATGCCGCAGGTGTTGCGGACGATGAACGCCATCTTCTCGGGCGTGCACAGGGAAGCCGCGACCACGAGGTCGCCCTCGTTCTCGCGATCGTCGTCGTCGGTGACGACCACGATCTCGCCGCGGGCATAGGCCTCGATGGCCTGCAAGACGTTGGTATGGGGCACGGGGCTACTCGTCGTCGATCCGGTTGCACGCCTCTCCCGTCACGGGACGGAGAGGGATGTGGGGACGGCCGAGACGATGCCTGCCAAACCGAGACAGCACCGACCGCCGATCCGTCCCGCGCACCCGCGCCGGGCCGCCCGGCAGGGTTCGCAGATGGGCTCAGCCGGGTTTCCCGACCTGCCCCCGATGGCGCAGATAGTGATCCGCCAGCACACATGCCATCATCGCCTCGGCCACCGGCACGGCGCGGATGCCGACGCAGGGGTCGTGGCGGCCCTTGGTCACGAGGTCGACGTCTCGGTTGTCGCGGGTGACGCTCATGCGCGGGGTCAGGATCGACGAGGTCGGCTTCACCGCGAAGCGGCAGACGATCGGCTGGCCGGTGGAGATGCCGCCGAGCACGCCGCCGGCGTGGTTGGCGAGGAAGGTCGGCCCGCCGCCGTTGCCCGAGCGCATCTCGTCGGCATTGTCCTCGCCGCGCAGGGCGGCGCTCGCGAAGCCGTCGCCGATCTCGACGCCCTTGACGGCGTTGATCGACATCATCGCGGCGGCGAGATCCGCGTCGAGCTTGCCGTAGATCGGCGCGCCGAGGCCGGGGGGGACGCCCTCGGCCACCACCTCGATCACCGCGCCCACCGACGAGCCGTCCTTGCGGATGCCGTCGAGATAGCCCTCGTAGAAGGCGGCCGCCGTGGCGTCGGGGCAGAAGAACGGGTTGCGCGCGACCTCGTCCCAGTCCCACCTGGCGCGGTCGATGGCGTGCGGCCCCATCTGGACCAGGGCGGCCTGGATGATGATCTCGCCCGGCAGCACCCGGCGGGCGATGGCCCCGGCCGCCACCCGCGCGGCGGTCTCGCGCGCCGAGGAACGGCCGCCGCCGCGGTAGTCGCGAAACCCGTACTTGGCGTCGTAGGCGTAATCGGCGTGTCCCGGCCGGTAGCTGTCGCGGATCTCGGAATAATCCTTCGAGCGCTGGTCGGTGTTGGCGATCTCCAGGGCGATCGGGGTGCCGGTGGTGAGCTGGACGCCGCCGGTGCGGTCGTCCGCGAACACGCCCGACAGGATGCGGACCTCGTCGGCCTCGCGGCGCTGCGTGGTGAAGCGCGACTGGCCGGGCTTGCGCCGGTCGAGCTCGGCCTGGATGTCGGCGGCGTCGATGGGGATGCCGGGGGGGCAGCCGTCGACGACGCAGCCGAGGGCCACGCCGTGGCTCTCGCCGAAGGTGGTGACGCGAAAGAGATGGCCGAAGGTATTGTGCGACATGTCCCTCCCGCTCTAGCGCGGGTTTCCCCGCAGGGCCAGCACGGGCACGCGACTCAGGGGCGCGACAGCACGCCCCCGGTCATCGCCTCGCGCACGCCGGTCGTGCTCGGGAAGGTGATCGGCAGCCCCTGCATCGAGCGCACGGCTAGGTGCGCGAAGGCCTGGGCCTCGAGGTAGGCCGAGGACCAGCCGATGGCGTCCGCCGTCGTGATCTCGGCGCGCAGGTGGTAGTTCAGGAGCCGCACCAGCTCGCCGTTGCGGGCGCCGCCGCCGGCGACGATCCAGCGGGTGGGGATCTCGGGGGCGTGGTCCAGCGCCCTCGCCACGGCGCGGGCGGTGAAGGCGGTGAGCGTGGCCGCACCGTCCTCGGTGGAGAGCTGCCCGGCGAGCTTGTGCGAGAACCAGTTGCGGTCGAGCGACTTCGGTGGCTTTCGCGCGAAGAACGGATGGATCAGGAGCCAGGCCAGCAGCGGCTCGTCGGGGCGTCCGCGGGCGGCGGTGCGGCCGCCGTCGTCCAGCGGCCGGCCGGTGCGCTCGCGCATCCAGTCGTCGATCAGCGCGTTGCCCGGCCCGGTGTCGAAGGCGACCACGTCGCCGTTCGAGGCGATCAGAGTCGCATTGGCGACGCCGCCGATGTTGAGGATGCCGAGCGCCCCGCTGAAGCCGGAGGCCTTGGCCAGCGCCTTGTGGAACACCGGCACCAGGGGCGCCCCCTGGCCGCCGGCCAGCACATCGGCGTGGCGCAGGTCGGAGACGACCGGGATGCGCAAGCGCCGGCTGAGCGCGGCACCGTCGCCGATCTGCACGCTCATGCGCTGGTCGGGCCGGTGGACCACGGTCTGGCCGTGGAAGCCGATCACGTCGATGTCGGCGGGCGTCAGGCCGTTGTCGGCGAGGAACGCCTCCACCGCCTCGGCATGGGCGGCGGTGACGAAAGCCTCGGCTTGCGCCAGGCAGCCCGGACGCTCGTCGCGGTCGGTCACGCCCTCCGAGTCGACGAGCGCCCGACGCAGGAGTTCGCGATCCTCGTCCGTATAGGCGCGGTAGCCGGTGGGACCGAGGGGTTCGAGATAGCCGTTGTGGCTGTGGACGACATGCACGTCCTCGCCGTCGGTCTCGATCAGCGCCACGTCGACGCCGTCCAGCGAGGTCCCGCTCATCAGGCCGATCGCCCGCACCATCGCCATCCGCCGTGCCTTTCCCAGTCCGGGCTGCTAAGAGCCCGCTCCACCATTGCGTGACCAGCGGGCTAGCACGCGGGCGTGGGCGTGTCGCGCCACCGCTCCGGGCCCGCCCCAGACGAGACGGCTTGATCCGATGTCCGCCCTGACCTCCGACTTCCTGCGCATCCTCCAGGAGCGCGGCTTCATCCACCAGTGCTCCGACCTCGACGGGCTCGACGGCGCCCTGAAGGCCGGACGGATCACCGCCTACATCGGCTTCGATTGCACCGCCGCCTCGCTCCACGTCGGCTCGCTCGTGCAGATCATGATGCTGCACTGGCTCCAGGCGACAGGCCACAGGCCGATCGTGCTCATGGGCGGCGGCACCACCCGCATCGGCGATCCCACCGGGCGCGACGAGGGCCGCAAGGTGCTCTCGGCCGAGGACATCGAGGCCAACAAGGCCGGCATCGCCCAGGTGTTTTCGAAGTTCCTCACCTTCGGCGACGACGCGGCCCTGATGGTCGACAACGCCGAATGGCTGAGCGGCATCAACTACCTCGACTTCCTGCGCGACGTCGGCCGGCACTTCTCGATCAACCGGATGATGTCGTTCGACAGCGTGCGCCTGCGCCTGGAGCGCGAACAGGAGCTCTCGTTCCTCGAATTCAACTACATGCTGCTGCAGGCCTACGACTACGTCGAGCTCAACCGTCGCTACGACGTGACCCTGCAGATGGGCGGCTCCGACCAGTGGGGCAACATCGTCAACGGCCTCGATCTCGGCCGGCGGATGGGCACCAAGCAGCTGTTCGCCCTGACCACGCCGCTCTTGACCACGTCCTCGGGCGCCAAGATGGGCAAGACCGCCGCCGGCGCCGTCTGGCTCAACGCCGAGATGCTGAGCCCGTACGATTACTGGCAGTTCTGGCGCAACACCGAGGACGCCGACGTCGGCAAGTTCCTGCGCCTGTTCACTCTTCTGCCGATGGCGGAGATCGCCCGGCTCGCCGCGCTCTCGGGCGCCGAGATCAACGAGGCGAAGAAGGTGCTGGCCAGCGAGGCCACCGCGCTGATGCACGGCCGCGAGGCGGCGGACGCCGCCTCCGAGACCGCGCGCAAGACCTTCGTCGAGGGCAGCGTGGCGCAGGACCTGCCGAGCGTCGCGGTGCCCCGCGCCGCCCTGGAGACGGGGCTCGGCGTCCTCACCGCCTTCGGTCCCGAGCAGGCCGGGCTGGTGCCCTCCAACGGCGAGGCCCGGCGCCAGATCAAGGGCGGGGGCCTGCGCGTCAACGACCTCCAGGTCACCGACGAGAAGGCGGTCCTGACCTTGGCCGACGTGACGGCGGACGGGGTGATCAAGCTCTCGTTCGGGCGCAAGAAGCACGTGCTGCTGCGGGTGGGGTAGGGCGGCTCAGGGTCCCCACGGAAATCAGTGCGTCGATCCACCGAGCTTTGACAGGTCGAATCGCGTCGCGAGACGACGCACTGATTTCCGTGGGAGCCCTTACCGCCCCATCAGCGCGTCCATGTGGGCGGCGACCGAGCGGCCAAGGCCGGTGAGGTCGTAGCCGCCCTCGAGGATCGAGACGACCCGGCCGCCGGCGTGGCGGTCGGCGATCTCCATGAGGCGGCGCGTCGCCCAGCCGAAATCGCTCTCGTCGAGGCGCAGGTGGGCCAGCGGGTCGAGGCGATGGGCGTCGAAGCCCGCCGAGATCACGACGAGATCCGGCGCGAAGGCGGCCACGCGCGGGAGGATGCGAGCCTCGAAGGCCTCGCGGAACACCGGGCCGTCGTCGCCGGCCGCGAGCGGCACGTTGACGATGGTGTCGTGGTCGCCGCGCTCGGAGGCTTTTCCGGTTCCCGGGTAGAGCGGCATCTCGTGGGTGGAGGCGTAGAGCACCGCCGGGTCGTCCCAGAAGATGTCCTGCGAGCCGTTGCCGTGGTGGACGTCCCAGTCGATCAGAGCGACGCGGGAGGCGCCGAAGGTTTTTCGCGCATGACGGACGGCGACCGCGGCCGTGTTGAACAGGCAGAAGCCCATCGCCTGGGCGCGCTCGGCATGGTGCCCGGGCGGACGCATCGCCACGAAGGCGTTCGCGCAGCCCCGCGCCATCACCGCATCGACGGCGTGCACGGCGCCGCCCACCGCCCGCAGGGCCGCCTCGAGGGTGCCCGGCGACATCAGGGTGTCGTTGTCGATCTGGACGAAGCCCTCCCGCGGCGACCGCTCGACGATGGCGCGGACGTAGGCCTCGGGATGGGCGAGGGCGACGACGGCGGGGTCGGCGAGGGGAGCCTGCGCGCGCAGCAGGCTGGCGAAGCGCTCGTTCTCGAGGACACGCTCGATGGCGCGGATGCGGTCGGCGGATTCCGGGTGGCCGGCGGGCATCGCATGGTCGAGGGCCGCGGAATGGCTCACGTACAACGTCGTCACGGCGTCCCCCCGGCGGCTCATCGACCGCTCTGTCACCCTGCCGCAACAACCGAAGCAATTGCGCAACGGTTCGGCCGCTCGACCCTACGCCGAGACGACGCGAGAGGTTAAGATTGTTTTCATCCCGACGAACACGGTCCTCGAACCTGAAGGCGGGCTTTTAGACAGGCACGTCCATGCGCTTTCCCGTTCCGGTCATGATGGCCGTCCTCGCGTCCGCCACCCTCGCGGGCTGCAACAACCGGACCGCGCAGACACCGCCGGTGGTCCAGGTCGCCGCCGCGACCCCCGCGGTCCCGTTGTCGCCCGAAGCCCGCGACAAGGAATGGATGAAGCTCGCCCCGCAGGGCGGCGTCGACCCGAAGATCGCCCGCACGATCGTCGACAACCCGACGAAGGAAGCCCCCGGGACGATCGTGGTCGTCACCAAGGAGCGCAGGCTCTACTACGTGCTGCCGGACGGCAAGGCGGTGCGCTATCCGGTGGCCGTCGGCAACGCCGGCATGGCCTGGGCGGGCACCGCCAACATCGACCGCAAGAGCGAGTGGCCGGACTGGAACCCGCCGCCGGAGATGCTGGCGCGCCGCCCCGAACTGCCCAAGCGCCTGGAGGGCGGCCCGACGAGCCCGATCGGCGCCCGCGCGCTCTATCTCGCGGAAGGCAAGAAGGACACGCTGTTCCGCATCCACGGCACCAACGAGCCCGAGAAGATCGGGCAGGCCGTGTCCTCCGGCTGCATCCGCATGCTCAACGAGGACGTGGTCGATCTCTACGATCGCATCCCGATCGGCACCAAGGTGGTGGTGCGCTGAAGACGGGGCGGTCCTATTCGGCTTCCGAGGGCCAGTCTTTACCGTTCGTTAAGCATGTTTTGGTCAGGTGCTGACAGAACGCGAGGACACAGCGATGTCGGAAGCCGCCCGTCAGTACCCCAGCCAAGAAGCCCCCGCCCGGCAGGCGCCCGGCCCCCTGCGGGACTGGCTGACGGCCATGAAGGCGGCCACGGCTCTTCCCGCCGAAGCGGCGGCCGAACCGGCCCCGCAGCAGGCGGCCTCGTCGTGGTCGCCCCGGGTCGTCACGCCCCCGGCCCCCGCGCAGCCGGCATCCGAGGCCCGGCCGACCGCCTCTCCCGACGTCGAGGGCGACGTCGCCGACCTCATGGCCGAGAACATGATGCTCAAGGCCAAGCTGCGCATCGAGGAAGACCGCTACAAGGACCTTCAGTCCATACTCGCCCAGGAGCTGCGCGACCTGCGCGCGCACATCGACAGCGAGATGGACGAGCTCAACGAGATCCGCGCCGAGCGCGACCTGTGGATGGCGCGGGCCGAGGCCCTGGCCCAGCCGCTGTTCCAGAAGCGCTGAAGCGGTGCCGGCCGCGGGGTAGGACGCGGCCACCGGGCATCACCACCGATACGACGAAGGGCCGCCCGATCGCTCGGGCGGCCCTTCCATTGCCGAACCACTCGTGTCCGGCCGAACGTGGCTGAGTTGCTCTGGCGAGATCAGTCGATCAGGCCGGAGGCGACGGTCCAGGTCCGGTGAGCCGGGGAGAGCGGCTGATGACAATGAGACACTGGATCACCTCCTTTCGTTCGTTGCGATGACAGGAAGGTAGGCGGCGAATGCGGCGTTGAAAAGCCCTGCGGCGGGCCTGCGCGCTCTCGCCGCTGGCCCGGCGGCGATGCGGGTGGCTCCCCCGGCCGCGGCGGCGTAAGACGTCGGCATCGTCATCGTCGACCGACGGACCAGCCCAAGGCGCCATGCTGTCGAACACCACACGGCCGGACCCCGGCGACGGCGGGATCGCCCCCGAACCGGATACCGCCCTCGATCCCGATGCCATGCGCCGGCCCTTGAGCGACGCGTGGTACTGCGTCGGTCGCTCGGACGCCGTCTCGGGCACCCGTCTGAAGGCGGTCGACCTCGACGGGGAGCAACTCGTCCTCGGGCGCGACGCCGTTGGGCAGCCCTTCGCCCTGCGCGACCGCTGCCCCCACCGCGGCATGGCCCTGTCGAAGGGTCGCTTCGACGGCGAGGGGCTGACCTGCCCGTTCCACGGGTGGCGCTTTGGCCTCGACGGCCGCTGCCGCGACGTGCCGACCCTGTCCTCCTCCGACCAGGCGGACTTCTCGAAGATCGCGGTCCAGCGTTTTCCCGTCCGCGAGAGCGCCGGGTTCCTCTGGGTCGATCCCTATCTCGGTCCGGCCGGCGGCGACGTTCCCGCCCCGCCGGAACTCGGTTTCGAGGCCGCGGGCATGGCCGTGGTCGAGCTCGTGGTCGAGGCCTCCTTCGACCTCACCACGCTCAGCCTGGTCGATCCGGGCCATGTCGCCTTCGTTCACGACTCCTGGTGGTTCAGGCCCTCGAAGACCCTGCGGGAGAAGGTGAAGACCTTCACGCCGACGCCGCACGGTTTCACCATGACGAGCCACGGCACCACCACGAGTTCGCCCGTCTACAAGCTCCTGGGCGGGGCGCCCCAGGTCGAGATCGAGTTCCGCCTGCCGGGCGTGAGGCTGGAGCGGATCGAGGCCGGAGCGAAGCGCGTGGCCAACTACACCTTCGCCACGCCGCTCGGCCGCAACCGCACGATGCTGACGAACGCGCTGTACTGGAACATGCCGGCCCTCAGTCTCCTGAAGCCCGTCGCCGGCGTGCTGATGCGCCAGTTCCTGACCCAGGACCAGCAGGTGCTCCAGCATGCCCAGGCCGGACTCGACCGCAAGCCGACCATGGTCCTGTTCGGGCAGGGCGACCTGCCCTCGCAATGGTACTTCCGGCTGAAGCGCGAGGCCCTGACCGCGCAGGCGGAGGGAAGGGCCTTCCGCAACCCGTTGGCCCGGCAGGAACTGCGCTGGCGCTCGTGAAGGGGCCGGCATGCGGCTGAAACCTTTCGCCCCGCCGTTGCGTAGGCGGGATGTCCGGGTTCGAGCCGAGGGGCCAGTCGCTTGCCGCAGCACTATGTCGTCCGGCGCTCCCGCCTCGGGCGGTTCAACTTCACCCTGCTGGCCAACCACGGCCGCATCACCGGCGTCGTGACGGTTCCCACCGAGAACCGGTCCAAGGCCGAGGTCGAGCAGGCGGCGCACGACAAGATCCGCGCCCTGGCCGCCGAACTCGCCGCAGCGACCTCGGCGCCGACCTGAGCGGCCGCACGCGACCGCGCCTTGACGACGGACCGGCCGTGGCCATCTCGTTTCTGATGAAACGGCGAAGCCTGATCGCGACCATGAGTGCGGCCACGATGATGACCCTCGGGGGTGTCGGCTATGCCGCGCACCGCCGCGGGCGCAACCCCTATTACAGGGGGCCGCAGAGCGACCACTTCGACGGCCTGCGCTTCCACTCCCCGCAGCAGCCCGCCGACAAGGAGTTGGGCGACCTGTTGCGCTGGCAGCTCTCCCGTGCCGGAGAGGCGTGGCCGCGCCAGTTCCCCAGCCCCTACGCGCCCGACAAGCCGCCCGAGCGTTCGAAGGCCCTGCGGGTGACCCTGATCGGGCACGCGAGCTACCTGTTCCAGGTGGCGGGCCGCAACATCCTGGTGGACCCGGTCTATGCCAAGCGCGCGAGCCCGCTGCGCTACGCCGGTCCCAAGCGCGTCAACCCGCCCGGGATCGCCTTCGCCGATCTGCCGCCGATCGACGTGGTTCTGATCACCCACAACCACTACGACCACCTCGACGGCCCCACCGTCGCCCGCCTGTGGCAGGAGCACCAGCCCGTAGTCGTGGCGCCGCTGGGCAACGACGTCATCCTGAAGAGCTACGACGACACGATGGCGGTGATCGTGCGGGACTGGCACGAGGCGGTCGACCTGGGCGGCGGCGTCACCGCGCATCTGACCCCCGCCAACCACTGGTCGGCCCGGGGCGTCAACGACCGGCGCATGGCGCTGTGGTGCTCCTACGTCCTGACCGGTCCGGACGGCGTGATCTATCACTCCGGCGACACCGGTTTCGGCGACGGCGCGATCTTCCGGGATGCGCGGGCGCGCTTCGGAGCACCGCGCCTCGCGACCCTCCCGATCGGCGCCTACGAGCCACGCTGGTTCATGGAGAGCCAACACATGAACCCGGCCGATGCGGTCGACGCCGCCGTCTTGCTCGGCGCGCATGAGGCCCTCGGGCACCACTGGGGCACGTTCCGTCTCACGGACGAAGGGATCGAGCGGCCGGCGGAGGCCCTGGCCGTCGCGTCCTCGGAGCGCGGCGGAACCGTCCCGTTCGTAGCGATGCGGCCGGGCCAGGTCTGGCGGGCGTGACGCAGGTCTGGCAGGCGTGACGCAGGTCTGGCGGGCGTGATGCAGGTCTGGTCGACGTAGCGTATTCGGCCCGTCGACGGCCGGATCGCCGCCACGAGGACTGTCGAGGCGACAGTCCTCGTCTCGGATCGCCAACCGCGTGAATGGTTAATTAGGACTTCGTCTGCAGGTTATCCCGCAGGGAGGGCCGTCCTCCGCGCGGACCGTCCGATGCCGTTCTCCCGAAGCCTTACCGCCAAGATCATCCTCCTCGCGGCGGTCGCGATGACGGCCCTGTCGGGATTGCTGTGGCTGGCGACGGCCGGGGAGGTGGCCGACCAGCTCGACCTGCGCCAGCGCCAGGAAGGCGAGCGCCACCTGCGCACCCTGGCGCTGGTGTTCGATTCGCGGGTCGACGGCAGCCGGCTCAAGCTCGACGGGGACAGGATCGCCTCGGTCTCGGCTCCGAGCCTCGCCGCCCTGTCCGACATGGCCATCGTCGACATGGCGGTCGCCTACGCCGGCGGGACGGCCACGGTGTTCACCTACGACAAGGAGCGCGACGCCTTCGTGCGCCGCATCACCACGGTCAAGAAGGAGAACGGAGAGCGCGCGGTCGGGACGGCGCTGGCCTCCGACCATCCCGCCCAGGTCAAACTGAGGGCCGGCACCGATTATCGCGGCCGTGCCACCCTGTTCGGGCGCGAGTTCTTCACCGTCTACCAGCCGACCTTCGACGGCGGCGGCCAGGTCAACGGCGTCCTGTTCGTGGGTCTGCCCCTCGACCCCTACACCGCGCTCTATCGCTCGACCATGACCACCATGGCCCTGGCGGCGTTCGGCATCACGCTGGTCGGCTGTCTCCTGGTCGGCTTCGTCGCCATGCGGCTGCTGCGCCCGCTGTCCGCCATCGCCCGTCGCACCGGGACGCTCGCACACGGCGACATCGACAGCCCGATCGGCTTCGAGACGCGCCGCGACGAGGTCGGGTCGATCGCCCGTGCCCTCGACGGCCTCCTCGACACGAGCCGGCAGGCCCGCATGCTGGAGGCCGACCAGCGTGCCGCCTCCAGCGACGACCGGAGTCGTCGCGCGCGCCTCGACGGCGAGATCGAGCGGTTCCGCAGGACCGCCTCCGATGCGGTCCGAAGCTTCGGCGACCGCATGAGCGCGATGCGCGGGCGCGCCACGGACATGGCCTCGCTGTCCAACGAAGCCTGCCGCGCCGCCGAGGGCGCCGCCGCCGGCTCCCGGGAAACGTCCGCGCACGTCCAGACCGTGGCGAGCGCCTCCGAGCAGCTGTCGGCCTCCATCGGCGAGATCGGCGCGCGCATCGCGCACGCCAAGCGCGAGGTCGAGGGGGCTTTCGAGGAGGCCGCCGCCACCAACCGCCAGATCGGCGATCTGTCCGCCACCACGCAGCGGATCGGCGACGTCGTCGGCCTGATCCGCGCCATCGCCGAGCAGACCAACCTGCTCGCCCTCAACGCCACCATCGAGGCGGCGCGCGCCGGAGACGCCGGACGCGGCTTCGCGGTGGTGGCCTCCGAGGTGAAGCAGCTCGCCAGCCAGACCGCCAAGGCCACCGACGAGATCGCCAGCCAGATCGCCTCGGTGCAGATGTCGACGGGCACCGCCGTCGACGCCATCGGGCGGGTGACCGGCCGCATGGCGACGATCAGCGCCACCACCGCCGACCTCGCCGATGCGGTCACGGCCCAGGGTGCGGCCACCGGCGAGATCTCGCGCAACGCCGGCGAGACAGCCGGCACCGCGGTCGCTATCGCCCGCGACCTCGACACCGTCACCGGCGTCTCCCAGCGCACAGCCGCCATGGCCATGAGCGTGCAGGAGACGGCGACCTCGGTGGAGACGGTGGCCGCGGGGCTGGAAGCGGAGATCGACCGCTTCCTGCGCGCCGTCGCCGCCTGACGCCGCCCCGCAAGCGGGACGGCGTTCCGCGCCTCGGGTTCCTAGAAGTAGGACCGCAGCGGCCCGCGACGGCGCACGTCGAGGGTGGCGCAGTGGAACGAGCCGCCGAACGGCCCGTACGACAGGAACGGCGCCGGGATCGGATCGAAGCCCCAGTCCTTGAGGGCCTTGATCAGCGTCGGCTGGCTGGCGTCGACGACGATCTTCTTCTCGTCGATGGCCAGCACGTTGATCGAGGTCCAAGGCGAGCACATCGAGATCTTGCTCATGAAGCCCTCGACCGGGTCGGGCCGCGGAGCGATCAGCACGTCCCACTTCTTCAGGACCGCCGGCAGCTTCTCGACGTCGATGTAGTCGGGGTTCACCAGCACCTTGCCCGGCGCCAGCGGCATGAACGACGAATCGATGTGCATCGGCTGCGGGCAGCGGCTCTCGATCTCGTGGATGCGGAACCCCGGCCCGAGGTGGCGGCGCAGCCACTCGATGCCCATCAGGTTGGTGACGTTGGAGCGGGTCACGAAGAGGTCGCGCCCGCAGCGCACGAAATCGGCGGCGTCGAAGACCGGCTCGAACTCGTTGACCGTGAACTGCATCGGCTCGCCGGCCGCCAGGTTCGGCACGCGGTAATCGTAGTTGTAGAGCTTGTCGGACAGTTCGGGCCGCGGCGCCGAGGTCCAGCGGGCACCGGCGCGGAAGTATTCCTTGAACAGCGACCGGTAGGCGTCACCCTCGAAGTAGCGCGAGCGCCAGCACATCGGCGACTCGATGATCTCGTCGCCGATGACCAGGTAGGGGTCGCGCGGACAGGCGACGCAGAAGCCGCGGGAGGACCAGCGCGGAGCGTTGTACTTCTTCGAGAAGTCGATCGAATCGGGCCGGCGAACCTTCACGCCTTCGCCCGCCAGGATCGAGATGAAGTTGTCGAGCTCCTGCTGGGCGAGCTTCTTCATGAACTTCGGGTAGCGGAAGCCGGCCGCGAACCGATAGAACGGCTGCGCCGCCCGCGGCAGGTTGAAGATCACCGTCAGGTGGTGGGAGGGGATCGTCGCGCCGTCGAGGCTGCCGACGATGACCTCCTCCAGCGGGTCCCACTCGTTCCAGGCCATCACCGGGCTGTGCGGCACCGGCGTTCCGGTCCGATCGGTGGACGCGTAGGCGCCGATGCGCGCGTCGTCGCGCACGGAATCGTCCGCCGTGATGTGGGAATCGCGGTCCATGTCTCTGATCATCCCCTAAGCGTCCGGCGCGGCGGTTTGTCCTTCGAGTCCCGGGCTGCCTGAACCATGGGTTTCGGGCAGCCCGACCTGTGCCGCTTTGATCCGCACTGTGTCCCCGGGGTGATAGACAACGCCGCGCAAAGCTGCAACTTGCCTCGATGCTCATCGGTCCCGGCGGTCACTAGTCGAGCGGTATCGCAGCGTTACCACGACCTCTCATCTTCGCCGCCGGTCGAAAGGGGATCATGAAGCGACTGACGACACTGGCTTTGATCGTCGGCCTCTGCACGGTCGTCGGCCTATTCCTGTCTTCCGGCCCGGAAGACGTGGCGGCCGCGGTGGCGAGCGCAGGCTGGGGTGCGCTGATCGTCGTCCTCGCACGGGTGTTCGCCGTCGGCTGGGCGGGACTCGGCTGGTTCGTGATCTTCCCCAAGGCCGATCGGCCGAGCCTGTGGGACTGCGTGGTCCTCCGCTTCGTGCGCGAGGGCATCAACACCCTGCTGCCGGTGGCCCAGGTCGGTGGCGACCTGGTCGGCGCCCGCCTGCTGACCCGGCGCGGCCTGGGCGGCGGGCTGGCCGGTGCCAGCATGTTCGTCGACCTGATGACCCAGGCGGTGACGCAGTTCCTGTTCACCATCGCGGGGCTGGCCGCCCTGATCTGGATCGCCGGCGACGGCCCGGTGGTGCGGACCGTCGCCGGCGGCCTCGTCCTGGCCGCCCCGGCACTCGCCATCTTCTTCGTGATCCAGCGCCGCGGCGGGCATCTCCTCGTCCAGCGCCTGCTCAACCGTTTCGCCGCCGGCCGCGACTGGCGGGCCCTGGGGGCCGTCGACGTGCTCTACGAGGGCCTGCGCCGCCTCTACGGCGCACCCATGCGGGTGGGAGCCGGCATGGGCGTCCATCTCGTCGGCTGGCTGATCGGCACGGTCGAGGTCTACGTCGCCCTCCATTTCATGGGCTATCCGGTCACCATCCTCGAAGCCATCGTGATCGAGAGCCTGGCCCAGGCGGTCCGCGGCGCAGCCTTCGCGATCCCCGGCGCCCTCGGCGCCCAGGAGGGCGGACTCATCGCCCTGTGCGCGATCTTCGACATTCCGGCTGAGGTCGCCCTGGCCCTCTCCCTCGTCAAGCGCCTGGCCGACCTCCTCGTCGGCGTGCCCGGATTGTTCGCCTGGCATGCCCTCGAGGGCCGTCCCGGGAACGACCCCGAGCGGGGAGGGGCCGTGGCCGATTCCCATCGCGGCGACCGCCAGACGGCCCCCTACGAGGCTGCGAACGAGCCGGGCCAGGCGCCGTCGTCGCCATCGGCGCAAGCCGACGGTGGGAGACTCGCAGAGAAGGGAAGCCTTGCCGAGACAGGAAGGCTCAGAAAGTGCGCCTGAGGGACGTCCTGGCAGGGGTGGCGTTGGCGGCGGCCCTCTCCCTCTCCGGTCTCACGACCGTCGCGGCCGCCGACGATCCCGCGGTGGCGACGGTGACCGCCGTCTATGCCAGCTTCGAGACCGCCCTGAAGGGCGGTGGCGGCATCAAGGACCGTCTCGCCGCCATCGAGAAGACGATGGCCGAGACCTTCGACTTTCCGGCGATGGTACGGGTCGCGGTCGGCCCGAAGTGGAAGAGCTTCACCCCCGAGCAGCAGGGGGCGCTGACCGAAGCCTTCGCGCAGTACTTTTCGACGACCTACGCCAATCGCCTCGCGCAGGCCCAGGGCGGCAAGTTCACGATCAAACCGGCCAGCGAGCCGCGCGGGACCGGCCGTTCCGTCGAGACCGAGGTCGCCAACGGTGACGGCGACACCTCGCAGATCGACTTCCTCGTGGGCGCCGGCAACCGGGTCCAGGATGTGTATCTCAACGGCAACGTCAGCGAACTCGCTGCCATGCGGGCGAGCTTCGGCGACAGTTTGAAGGCCGGGGGGGCTAACGAACTCCTCAAATTCCTACGAGAACGGACGACGGGAATGCTCGCCGCCAAACCGGCGCCTTGAATTCCGGCGATCGACGATCTCGTGCCGCCCGTCGGCACTCCTCACGCGCCCCGTGACCCGAGCGAATTTCCATGGACCTGACCTGGCTGTCTTCGCTGTGCCTGCTGCTGGCGTTGGCCGGTTGCGTCTACGGCCTCGGCGCGGCGCATCTGGCCGGCCGCTTCGCCCGTCGGGCGCCGGCCGCCCTGCCGGACGCGGCGCCGCGACCGTCGGTGACGCTGCTCAAGCCGCTCTGCGGGATCGAGCCCAACCTCTACGAGAACCTCGAGACCTTCTGCCGTCAGCGCTACGCCGGCCCGGTCCAGGTGGTCTTCGGCGTCCAGAGTGCCGCCGACCCGGCGATCGGGGTGGTGCGTCGGCTGGCCGATGCCTATCCGGCGGTCCGGCTCGACCTCGTGATCGATGCGCGCCAGCACGGCGCCAACCGCAAGGTCTCCAACCTCATCAACATGGCGAGCCACATCGCCCACGACGTGGTCGTTCTGGCCGACAGCGACATGGTGGTGCGGCCGGACTACCTCGAGCGCATCGTCGCCGAACTCTCCGTCGAGGGCGTCAACGGGGTCACCTGCCTCTACCACGGCGTCCCGGCCAACCGGAGCGTGTGGGCCCATCTTTCGGCGCTGGCCATCGACGTTCAGTTCCTGCCCAACGTGGTGATGGGCACGGCACTCGGCCTCGCCCGCCCGTGCTTCGGCTCGACCATCGCCTTCACCCGGGCCGCCCTCACGCGGATCGCCGGCTTCGAGACGTTCCGGGACGATCTCGCCGACGATTACGCCATCGGCGAGGCCCTGCGCGCGGACGGCGGCGTGGTCTCGATCCCGACCTTCACGGTCGGCCACACCTGCGTCGATACCGATCTGGCCGGCCTGTGGCGGCACGAGCTGCGCTGGAACCGGACCATCCGCAACGTCGATCCGCTCGGCTATGCCGGGTCCATCGTCACCCATGCCTTTCCCCTCGCCCTGATCGGCGCCCTGATCCCGGGTGCCGGGCAGCATGCCCTGGCCGTGGCCGCCCTGGCGCTCGCCTGCCGCATCGTCCTGTGCGTGCGCCTCGAACGGGCCTTCGGCCTGCCCGCGCACCCGTATTGGCTGTTGCCGATTCGCGACATCCTCTCCTTCGCGAACTTCGCCTGGAGCTTCGTCTCGGGTGCGGTGACATGGAAAGGTCACGATTATCGGGTGGTTGCGGACGGCACCCTGATCCCGGAACGAAGCCTCGGCCGCGACGCTGGCGCGACGCCGCTCTGACGCCCGCCGCTCACTCGACACCCGCCCATCCCGTACTCTCGCTGAGGCCTTGAACCCCATGCGCACGCTCTTCCTCCAGGCCCCCACCTTCGACGGTTTCGACGGCGGCGCCGGTTCCCGCTACCAGGCCAAGCGCGAGATCAAATCGTTCTGGTACCCGACCTGGCTGGCCCAGCCCGCCGCCCTGGTGCCGAACTCGAAGCTGATCGACGCGCCCCCGCACAACATCAAGCTTAACGAGATCGTGGCCCAGGCCAACGACTTCGACCTCGTGGTGCTCCACACCTCGGTTCCGTCCTTCAAGTCGGACGTGAAGACCATCGAGGCGCTGAAGGCGGCCAATCCGAAGCTCATCGCCGGCCTCATCGGCGCCAAGGTCGCCGTGGATGCCGCCGGCGCCATGGCCCAGGCGCCCTGCGTCGACTTCTGCGCGCGCAACGAGTTCGACTTCACGGTCAAGGAAGTCGCCGACGGCACGCCGATGTCGGAGATCAAGGGCCTGTCCTACCGGGACGCCGACGGTGTCGTGATCCACAACGTGGACCGCGAGATCATGACCGACATGGACCAGCTGCCGTTCGTCACCAGCGTCTACAAGCGCGACCTGGAGATGGAGAAGTACTTCATCGGGTACCTCAAGCACCCCTACATCTCGTTCTACTCCGGCCGTGGCTGCAAGAGCCGCTGCACCTTCTGCCTCTGGCCGCAGACGGTCGGCGGCCACACCTACCGCACCCGCTCGGTCGCGCACGTGATCGAGGAGATCAAGTACTGCCTGAAGGAGTTCCCCCAGACCAAGGAGTTCTTCTTCGACGACGACACCTTCACCGACAACCTGCCGCGTGCCGAGGAGATCGCCCGCGAGCTCGGCAAGCTCGGCGTGACCTGGTCGTGCAACGCCAAGGCCAACGTGCCGCGCGAGACGCTGAAGGTGCTCAAGGAGAACGGCCTGCGCCTCCTGCTGGTCGGTTACGAGTCCGGCAACCAGCAGATCCTGAACAACATCAAGAAGGGCATGCGCGTCGAGGTCGCCGAGAAGTTCACGAAGGACTGCCACGACCTCGGCATCGCCATCCACGGCACCTTCATCGTCGGCCTGCCCGGCGAGACCCGCGAGACGATCCAGGAGACGATCGCCTTCGCCAAGCGCATCAACCCGCATACGATCCAGGCCTCGCTGGCCGCGCCCTACCCGGGGACCTTCCTCTACAAGCAGGCGGTGGAGAACGGCTGGCTCGACGTCGCGAACGCCGAGCTCGTCGATGAGAACGGCGTCCAGATCGCGCCGCTTCACTATCCGCACCTGTCGCATGCCGAGATCTTCGCGGCGGTGGAGGAGTTCTACCGGAAGTTCTATTTCCGCGCCCCCAAGATCGCCTCGATCGTCTCCGAGATGGTCCGCTCGCCCGAGATGATGAAGCGCCGCCTGCGCGAAGGCGTCGAGTTCTACCGCTTCCTCAAGGAGCGCCAGGGCACCGCCAAGGCCGCCTGAGCGACCGAATCTCTCCATTCCAACGGCGGCCGGGCTGAAGAGCCCGGCCGTTCTGCATTCGAAAGGGGTCCGGGGCCGAGGCCCCGGCGGGCGCAGGGCGAAGCCCGGCTCTGCGTGCCGTCGCAGGGTTTTGCCCCGCACCTGCGGGTTGGCTTGCACCCTCGGCACCCGGAGATGCCTCGTGAAGCGATTGGTTGTCACAGCCGACGATTTCGGCTTGAGCCTTCAAGTCAACGACGCCGTGGAGCAGGCCCATCGCGAGGGGATCCTCACGGCGGCGAGCCTGATGGTGTCGGCACCGGCCGCCACCGATGCGGTGGCGCGGGCGCGGCGCATGCCGTCGCTGCGCGTCGGACTGCATCTGGTCATGGTCGAGGCCTGGCCGACGCTACCGGCGTCGGACCTGCCCGACCTCGTCGGTGCGGACGGACTCATCCGCCGGGACATGGGCCGGCTCGGCCTCGATCTGGCCCTCAAGCCGAGCGCCCGCCGCCAGCTCTCGGCGGAGATCGCGGCGCAGTTCGAGGCCTACCGGGCCACCGGCCTGCCGCTCGATCACGTCAATGCCCACAAGCATTTCCATGTGCATCCCCTGATCGCCGGCCGGGTGCTCGCCATCGGCCGCGGATACGGGATGCGCGCCATCCGCGTCCCGCGCGAGCCGCGGGCGGTCCTGCGCGCCGCCGAACCCGGATGCGAGCCGAAGGCGGCCCTCGACATCGCGCCCTGGGCCGCGCTGCTGGCCGTGCGAGCCCGCCAGGCCGGCCTGCTGATCCCGGACCGCACCCTCGGGCTCGCTTGGTCCGGTGCGATGACGCCGGCCCGGGTCGCCGGCCTGTTGCGACACCTGCCGGACGGGCTGACCGAGCTCTACACCCACCCCGCCACCGGTGCGGGCTTTCCCGGCGAGGCGCCGGGCTATGCCTACGCCGCCGAGCGCGACGCGCTGGTCGCACCGGACGCGATCACGGCGATCGAGCGAGCCGGAGCGGTCACGGGCGGCTTTTCGGATTTCTCCTGATCCGACCCCGACCGTCGCGCCGGACGAGCCTTCGCGACGGTCGGGATCCGTGTCTCTCGCGGACGGCAGGCCGGTAAGGGCTATTTCACCGCCATCGGCTCGGACCGCGCCGGCTTGCGGCCGGGGACAGCGTCGTCGCCTTCCGGGCGCTTCGGGTCGGGCTGCTTCGGCGGAGGGCCGAGGAAGGCCGGGACCACGAAGAAGGCCGCCACCAGGGTGAAGAACAGCGACAGGGCCAGCAGCTTGCCCATGCTCGCCGTCCCCGGGTGGCTCGACAGCACCAGCGAGCCGAAGGCGGTCCCCGTGGTGAGCGCGGAGAAGAAGATCGCCCGCGTCAGGCTCGAGGCCAGCATGTCGACCACGCCGGCCCGCCAGGCGATGACGTAGTAGATGTGGAAGGCCACGCCCACCGCCAGCATCAACGGCATCGCGATGATGTTGGCGAAGTTGAGCGGCATGCCGACGATGTGGAGGGCCATCAGCGTCCACAGCGTCGCCAATACCAGGGGGCCCAGCGTCATCGCCACGTCCCAGGGTTTGCGCAGGGCCACCGACAGGATGATGAAGATGAGGACGAGCGCGGTGAGCGCCGCCTGCACGAAGGCGCCGAGGATCGTGTAGCTCGACGAGGTCGTGGCCACCGGCGCACCGGTGGCGTGGGGCGCGACGCTCTGCACCTCCTTGGCGAACCGGCGCAGCACGACGTTGTCGTTGGCGTCACCGCTCGGATGGACCTCGATGCGCGAGCGGCCGTCGCTGGTGATCCACTCCGCCTTGAGCTGCGGCGGCAGGGTGGCGATGGACAGGACCTGCGGGTTGAGGAGGCCACCGAGGCGGGTCAGCAGGGTCTTCAGGTCGGTCGTGATCGCGACGTTGGCCGCTTCGCGCATGGCGGCGGAGCCGGCGGCGAGCTTCTCGAGGGTGGCCGCGAGCTGGCCGGCCGCCTTGGCGCCCCCGGACGGGCCGGTGGCGATGCCCTTGAGCGCGGTGGCCCCTTCCTTGAGGGCCTTGACCGTATCGGCATCCGTGGGCGGCGGCGGCTTGCGGGCCGGGTTGAGGATGGGGCCGAGCAGCTGGGCCGCCTCGATGACGATCGCGCGCTTCTGCTCCTGGTCCGGCGGGACGAAGGTCTGGATGTCGATGACGCGGGCCACCGAGGGGAGGGCGCGCAGTTTCGCCGCCAGCTCGGGCACGGCCTCGACGGAGGGGGCGATGACGTCGATGAGGTTGGGGCTGGTCTCGGGATCCTTGATCAGGTCGAGATAGGTGGCGATCGATTCGACCTTGGGGCTGCGCAGGTGCATCGGGTTCGAATCGAACGGCAGCTTGAACAGCAGCGGGATGCCGGCCACCGTGATCAGGCCGACCACGATCAGCACCGCCTTGCGATGTTCGATGATCCAATGGTCGACGCCCGCCATCCAGGCGGTCTCGACGGCACGCTTCTCGATGCGCGGCTTCATGACGGCGATGAGGGCCGGGAGCAGCGTCAGGGAGAACAGATACGCCACCACCATGCCGACGCCGGCGATGAGGCCGAGCTCGGACACGCCGCGAAAGGCGGTGGGCAGGAAGGCGAAGAAGCCTGCGATTAACGAGATCGCGGCGAGGGTCAGCGACCAGCCGACGCCGCGGGCCGCCGCCCGGATGGCGGAGGGGATGTCGGGCTGCTCGAACCGGTCGGCCCGGTAGCGCACGGCGAACTGGATCCCGAAATCGATGCCGAGGCCCACGAACAGCGCCGCGAACGCCACCGAGATCGGGTTGAGCTCGCCGACCATCACGAGGCCGAGGGCCGCGGTGACGATGAGGCCCGAGAAGGTGGTGATCATCACGGCGACCACGAGGGCGCCGGACCGGAGCGCAAGCCACAGGAACAGCAGGATGGCGCCCACCGTCACGAGGTTGTTGAGGAGCGCGTCGTCGGCCAGGGTCGCGAACTCGTCGTCGGAGACGGCGACGGGGCCGGTCAGGCGCAGGCGCAGACCATGCGCGTCGTCGATCTTGAGGTCCTGGGCGATGCTGCGGATCAGCTTGGTCGCCTCCGCCCCCGGTTGCAGGGCATTGAAGTCGAGGACCGGCTGGATCATCACGAACTTGCGCAGTTCGGTGCTCTGGGTCTTGCCGTTGGAGAGCAGGAGCTGCCACGAGAGCCGTGCCGGCTTGCCGGCCATCACCGCCTGCAGCGTCTCGTCGATCCGGGTCATCGGACCTTCGAGGTCTTCGATCTTGGCGTCGCCGCTCTTGATGCCCCGCGCGCCGAGGCCGAGGACGCGCATCAGGCCGCGCAGGGTCGGGTCGGCCGCGAGCGGCCCGAGCAGGCCCTGCTGCTGGATCAGCTGTTCGGTGGTCTTGGTGAGCTCTTCCTGCGACATGAGCAGGAAGCCGTTGCGGTCGTAGAACGGGCCGCCATCGGGCCGGTAGACGGTCTCGATCCGGTCCTTGTTGCCGGCCAGGGCCTTGGCCAGAGCGGCGGCCGCCTCCTCGGCGGTCTCCGGGGTGCTGCCGTCGATGACGGCGACCAGCGTGCCGGTGCGCTGCGGGAACGCCTTCTCGAAGTTGATCTCGTCCTGGCGCCAGGGAACGTCCTTGTCGATCAGCCGCTCGACATCGGTGTTGATGCGGAACAGATGAGCGGCGAGACCGACGCTTGCCACCGTGAGGACGGCGATCAGACCGATGACGAGCCAGCGACGCTGGACGGAGAACGCAACGAGCCGTTCGATCACGAGTACCCTGCCTGCCTATCGGGGCCGTCCTGGACGCGCGGCCGCATCGGAACGCCCGGCTGCATGAGAAGGATGCAGTCCGGACATGAGCGTTCCTGAGGGCGCCGGACTAGCACCTGTCGCTCCGATCCCCGAATCCGGTAAGGCCATGGGCCGAACCCGACGGTGGATCGAGAGCGCGTTCGTGTCGCGAGTGCATCGCGACGGAGTCGGGGCTGAGTACGTCGCTGGGACGCGAATTGCAACGAAACGTCAACCACGGCCACGGGAGCAATGGCATGGGAAAACGGACATAGGAGCACGGGCCGCGCTGCCGCACCGCACCCACGCTTGCGCGCTCGCCGGACGGAAACGCGGCCGGCGCGCCCATGAAGACGGCGCGGAGCTGGCATGGCGCCGCCGCATGCCGACGTCCCCCGCGCACGATACCTACGAGGCGTTAGCGCTGCGCGACGCGCTCGTGAACGCGTGCATCCGGGCCTCGGACTCCGCCGCCGCGGCGTCATGGCCCAAACGGACCGTCCTCGACGAACGCATTCTGTGACACGCTTGCGCCACGATCGAAAACAACACACTGCCGGCTCGTGTCCCCGACCGGTTCCGGCCTAGTCCGCTGGAAATCGACAATTTTTCACGCTAAGCAGCCCGTTGAAAAACGGGGCCAGAACAGCAAAGGAGCCGCGCCTTGGGCATTCCCCTTCGGTACGTCGCGAAGATTGGCGGCTACATCCTCAAGCAGCACCTCACCGGTCGCAAGCGCTATCCGCTCGTGATGATGATGGAGCCGCTGTTTCGCTGCAATCTCGCCTGCGCCGGCTGCGGGAAGATCGACTATCCGGACGAGATCCTGAACAAGCGCCTGCCTGTCGCCGACGCGCTCGAATCCGTGCGCGAGTGCGGCGCTCCCGTGGTGGTGATCGCCGGCGGCGAGCCGCTGCTGCACAAGGATCTGCCGCAGATCGTCGAGGGCATCATCGCGCAGAAGAAGTTCGCGATCGTCTGCACCAACGCGCTGCTGCTCGAGAAGAAGATCAAGGAGTACAAGCCGAGCCCGTACTTCACCTGGTCGATCCACCTCGACGGCGACAAGGAGATGCACGACGGCTCCGTGTGCCAGCGCGGCGTCTACGACAAGGCCGTGGCCGCCATCGCCAAGGCGAAGGAGATGGGCTTCCGCGTCACCATCAACTGCACCTTCTTCAACAACTCGTCGCCCGACAAGATCGCCGACTTCTTCGACAGCGTGACGAAGATGGGCATCGACGGCATCACCGTCTCGCCCGGCTACGCCTACGAGCGGGCCCCCGACCAGCAGCACTTCCTCAACCGCAAGGCGACCAAGGACCTCTTCCGCGGCGTCTTCCGCCACGGCAAGGAGAAGGGCCGCGAGAAGTGGACCTTCCAGCAGTCGGGCCTGTTCCTCGACTTCCTGGCCGGCAACCAGACCTACCATTGCACGCCCTGGGGCAACCCGACCCGCACCGTGTTCGGCTGGCAGAAGCCCTGCTACCTGCTCGGCGAAGGCTACGCGGCCACCTTCAAGGAGCTGATGGAGGAGACCGACTGGGATTCCTACGGCACCGGCAACTACGAGAAGTGCGCCGACTGCATGGTCCATTCGGGCTACGAGGCCTCCTCCGTGGTCGATTCGGTGAAGAAGCCGTGGAAGCCGCTGATCCACGCGATCCGTGGCATCAAGACCGAGGGTGCGATGGCTCCCGAGGTCAGCCTCGAGAACCAGCGCCCGGCCGAGTTCGTGTTCTCCCGCAACGTCGCCGAGAAACTCTCCGAGATCAAAGCCTCGGGCGTCGACACCAAGCGCGAGGCGCGCAACCGCACCGCCGCCTGAGTCGACCCGATCCGACGAGACGGGACCTCGCTCCCGTCTTGTCGGATCGACCGTCGATGGACGTCAGACAAACTCCGTTCGATTGCTCCGCGATGCGGATTTTGCCTTCGCTCAGGTGCCGCGCGGGCCCAGTGATACGGCTCCCGCTCGATCCAGGCGGGAGCCGTATCACGCGTCGTTTTGACCCCGGTTATCCTCCGGGAAACGCCCGCCGGCACCGAACGCTGTCGCGACCCGGTCTCCGGCCAAGAGGTCCGGGCGTCGCTCCCGAGTGATCCGCAAGGCGTTCTGCGATCGCCACTCGGCGATGGCGGCGTGATTTCCGCCCAAGAGGATGTCCGGGATGGTCCGGCCTTCCCACTCGCGCGGCCGGGTGTAATGCGGATATTCGAGCCGCCCCGACTCGAAGCTCTCCTCCACCCCCGACGCGACCTTGCCCATGACGCCCGGCAGCAGGCGAACGCAGGCATCGAGCAGCACCAAGGCGGCGATCTCGCCGCCCGAGAGCACGTAGTCGCCGATCGAGACCTCCTCGAGTCCGCGCCCTTCGATCACCCGCTCGTCGACCCCTTCGAACCGGCCACAGACGATGACCGCACCGGCGCCTTCGCTCAAGGCCCGAACCCGCGCCTGCGTCAGCGGCCGGCCCCGTGGGCTCATCAGCAGCCGCGGGCGCGTATCCGCGGCCACGCCGTCGATGGCCGCGCCCAGCACGTCGCAGCGCAGCACCATCCCGGCGCCGCCCCCCGCGGGCGTATCGTCGACCGCCCGATGGCGGCCGAGGCCGTGCTCGCGGATCTGGCGAGCCTCCAACGCCCAGATCCCCCGCGCCAGCCCCTCGCCCGAGAGGGAAAGCCCGAGGGGTCCGGGGAACATCTCCGGATAGAGGGTGAGAACGGTCGCATGCCAGGGACGTGTCGTCATGACGCCTGATGGCGTGATGACCGTCATGGGGTCAATTCCCCGGCCGGCCTCGTGTCGCCGCACAGGCCACGTCACCAACGAAACGGTCGGGGCAACGGTGATGCCGGATCCGGTGGCGGGTCAAGGCGTCGCCGGCGACGCGCCCGAGCGTGGGCGAACCGGCTTGCGAGCCGCGGCGTCGGCGGTCGCGCGATCCTGACGCGGTCTCGAAGGAACCTACGCCGGCCGGAGGCGACCAGTCCCGGGCGCCGCAGGCGCACACCCTTTTCCCTCGCCTGCGCCGGGTACCGGCCCAATTCCCACGACGGCCGGCTCGGGTCTCGCCCACCTTTGGACTCGGTGTGCGAAGACGCGCTTCCGATCTTTCAGGAGTCCGTCGACCACAGGTTGGGGCCGGGAGCCCGGACACCAGCACGCCCCGCGCAGAACCGCGTCGTCGATCGCAGGCCGAGCGCACACGCGTCAGAGCGCGGCGCTGCGGCGTTCGTCGAGATCGCCCGTCACCGTGGTCATGAAACTTCCGACCGAGCGCGCGAGATCCGCCGCGACCGCCTTCAGCGTCTCGGAAGCGGCGAGCGCCGTGTCGGCATGGTGACGGGTCTCCTGCGTGGCGCGTTGAACGTTCGCCGCACCCGCATGCACTTCGGAACTGCCCCGTGCCACCTGTGCCACCGTGCGGGAGATTTCCTGCGTCGCGGCTTGCTGCTGATCGACCGAATCGGCGATGGCGTTCGTCAATACATGCACCTCGTGGGTGGCCTTCGCGAACGCCTCGACGGCGGAGACCGTGCGAGCGCTCGACGCCTGGATGGCACCGACTTGGCCGAAGATCTCGTCGGCCGCCCTCATGGTCTGGGCCGCGAGCGCCTTGACCTCGGTCGCCACCACCGCGAAGCCCTTGCCGGCGGCGCCGGCGCGGGCTGCCTCGATGGTCGCGTTCAGAGCCAGGAGATTGGTCTGGTCCGCAACCGACTTGATCAGGTCCGTCACCGCGCCGATCTGTCCCGCCACCTCGGCGAGTTGACCCACCTCGCCGCTGGTGGTCCGAGCCATCTCTGTCATGCGCGCGATGAACTGTCGCGTCCGCTCCGTCTGTCCGGCGATATCGGAGATGGAGGCGCTCAACTCCTCGGCCCCGGCCGAGACGGAGAGTACGTTCCGCGCGGTGGTCGAGGCGATCGATGCGGATTAGCTGGCCTGTTCGCTCGACCGTGCGGCGACGTCGCTCAGAGCGACGGCGGTGTTGCGCATACCGGAGGTCTCGCGCTCGACCTGACGTCCGATGTCCGACAGCGTAGCGCGGAAACCTGCGACCAGGTCGCCGAGCTGACGCCCTTGGCTCGCCTGCAGCGCGTGCTCGCGGAGGGCGGCCTGCTCGAACCGGCTTTGAGCGGCGGCGCTCTCGGAGGCCTGTAACGTCGCGGCGTCCGCCGCATCGAGCGCCCGGGAAAGCTGCCGCGCCGCCAGGACCAGGGCGCCGGCCTCAGCGATGACGACGACGGCGTGGAGCAGCACCCGCAGATAGTCCGCCCCGTTCGGGAACACCGCCGCCGGGTAGGCCACGTTCAAGGCGAGGTGATGGACGGCCACGACCGCCGCAGCGACGAGGATGGAGGACCAGCAGCCCCACCCTGCAACGATCGCGAGGGCGGCGAAGAAGACCATGTGCGTGTCGATCTGCCAGGGCGTGTCCGCCGTCGTCAGCACCAGCAGACCGACCATCGCCATGAGTGCGGCCGAGGTGAGATGGCGTGTGGCCAATGCCGGGCCGAGGCTCCGCGCGCAGGCGGCCGATCCGGCGACGAGGAGGCCGCCTAGGACCGTTGGCGCCACGATCGCCGTGCCGAGGGACCAAGCGAGGGCCATGACGACAAGCCACAGAGCGGCGAGAACGCCGAGCATGATGGGCGTGAAGGCTTGGCGTAGACGGTTGAGACTGTCGCCGTTCATGGCTGGGAAGGGCCTGTGACCATAGGGGTTGGCCGGGTGCCCGGCAGGCAAGCGCCGAGCGGACCGGCGGCGAGGACAAGAAGGGTGCCGGACCGACGCAGGTTGGCCGCCAAA
Organism: Methylobacterium sp. Leaf399; assembly: GCF_001424525.1. Lineage (NCBI taxonomy): Bacteria > Pseudomonadati > Pseudomonadota > Alphaproteobacteria > Hyphomicrobiales > Methylobacteriaceae > Methylobacterium > Methylobacterium sp. Leaf399. The sequence continues at coordinate 134,063 of NZ_LMQK01000023.1, read as the reverse complement.
TCCGGCGTGTCGCCGGCGAGCACGGCCACGTGGCCGCCGGGCGACAGCCACAGGAGACGCGCACCCGATGCGGCTACCGCGTGGGGCATCGGAGCATCGGGGAAAAGTGTGAGCGCCACGACCGGCTCGCCGGGTCGTGGGGCCAGCGCGAGGGCGGCAGGGATCAGGCCGCAGGCCATCACCAGCCCGCAGGTGGTCGCCATAGCCCATAGGCGAGGTCGTTCACGCGCGGGAGCGCCTGTCGCTAGTGCCCGCACTGCCTGCCCCCGCTCGACTGCCCCTGTACCAAGAGAGCAGGACAGCTTCATTACGCATAACGACTAACGTTTGCTTAAAGCCTTGTTTTTATCAGAACCTGAGACAGCATCGAGAGAGGCTTCCTTCCGAAAAGCTACCCCTTTGTCCAACGGGATGATCCGCCCGCACGCGGTGGTACGGATCCAGGGTGTCGTCGCTCAATATGATCGGCCAGATTCAAACCCACCGCTGGCAGTCTCGGCGAGGCAGACGGCGGCGATATCGTGTGCGGCCGAGCGGCCGGAGCGGGTGGCGATACGACGGACACCATGGGATTGGGATTGTCCCGGGGTTTGATGGCGATCGAGCACGCCTTCGAGCGAGGTGTTCGTCCGGAGCCCGAGGCCCGTCCCGCATACCCGGCCGCAGAGGGTCGATCCGGTCCGCGCCGGCCGCGACGCCTCCGGCTCCCGACCTCGTCGACCGCATTGTGTGGCGATCGCCCCGAACCGGCTCCGGGTGGCCGACGTCACCGACGTTCCCATGGCTGCCGGCTTGCCTCTCCCTCGCCGTCGTACCCGACGCCTTCAGCCGCCGGATTGTCGGTTGGGCGATGGCCAATCACCTGCGTCCTGATGGGTTTCGATCACTCGGACCGGGGGCCTCGGCACACGTCACTGTGGCCTTCGGCAGGCGATGCCAGGAAGCGGGCGGGCGCCCCACGATGGGTCCTGTCGGCGACGCCTACGATACCGCGATGGCTGAGAGCGTGTTCGCTTCGCGGCCGTTCCGGTCGCGACCCTCGATTGCGAGTTGCCCGCCCGCCGTCGCTGCCGCTCGCAGGCCGAGGCACGGAGGGCCCGCTTCGGCGACAGCGAAGGCTTCTACGATCCGCTGCGCCGGCCACGGCGCTCAGATACCGCTCGCCCGTCGTCTACGAGCCGGAGACGTGGCCGGACCGGTGATCCGAGCCCAGCCCCCTGACCGTCACCAGAAACCGGCTGATCCCAGCGCCGGAAGGTCTGCCGGCTCGGCTCGATAGAGACAGGCCCAGCGTTCGTCGAAAGCGGCAACGCGTTCGTGAGCCTCACGATCGCTCCGGCGGCGTGGTCCGACCCTCTACGCCGCCTGGCGTTTCTCCTGCTCCGTGAGGGCGACGGCGTGCAGGCGCTTCGCTTCGATGCGATCTCTGGTGCCGAGGCTGACCTCTTCCTCGCGCCTGCCCACGAGCGCGCGCAGGTCGAGAGGCACGGCAAGGCGCAGGTCGTGGCGGGCAGCCTAGCGATGCTTCCAGGAAAGCGTCGTCATCAACGCAGTCGTACCACCCGCGTGTACAAGCCGGAAGGTCCCAGTCACCGGTTTTGTAATTCGTCGTGGCCGCTCAATACTGAGGAGAGCGATGGTGCCCAGGGACGGAATCGAACCGCCGACACTGCGATTTTCAGTCGCATGCTCTACCAACTGAGCTACCTGGGCAGAGGCGAAACCGCTCGGCGGCTCGACCTGAAGCGGGCGTATAAGGAGTGATGATCGTCCTGTCCAGCCTTGTCCGCGGCGAGGCGTACTGGTGCGTCGCGATTTCATGCGGCTGCGGTTTCGAACCTGCTCGTCGATGCGCAGGGTCGGGGTTCGACCGGGACGCATCGGGCTGCCGGTTCGGGGAGGATGCGGCCCGGGTCGTTGCCGTCACCTCAGGTGAGCGACCGCGTCTGGCCCGGTGGGAAAGACCCCAGCCGAAGAAGGGCAGCGAATGTGACGGCGTTTGGCACGACAAATGCTCCGTCGCGTGTCGGCGTCGGGAGTGACGTGCGCCGCAGAGTTTGCATCAAGCTTCGCATCGCTAACGCACGAGAGATTCGAAATGACCAAATATAAACTGGAGTATATATGGCTCGATGGATACACTCCGGTGCCAAACCTCCGCGGCAAGACGCAGATCAAAGAGTTCGATAGCTTTCCGACACTCGAGCAGCTCCCGCTCTGGGGCTTCGACGGCAGCTCGACCATGCAGGCCGAGGGCGGCAGTTCGGACTGCATGCTGAAGCCCGTCCGCCATTTCCCCGACAGCACCCGCAAGAACGGCGTGCTCGTGATGTGCGAAGTCATGATGCCGGACGGCAAGACCCCGCATCCTTCGAACAAGCGCGCCACCATCCTCGACGACGAGAGTGCTTGGTTCGGGTTCGAGCAGGAGTATTTCTTCTACAAGGACGGCCGTCCGCTCGGCTTCCCGACGTCCGGCTACCCGGCACCGCAGGGCCCCTATTATTGCGGCGTCGGCTACAAGGAGGCCGGCCCGATCGCCCGTAAGATCGTCGAGGAACATCTCGACCTCTGCCTGGATGCCGGCATTAACCACGAGGGCATCAACGCCGAGGTGGCCAAGGGCCAGTGGGAGTTCCAGATCTTCGGCAAGGGCTCCAAGAAGGCCGCCGACGAAATGTGGGTCGCCCGTTACCTGCTGCAGCGCCTCTGCGAGAAATACGAGATCGACATCGAGTACCACTGCAAGCCGCTCGGTGACACCGATTGGAACGGCTCGGGCATGCACGCCAACTTCTCGACGGCGTACCTGCGCGAGACCGGCGGCAAGGCCTATTTCGAGGCGCTGATGGCGGCCTTCGACAAGAACCTCGACGACCATATCGCCGTGTACGGGCCGGACAACCACCTGCGTCTGACCGGCAAGCACGAGACGGCGCCGTGGAACAAGTTCAGCTACGGCGTGGCCGACCGCGGCGCGTCGATCCGCGTGCCCCACAGCTTCGTCAACAACGAGTACAAGGGCTACTTGGAAGACCGCCGGCCCAACAGCCAGGGGGACCCCTACCAGATCGCCTCGCAGATCCTGAAGACTATCGCCTCGGTCCCGACCGGAGCGGAGGCCTCGGTGTCCGCGGCGGCCTGACCGCGAAGAGCATCCCCCCTGGCGATATGGCTCGCCGGGGGCCGGGTGCGGGGCCGTGCCACGCACGACTTAAGGGTGGACTGCCGGTCGGCAGGACCACCCTTTACTGAATGGCCAGGGCTTGGATCGTCGGACGACGGGATCGTCGGGGTCGAACCGGCGCGGTGGCATCGTCGGTCTGTCGATGAGCTTCGCGATCGATGGTCTACCGCGTTACGAAACCACCGGGACCATTCCGTTTGATATGCCTCGAGGGCGTCCACCCCGTAAGGACCCGCCCTGGGATTGAGCATTTTCCCAAGCGAAACGCCTCATAATCGGGCATTTTGCCACGTTCCTGTCGGGTAGCCGGTCGATCGGCTCGTCTGCGCTGCGCATGAGGCATCACCGGCCGTCAGGACACGATCGATCAGGCGGGTAGCGTCGAGGGACGCGCCAAGCCGCGGCGCCGGGGTCAGCCGGCGAAGATCGACCATCCGAGACGCTTCGTCAGCATCTCCAGCGCGATCCGCCCGAGATGGGAATTGCCGGCGGCGTCGAGGCCCGGCGACCAGACCGCGATCGAGGCCTTGCCCGGCGCGACCGCCAGGATGCCGCCGCCGACCCCGCTCTTGCCGGGGAGGCCGACCCGGTAGGCGAACTCGCCCGATCCGTCGTAATGGCCGCAGGTCATCATCACCGCGTTGATCCGCCGTGCCCGCTCCGGCTGGACCACGGAGAACCCCGTGGAGGGGTTGCGGCCGGAGTGTGCCAGGAAACGGCCGGCCATCGCGAGTTGGCGGCACGACATCGCGATGGCGCAATGATGAAAGTAGACGCCCAGGGTGAAGTCGACGGGATTGTCGACCACGCCGAACGATTTCATGTAGTAGGCCAGCGCCATGTTGCGGAACCCGGTCCGCAGCTCCGAGGCCGCGACCGCTTCGTCGATGGTGATGGTCGGGTCCTGCGCCAGGAACTGCATGAACCGCAGGATCTCGCCCAGCGCCTCGCGCGGCTGATGCCCGGACAGGATCACGTCGGTGACCGCGATGGCGCCGGCATTGATGAAGGGATTGCGCGGGATGCCGCGCTCCCGCTCCAGCTGGACGATAGAGTTGAACGGGCTACCGGAGGGTTCGCGCCCGACCCGGCGCCACAGGCGGTCCCCCACCATGCCCAGCGCCAGGGTCAGGGTGAACACCTTCGAGATGCTCTGGATCGAGAACGGCGTGTCGCTGTCGCCACCGGCCGCCACGTGACCGTCGGCATCGATCACCACCATCCCGAAGGCGCGCGGATCGACGCGCGCGAGTTCTGGAATGTAGGTCGCGACCTCGCCCCGGTCGGACCGGTCGCGCAACTCGTCGGCGATGTCCCTGACCACGTCGTCGAGAGAGGGCACGGCGCGATTCATCGTCACTCGGGGCTCGGGAGCGGAAGGGCGACAGCCCTGTCAGGGACGGTCGCGCAGGCGGACATCTGCGTTGCCGCTCCTGCAATTGTCGTTCTCGTGTGGGCGGAAGGCGACCGAATCCGACCCGGGCGGTGCATGGGCGAAGGCCGGCCTCGCTGGCGGCTGCGGATGGCAGCGTGACCCGCCACCGCCCTTCTTCGCCGGCCGCCTTTCGGGCGGCCCGTCACATGCCGGTGGCGCCGGTGCGCTCGTAGGGGCGCGGGCTGGCGCCTGCGGCCTTGCGCAGGGACGCCACGGTCTCGGTCGACGCCTCGTAGGTGAGTTCGCGCAGGCGGGCCGGCGTCGGTGCGGGCATGCGCACCAGCACGGTGGTCCCCATGCCCTCCTCGGAGCGGATGCGGAGGCGGCCGCCGTGCAACTCGACCATGGAGCGTGCGATGGCCAGCCCGAGGCCGGAGCCCTTGTAGCAGCGCGTGAGGTTCGCCTCGACCTGCTGGAACGGCACGCCGAGCTTCGAGAGCGCGGCCTTCGGAATGCCGATGCCGGTATCGGAGATGAAGATGTTGATGCAGTCGCCCGCGGGCTTGGCCTTGACGACGACGCGCCCGTTGCTGGGCGTGAACTTCACCGCGTTCTGGATCAGGTTCACGAGGATCTGCTGCAGGGCCCGTTCGTCGGCCAGGACGGCGAGATTGGGCCTGACGCAGATGTCGAGGGCGAGGGACTTCGCCTTGGCGGCCTCCGTCACCAGCTTTACCGCGCCGTTCACGGCCGCGACCACCGCGACATCGCGCACCGCCAGCTTCACGCGGTGCGATTCGATACGCGACATGTTGAGGATGTCGTCGATGACCGACAGCAGGTAGTCGCCGCTCGAGCGGATGTCGCGGCAGTATTCGGCATACCGCGGCGAACCGAGCTTGCCGTAGATCTCGCTCTCCATCAGCTCGGCGAAGCCGATGATCGCGTTGAGCGGCGTGCGCAGCTCGTGGCTCATGTTGGCCAGGAACTCGGACTTGGCCTGGTTGGCCCCCTCGGCCTGGGCCTTCTGGTCGAGGTAGCGTTCGGCGAGGTCGGCGAGCTGCTGGGTCTGGAGCTCCAGGGTCCGGCGCGACCGCTTGAGGTCGCGCACCGTCGCCATCAGCTCGCGCTCGGATGCCACGAGCTGCTCCTGGTGCAGCTTGAGGGTGGTGATGTCGGTGCCCACCGAGACATAGCCGCCGTCCTTGGTCCGCCGCTCGCTGATCTGGAGCCAGCGACCGTCGGTGAGCTCGGCCTCGAAGGTCCGTGCGGTGGCGCCGGCCGATTCGATGTCCCGCAGTTCCCGCCGTACCGGCGGCAGCGCGACCTGGCCCATGATCTCGTGGTAGCGCCGGCCGGGGGTGGCGTCCTCGAGGCTGAGGGCATGGAGGTCGCGAAACTTCGAGTTGCACAGGACCAGCTTGTTGCCGGTGTCCCACAGGACGAAGGCCTCGGAGATCGCCTCGACCGCGTCGCGCAGGCGCATGTCGGCGGTGGCGTTGGATTCCGCCAGTTGGCGCTGCTCGCTGACGTCGACGGCGATGCCCACGAGGTGGCGCCCGCCGTCGGCCGTGTCGGGGACGATCTCGGCGCGCGTGCGCAGCCAGATCCAGGTCCCGTTGGCGCCGCGCACCCTGAACTCGTGGTCGACGGTGGACTGGCTCGCCGCGAGCTGGCGGGCGAGGCTGTAGAGGTCGCCGTCGTCGGGATGGACCAGGGCGTTGACGTCCCCGAACGACAGGAATTCCCGCTCGCGGGTGTAGCCGAGCAGGGCGTACATCGAGTCCGACCAGTAGATGCGGCCGCGCGGGATGTCCCAGTCCCACAGGCCGCAGCGGCCGCGCCCGAGGGCGGTGTCGAGGCGTTTCTTGATCTGCTCGCAGATGCGGTCGCTGGCATGGGCGCGGCGCGTCTGCAGGGCGTAGGCGAAGCCGATGCCGACGATCACGAGGGCGGCCGAACCGAGCAGCGTCGCCTGCGTCCGCATGCGGTCGCTCCAGGCGGCGGTGACGTCGACCACCGGCTGCAGCACGGCGACCTGGCCGCGGCCCGCCGGCAGGCTCTTGAGGGAGGCGATCACGCTCTCGCCGCCGGGCAGGGTCAGCGTCATCACGCCGGCCCGCTCGCCGAGCATGCTGAGAGGATGGGTCTCGCCGAGATAGGCGCTGAGGGTGCCCTGCGCCTCGATCGTGCCGGGATGGCTGGCGACGATCCGGTCCTTGTCGTCCGCGACCAGGATCCGGCGGCCGGCCGGGAGGAGAGAGGCCGGGAGGAGGCGGCGCAGGCGGCCCTTCACGTCGGCCTGCAACGCGAGGCCCGGGTTGCCGATGTCGGACAGGCCCGCGGCGGCGAGGTGGGCGAAGGCTTCGATCTCGGTCTCGGCCACGCGCAAGGCATCGTCGCGCTGGCTCTGGAGGTGCAGCACGGCCACGGCCGCCATGCTGATGAGAAAGGTCGCCAGCACCGCCGGGACCGCGTAGCGCAACCAGGTCTCCATCCGCACGAAGCGGGCATGGATGGCCTTGTCCGGCCGATGGATGCCCAGGATGGTGTCCGCGCGCGCAGAAGCGGCGAGGGAAGCGGCTTCCGCCTCCGACATTCTCAGACCTCGCAAACCCGGTGGGTCGTCTTCAGCGCGATGTCGGCCCGCGCTTCGAATCGCTTCAAATAGACATTTCCACAGCCGATTTGTCCACGGCTTTAATGGGTCGTTTTCCTTAATCGCAGATACCCGGCGGATGCGTCACAACGCCGTTTGGCTTTATTTTTCAGTGACTTAAATGGCCGGCAAGACTGCGCGTCAGGATATCGCCGAGGTCGCGCGACAGGGACTGCATGCAATTGAGATCGGCCAGAGTCGCTTTTGCAACGCTCCGCCGTCCGGGCTCGAGCATCCGCCACGATCCGAAGGCGGTGAGCAGGCGCGCGGCCAGTTGCGGATTGGCGCCATCGACGGTCAGGGCCATGCGCGCGACCAGCGCGAAGCCGCGGCCGTCGGGGCGGTTGAACTGGGTCGGATTGGCGACGCCGAAGCTGCCGATCAGCGCGCGGACCCGGTTGGGATTGGTCGTCGCGAAGGCCGGATGGCCCTGCAGCGCCGCGATCCGGTCGAGGGTCTCCGGTTCGGGGATGGTCGCCTGGATCGCGAACCACTTGTCGAGGACGAGGGGATCGTCCCGGTAGCGATCCGCGAAGGCGGCCAGGGCGTCCTCGCGCGCCGCACCCGGGATCAGGGCGAGGGTGGACAGGCCGCCCAACCGGTCCGTCATCGTGGTGGCGAGCCGGATCTGTTCTCCAGCGAGGTCGGCGCCGAACACCGGATCTCCCGCCGCGATCAGATCGAGGGCGGAATTGCGAAGCGCGCGCCGGCCGGCGGCGGCCGCTTCCGCGCTGAAGGCGGTGCCGGGCGGGTCGGCCAGGGTGGTGCGCAGCGCGACGAGACGCCCCGCGAGATGCCGCCCCAGCCGTTCGCGCAGGGCGCGCCGGGCGCCGTGGATCGCGTCGGGGTCGATGTCCGCGCCGATCTCGTTGGCGACGTCGCCCTCGCTCGGCAGGCCGAGGACGAGGGCGGCGAAGGCGGGATCGCCAAGGGCGTCCGTGTCGAGGAACCCGCCGATGGCCTCCACGAAGGCCGCCGCATCGGCTTCGGCCGCGTCGCCGCGGCTGGCGGCAACCATGAGGTGGAGCGCCATCGCCTGAGCGGCCTGCCAGCGATTGAACGGATCGGCGTCGTGGCGCAGCAGCGTCAGGTTCTGCGCCGTGGTCAGGGGTGGCACCAGCTTCACCGGCGCCGAGAAGCTCCGCAGCAGGGACGGCACCGGCGCCTCGGCGACATCCGTGAAGGTGAGGCTGTCGGTCGCCGCCTCCAGGACGAAAACCCCGTCGACGACACTGTCGCAGCGCGGTCCGGCCAGGGGGCCGTCGGCGCCGACGAGGCCGAGGCGGATCGGAATCACCAGGGCCTCGCCCTCCGAACCCGGCAGGCTCTGGGTGAAGGCGAGGCGGTAGCTACGTGCTGCCGGGTCGTAGTGCTCCTGCACCGTCACCCGCGGCGTGCCCGGCCGCTCGTACCAGCGCGCGAAAGCCGACAGGTCGCGTCCCGTCACGGCCGCGAAGGCATCGAGGAAATCCTCGACGGTGGCCGCCCTGCCGTCGTTGTCGGAGAAGTAGCGGTCCATACCCGCGCGAAAAGCCTTCGCGCCGATGAGGGTGCGCAGCATCCGCACGATCTCGGCTCCCTTCTCGTAGACGGTGGCCGTGTAGAAGTTGTTGATCTCGGCGTAAGCCTGCGGCCGGACCGGATGGGCGAGCGGCCCGGCGTCCTCGGGAAACTGGCGGGCTCGCAAGGTCTTGACCTCGCCGATGCGGTGGACGGCCCGCGAGCGCATGTCGGACGAGAATTCCTGGTCGCGAAACACCGTCAGCCCTTCCTTGAGGCAGAGCTGGAACCAGTCGCGGCAGGTGACCCGGTTGCCGGACCAGTTGTGGAAGTATTCGTGGGCGATGATCGCTTCGATGTTGGCGTAGTCCGCGTCGGTGGCGGTGTCGGGGCTAGCGAGGACGTATTTGTCGTTGAAGATGTTGAGGCCTTTGTTCTCCATGGCGCCCATGTTGAAGTCGGAGACCGCTACGACGTTGAACACGTCGAGATCGTAGGCGCGGCCGAACGCCTCCTCGTCCCACCGCATCGATCGCGCGACCGCGTCGAGGGCGTAGGCCGCCCGCTCCGCCTTGCCGGGCTCGACGTAGACCGCGAGCGTGACCTCGCGGCCCTCCATCGTGGTGAAGGCCCGATCGAGCCGGTCGAGGCGCCCGCCCACGAGGGCGAAGAGATAGGCGGGCTTCGGGTGGGGATCGTGCCAGACGGCATGATGGCGACCGGGGCCCGCCTCGCCGGCCTCCACCAGGTTGCCGTTGCCGAGCAGCACCGGCGCCTCGTCGCGGTCCGCCTCGATCCGGGTGGTGTACACCGATAGGACGTCCGGCCTGTCGAGGAGGTAGGTGATCCGGCGGAAGCCGTCGGCCTCGCATTGGGTGCAATAGACCCCGTTCGACCGGTAGAGCCCCATGAGCCGGGTATTGGCGGACGGGTCGATCCGGGTCTCGATCTCCAGGGTGAAGGGCGCCCGGGGCGGATCGGCGATGGTCAGGCCGGTGGCATCGACGGAAAAGGATCCCGCGTCGAGCACCCTGCCGTCGAGGGCGATGCGGACGAGGACGAGGTCCTCGCCGTCGAGCACCAACGGTGAGCCGATGCGGCCGGCCGGGTTGGGACGCAGGCTGAGGCGGGAGACCACCCGGGTCGCGGTGGGATGCAGCACGACGTCGAGGTCGACCCGGTCGATGAGGTGGTCGCTCGGCCGGTAGTCCTCGAGGCGGATCAGGGTCGGCATGTCGGTGCGCATCACGGATCAGTCTTCCTGCGGCGGCGACCGGAGTGGCCGTGTTCGGGTCTACGGGTACCGTCCGGCGTTGCGGCGGTTTCCCCGAGCCCGGTCGAGATCTCCGTCTTCTCGCATGAGGTCGCCGACCATTCACAGCGCCGCGACCCGTATCCCATGGGCGCCGCCGGCCCGCCGCCGCGACGGCGAGCGGCGTCCATTTCCCTCGGATCGATCACGACACGGGTCGGATCGGAACCCTTGCAGAACACTTAAAGAACGGCTAGCCTGTTCGTGATTTGTTTCTGCGATGTCGTGTCGCGGTTGGTGTCGCGAGAGTGTGGGTCGTCGGATGTTGACGCGCAAGCAATTGGATCTGCTGCAGTTCATACAGCAGAGGATGCAGGAGAGCAGTGTTCCTCCCTCCTTCGACGAGATGAAGGACGCGCTCGACCTCAAGTCGAAATCCGGCATCCACCGTCTCATCACCGCCCTCGAAGAGCGGGGCTTCCTGCGGCGCCTGCCCAATCGCGCCCGGGCGATCGAGGTGATCCGGATGCCCGAGAGCCTCGGCGGCACCATGCCGGTCCGGTCGGACGCACCGGTCGAGGCACGGCGTTTCACGCCGAGCGTGGTCGAGGGCGGCAAGGGTCGGGACCAGTCGGGACAGAGCCATGCGCCGGTCGCGCGGCCGACCATGGCCAAGCCGCCGATGGCGCGTGTCACCGACGAGGCGGGGCGGCCGGTGATGGTGCCGGTGATGGGGCGGATCGCTGCGGGAACACCGATCTCGGCGATCCAGGAGCAGAGCCACACCATCGCGATGTCGCCAGACTTCCTGTCGGGCGGCGAGCATTACGCCCTCGAAGTGCGCGGTGACTCGATGGTGGAGGCCGGCATCCTCGACGGCGACCTCGTGGTCATCCGCAAGCAGGAGACCGCCAACACCGGCGACATCATCGTCGCGCTGATCGACGACGAGGAAGCGACCCTGAAGCGCCTGCGCCGCCGCGGTTCGTCCATCGCCCTGGAGGCGGCCAACCCCGCCTACGAAACCCGGGTGCTCGGCCCCGACCGCGTTCGCATCCAGGGTCGCCTGGTCAGTCTCGTGCGGCGCTACTGAAGCCGCTCCGCCGGCGACGACGAAGGGGTGTCGGGTACCGTTTCGTCGTCGGTGGCTTCCGGTGCCGTCACCGGGTCCGGCGTTGGTGCCAGGCGTGGCGCCACCGTGGACGGTCGCCAGGGTTTGGTGATGCCGGGCGCACGCGCGGTCGTCAGTGTCGGTGCCCCGTCCGTCAGGCGGATCGCAGTAGCGCCGTGGTCCCGCAAAAAGCGTCTGTCGACGATGACGGCGGCGGCACAAGCAGTCGGCGCTTCGAGACGCGAGATCAGGATATCCGCCCGGACGCAGTCCTCACGAAAGCCGCGGCGGTCCTTGAGCAGCGCGATGCGGCGGCCGTCCTGCGCCTCCATCGTGCAGCCGAGCCGGTCGCAGCGCGCCGGGGATGCGGCGATGACGTCCTTGGCCTGGCGCGAATCGCCATCCGCCTTCAGCCATTGCTCCATGACGAAGGCCGGCGGTCGCCCGAGCGCGGCCAGGCGGCCCGACCGGTCGCGAACGGCGGCTCCCGCGCCCTCCCGGTCGACGTAGATGTCGTTGCGCATCGGGATCGCCGCCAGGGCGACCCCGATGGCGGCCGGCAGCAGTCCGAGCCAGCGAAGGCTTGAGACGGGCAGGGCGAGGACGATCAGGGCGGCGGCCAGACAGGCCAGGGCACCGGCTCCGAAGGCGGGCACCATGACGCTGGCGTGGCCGAAGCCGCTGATCCAGGCGGAGATCGCGAGCATGCCCTGCACGGCGAGCCCCATCAGCCACCACACCGGCTGGTCGAGGGCGAAGGGGTAGGCGAGGATCCCGAGCACCGCCGCGGGCATCACCGCCAGCGAGACCAGCGGCAGGGTCAGGGCGTTGCCGACGAGGCCGAACGGCTGCACCGCCTGGAAGTGGTAGGTGGAGAAGGGTGCGGTGGCGATCTGCGCCACCAGGGTCGTCGCGAGGGTTCCGACGACCGCCGCGGCGACGGTGGCCATCGCGCGGGCGACGCGGCCGTCGGCCTCGCGGCGCAGGCCGCTTCCGTCGAGATATACGGCGCAGGCGATGAGGCCTGCGACGGCTCCGAACGACATCTGGAAGCTCGGGCCGAGCAGCCCCTCCGGCTCGCGGGCGAGCGCGATCAGGGCCGCCAGCGCCAGGTTGCGCATGCTCAAAGCGGGGCGGTCGACCAGGATCGCGCCGAGCATCACCAGGGTCATGATCCAGGCCCGCTCGGCCGCGATGTCCCAGCCGGAGAAGACGCAATAGGCGGTGACGCCGACCATCGCGAAGGCGGCGGCGATCTTCTTGATCGGTGTCCGCAGGGCGAGGAAAGGCACCGCCGCCAGGATCGCGCGCACCAGCCAGAACACCACCCCGGCCGCCAGCACCATGTGGAGGCCCGAGATCGAGACCACGTGATAGATCCCCGCGTCCCGCAGCACGTCGTTGGTCTGCTGGTCGATGAGGCCGCGTTTGCCCGTGACCAGGGCGGCGGCGACCGCACCGGCCTGTCCGCCGATGGCATCGGTGATCCGCCGGGTGAGGGCGTTGCGGGCGTCGTCCACCGCCGCGGCCGCACGCAACCGGACCGGCAGCGGCCCGGGGGGCGGCTTGACCTCGATCTTGCCGACGAGGGAGCCCACCGCGCCGAGGCCGCGGAAGAAGGCGTCGCGGCCGAAGTCGTACCCGCCCGGCCGCGCCGCTTCCGGCGGCGGCAGCAGGCGCGCGTTGGCGGCGATGAAATCGCCCGGCTTGAGGGGGCGGGATGCCTTGTAGGAGGCGCGCACCCGGGTCGGCCGGGCCTCGGCGGCGAGGCTGCCGAAGCTCTCGACCCGGATGATCAGGCGCGCACCCTCCTCGCGCTCGTCCAGGGATTCGATGAACCCGGTGAGCGGCGCGATCGTGGTGCGGGCCAGGATCGGGCTCGCCACCGTGGCGACGCGCCAGGCCCCGGCCGCAAAGCCGAGGAGCGCGGCCACGAGCCCGAGGAGGAGCGCCCGCAATACCGGCCGGGCGGCGCAGACGGGGACGAGGGCCGCGAGGAGGGCCGCCGATCCCAGGGGCGCCGCCAACACGGGCTCGCCGACGGTGGCGGAGAAATACACGAGGATGCCGGCGCCGAAGGCCACCGCGAGCCAGGGAAACAGCCGCCGCCGTTCGGCCTCCAGCGAAACGCCCGCGACGAACCAGTGCCGCAATGCGGGGAGCCAGGCGGCGAGACGGCGGGGCGACAGGGCGGCGATCCGCCCGGCCGTCCGCGCCCCAGCCTCGCCCCGCGCCATGCCGACGGTCTCCCGATCTCGCCTTCGCCGGACCCCGCCGCCCCGGATGGCGTCCGCGGGCACGCCATGGCCCGGCCCGTTCCTTAACGTCCCCGCCCGCCCATGCTACAGGGCCGCAGCCCGGCGGGTCGACCCGCTCGATCCTCCTCTCCCCACACAAGTCAGACCGCCCGATGTCGTCAGCCGTCGTCACCCGTTTCGCGCCTTCGCCCACCGGCTACCTGCACATCGGCGGAGCCCGGACGGCGTTGTTCAACTGGCTCTACGCGCGCCGCTTCGGCGGTCGCATGCTGCTGCGGATCGAGGACACCGATCGCGAACGCTCGACGCAAGGGGCGATCGAGGCCATCCTCGACGGCCTGCATTGGCTCGGCCTCGATTGGGACGGCGACGTCGTCTACCAATACGCCCGCGCCGACCGGCACCGCGAGATGGCCGAGAGCCTGCTCGCCTCGGGCCACGCCTATCGCTGCTACGCCACGCCCGAGGAACTCACCGCCATGCGCGAGGCGGCCCGGGCGGAGGGACGGCCGATGCGCTACGACGGGCGCTGGCGCGACCGCGATCCCTCCGAGGCGCCGGCCGGCGTCAAGCCGGTGATCCGCCTGCGCGCCCCTTCGGAGGGCGAGACCGTGGTGGAGGACGGCGTGCAGGGCCGCGTCGTCTGGCAGAACCGCGACCTCGACGACCTCGTCCTGCTGCGCTCGGACGGCAATCCCACCTACATGCTGGCGGTGGTGGTGGACGACCACGACATGGGCGTCACCCAGGTGATCCGCGGCGACGACCACCTGACCAATGCCGCCCGGCAGAGCCAGATCTATCAGGCGTTCGGCTGGCCGGTGCCGGCGATGGCGCATATCCCCCTCATCCACGGGGCCGACGGCGCCAAGCTCTCGAAGCGCCACGGCGCGCTCGGTGTCGATGCCTACCGCGACCTCGGCTACCTGCCCTCGGCCCTGCGCAACTACCTCGTGCGTCTCGGATGGAGCCACGGCGACCAGGAGATCTTCTCGACGCAGGAGATGACGGAGGCGTTCGATCTCGGCGCGATCGGCCGCTCGCCGGCCCGGTTCGACTTCGCCAAGCTCGAAAACCTCAACGGCATCTACATCCGCGGCGCCGAGGATTCGGCGCTGGTGGAGGCGATCGACCGCATCCTGCCCGCCCTCGGGCCGTCGCGGGGCATCGCCTCGCCGATGCCGGCGCCGCTGAAGGCCGCGCTCACGGCGGCGATGCCCGGCCTCAAGGAGCGCGCCAAGACCCTCGTCGAGCTTCTCGACAGCGCCTACTACCTTACGGCCGCCCGCCCGCTGGCGCTCGACGACAAGGCCGCCGCCCTCCTCACCCCGGAGGCCAAGGCGCGCCTGGCCGCGGTCCTCCCGGTCCTCGAGGCCGTCGCGGAGTGGACCGCCGCCGCGACCGAGGCGGCGGTGCGCCAGTTCGCCGAGGCGAACGGGCTCAAGCTCGGGCAGGTCGCACAGCCGTTGCGGGCGGCGCTCACCGGCCGAACGACCTCGCCGCCGCTGTTCGACGTCATGGCCGTGCTCGGGCGCGAGGACAGCCTCGGCCGCCTGCGCGACCGGATCGAGGCCGCCTGACCCGTCACGGTTGCGGCCCGGATTTCGCTTGATGCGACGGGGGGATCGACGGTCGCGAGTTGAAGGCCGGGGGCCGATCCGCTAACCCGGTTCCGGTGTTCGCAACTGCAGCATAAGGGTGCAGGCGGAACCTGGATGCCGGTGGTCGCTTCGTCGTCAGGCGGGCCGGCTTCACACCATCAAGCCTCGGTCCGCCCGCTGCCAGGAAAGGGTCCACGTCTCCATGAGCGCATCCAGCACGATTACCGTGGGCGACAACCAGATCGAGCTTCCGATCAAGACCGGGACCATCGGTCCCGACGTCATCGACATCGGCAAGCTCCACGCCAAGACCGGCGTCTTCACCTTCGATCCCGGCTTCACGTCGACGGCGTCGTGCGAATCCAAGATCACCTACATCGACGGCGACGCGGGCATCCTGCTCTACCGCGGCTATCCCATCGAGCAGATCGCCGAGCAGGGCGACTTCCTCGAGACCTGCTACCTGATGCTGTTCGGCGAGTTGCCGACCCCGGCCCAGAAGGCCGATTTCGACTACCGGGTCACGCGCCACACCATGGTGCACGACCAGATGAACCGCTTCTTCCAGGGCTTCCGCCGCGATGCCCACCCGATGGCGATCATGGTCGCCTCGGTCGGCGCGCTCTCGGCGTTCTATCACGACTCCACCGACATCTCAGACGACAAGCAGCGCATGATCGCGTCCCTGCGCATGATCGCCAAGATGCCGACGCTCGCGGCGATGGCCTACAAGTACTCCATCGGCCAGCCGTTCGTGTATCCGAAGAACGATCTCGACTATACGTCGAACTTCCTGCGGATGTGCTTTGCGGTTCCGTGCGAGGATTTCGTCGTCAATCCGATCTTCGCGCGCGCGCTCGACCGGATCTTCGTGCTGCACGCCGACCATGAGCAGAACGCCTCGACCTCGACGGTGCGGCTCGCCGGTTCCTCGGGTGCCAATCCGTTCGCCTGTATCGCTGCCGGCATCGCCTGCCTGTGGGGGCCCGCACACGGCGGCGCCAACGAGGCCGCGCTGAAGATGCTCGAGGAGATCGGCACGCCCGACAACGTCGCCAAATACGTCGCCAAGGCCAAGGACAAGAACGACCCCTTCCGCCTGATGGGCTTCGGCCACCGCGTCTACAAGAACTACGATCCGCGCGCGCGCATCATGCAGAAGACCACCCACGAGGTGCTCGGCCAGCTCGGCATCAAGGACGACCCGCTCCTCGAAGTCGCGGTGCAACTCGAACAGATCGCCCTCAAGGACGAGTACTTCATCGAGAAGAAGCTCTACCCGAACATCGATTTCTACTCGGGCATCACCCTGAAGGCGATGGGCTTCCCGACCTCGATGTTCACGGTGCTGTTCGCACTCGCCCGGACCGTGGGCTGGATCGCGCAATGGGCCGAGATGATCGAGGACCCCTCCCAGAAGATCGGCCGGCCGCGCCAGCTCTACATCGGCCCGGACAAGCGCGAATACGTCCCCATCGACCAGCGCGGCTGAAGCGGGGCTGCCACGTCCCGCCGGCGCCGGACCCGCGAACCGGCGCCGATCAGGCCTTGGGCGACACCGCCGCTCCGGGTCTCACGGGCCGTGCCCGGTGCGGCAGGCTCAAGCGGTCCGCATACGACGCCTGCGCCACCGCCACGAAGGGGCCGTTGCGGTAGTAGAGGTCGTAGTGGCCGTAGGTGATGGCCTCGCCCGACGAGACCAGCACGCGGCCGCCGGCGCTCGTCAGGACATGGTCCCCGGCGGCGGTGTCCCATTCCATGGTCGGGCCGCAGCGGACGTAGATGTCGGCCTCGCCCGACGCGATCAGGCAGAATTTCAGGGCGGAAGCGGCCTGGAGCCGCCGACCGACCGGCAGCCTCGCCAGACACGCCTCCGTCTCGATATCGCCGTGGCGGCGACTGACGAGGGCGACGAGCCCGTCGTCGGGTTGCCGCCTGACCCCGACCGCCGAGGGTGCGCCGGGGCGGCCGCAGACGATCGGCGCCTCGAAGGCCTCGACCCCGGCGCCCCAGACCCGGCCGAGCCCGGGAGCGGCCAGAGCCGCGGCCACCGGCCGGTCGCCTTGGACGAGGCCGATGTTGACCGTGTACTCGCGGTTGCCGGCGAGGAAATCGCTGGTGCCGTCCAGGGGATCGACGAGGAAGAACAGGTCGGCGGGGGGGCGGTCGTGGCTGCTTTCCTCGGCCACCACCGGGATGCCCGGCCAATGACGGGCGAGGGCGGCGACGATCAGCGCCTCGGACTCGATGTCGGCCGAACTCGCGGGCGACCCGTCCGGCTTGATCACGTGCGGGCAGTCGCCACCGTGGTAGGCGCGCAGGATTTCGCCGGCTTCGCAGGCGATCTCGGTGAGGGTGGTCGCGATGCGCGCGCGATCCTGCGCCAGAAGGGTCATCCTCCAGACATGGTATGCGACGGCCCTCTTGTCGACCCGGGCCGGGTCGGCCGTCCTGCCGCTTTTCAAAGCATCGGAGCGCGGTTATCGGTGCGTTAAGACAGTCCCGCACACATCCATCGTCCTATCGCAGCCCGACCTCTGCGCGGAGAGCGCCATGACCGCCGTCACCCTCGATGCCCTCGACCTCTCGGCGCTGCTGTGCTCGCGCATCTGCCACGACGTCATCAGCCCGGTCGGTGCGATCGTGAACGGCCTCGAGGTGCTGGAGGACGAGAGCGACGCCTCCATGCGCGAGTTCGCCCTCGACCTGATCCGCAAGAGCGCGCGCCAGGCCTCGGCCCGGCTGCAGTTCACCCGCATCGCCTTTGGGGCGGCCGGCTCGGCCGGGGCCTCGATCGACCTGGCCGACGCCGAGAAGGTGTCGCGCGGCATGTTCGGCGACGAGAAGACCCAGCTCACCTGGAGCGCGCCGCAGGCCCTCTACCCGAAGAACAAGGTCAAGCTGCTCCTCAACCTCGTGGTCATCGCCACCAGCGCGATTCCGCGCGGCGGGGTGATCGACGTGCAGGTGACGGGCGACGGCGAGGCGCCGACCCTGGTGCTGCGCGCCAAGGGCTCGCACGCCCGTATCCCGCCGCATGTGGAATCGCTGATCGCCGGCGCGCCCGAGCACGGCGTCGATGCCCACGGCATCCTCGCCTATTACGCCGGCCTGGTGGCCAGGGCGGCGGCGATGGACGTGCGCTTCTCCATCGACGGCGACACCGTCACCATCCGCTCCGAGCCGAGCGCGGCGGCCGCGGAGGAGGCTCCCATCGTCGGCGTCCCCCTCGACCTCGGACCGCCGGACACCGCCCTGGCCTGAGCCCATCGCGGGGTCCATCAGAGGCGGGCGAGATCTCGTCCCGGTGACGGCGCCACCGTCATCCCGGCGGTTTCACGTGAAACAATTCCTACCAGGCGTGCCCGGCCGGCAGCGGCGGCAGGCCGAGGTGGCGGGCAACGGTGGCGCCGATATCGGCCAGGGTCTCGCGTCGCCCGACCGGGCCGGGGGGCACGTCCGGGCCGAAGGCCAGGATCGGGACCTGCTCGCGGGTGTGCTCTGTGCCCGCCCAGGTCGGGTCGTTGCCGTGGTCGGCGGTGACGATGCACAGGTCGCCGGCGCCCAGCACGTCCAGGATCTCGGGGACCCGCGCATCGAAGGCCTCTAGTGCCGCGGCATAGCCCGGCACGTCGCGCCGGTGGCCGTAGTCGGTGTCGAAATCGACGAGGTTGAGGAAGACGAGGCCGCCCTCGGTCAGGGCGTCGAAGGCGTCCAATGCGGCGTCGAGCCCGGACTCGTTGCCGGCGGTCTTGACCTCGCGGCCGGTGCCACGATGGGCGAAGATGTCGCCGATCTTGCCGATGCTGACCACGCCGCGCCCGGCCGCGGTGAGACGGTCGAGGAGAGTCTCCTCGGGGGGCGGCGTCGCGTAGTCCTTGCGGTTGGCCGTGCGGCGGAAGCCGGCCTCCGGCGTGCCGGTGAAGGGCCGGGCGATGACCCGCCCGATCCGGTAGGGGTCGCAGAGGTCGCGGGCCAGGCGGCAGAGACCGTGCAGCCGCTCCAGTCCGAAACTCTCCTCGTGGGCGGCGATCTGGAAGACGCTGTCGGCGGAGGTGTAGCAGATCGGCCGGCCGGTGCGGACGTGCTCGGCCCCGAAGCTGTCGATGGCCGCGATCCCCGAGGCATGGCAGTCGCCGAGGATGCCCGGCAGCCGGCCGGCGGCGACGAGGGCGCGGGTCAACTCGGGCGGGAAGGCCGGTCTCGCATCCGGGAAGTAGCCCCAGGGCTTCTGCATCGGCAGGCCGGCGATCTCCCAATGGCCCGAGGGGGTGTCCTTGCCGGCGGCGATCTCGACGGCATGGCCGTAGGCGCCGGCAATGGGGCCTTCCGGCGCCAGCCCCGGCGGGATCGCCCCGGTGGCGCCCTGAGCGGCGAGGCCGAGGCCGAGCGAGGCCAGGTGCGGCAGGCGCAAAGGGCCCGTGCGCAGGCCCGGCCGGTCGCCCCGTCCGCCCGCGCAGGCCTCGGCGATATGGCCCAGCGTGTCGGAACCGGCGTCGCCGTAGGCGGCGGCATCGGGTGCGCCGCCGATGCCGACGGAATCGAGGACGATGAGGAAGGCGCGGGCCATGACGGTCTCGTCCTGTCAGGCCGGAACCGGGTCGTCGACGGTCTCGGTCTCGAGGTCGAAGGCGGCGGCGAACAGGGCCCGGGTGTAGGCGGTCTGCGGATCGGCGAAGATCGCCTCGGCGCTCCCCTCCTCGACCACGCGCCCGTTCTGCATGACGAGGACGTAGTTGGCGAGCGCGCGGACCACCTTGAGATCGTGGCTGATGAACAGGTAGGCGAGCTTGCGCTCGCGCTGGAGGTCGCGCAGCAGCGTGACGATCTGCGCCTGTACGGAGCGGTCGAGAGCGGAGGTCGGCTCGTCGAGCACGACGAAGCGGGGCTTGAGCACGATCGCCCGGGCGATGGCGATGCGCTGGCGCTGGCCGCCGGAGAATTCGTGTGGGTACCGGTCCATGGTCGCCGGATCGAGCCCGACCTCGGTCAGCGCCTGGGCGACGATGGCGGTGCGCTCGGTCCGCGAGCGCGCCTGCCCCTGCACCACCAGCCCCTCGCTGATGATGTCGGCCACGGTCATGCGCGGCGACAGCGAGCCGTAGGGGTCCTGGAAGACCACCTGCATATCCTTGCGCAGGGGCCGCATCGCGGACACGCTCAGATCCTCGATCGCTCGACCGAGGAAGACGATCGGCCCCTCGCTGGCGGTGAGCCGCAGCAGCGCCAGGCCGAGCGTGGTCTTGCCCGAGCCCGATTCCCCCACCACGCCCACCGTCTCGCCCTCGCGCACGGCGATGGAGACGCCGTCAACGGCCCTGACGTATCCGGTGGTCCGCCGCAGCAGGCCCTGGCGGATCGGAAACCACACCTTCATCGGCCCGGCCGCCAGGACGACGGGCGCAGCCGTGGGCACCGGGTTGGCCCGGCCCGTCGGCTCGGAGGCGATCAGGCGGCGGGTGTAGGCGTGCTGCGGGTCCGCGAAGATGCCGGCCACCGGGCCGGCCTCGACGATGCGCCCGGCCAGCATGACGCAGACGTCGTCGGCGATGCGTTTCACGATGCCCAGGTCGTGGGTGATGAACAGCATCGCCATGCCGAGCCGCTTCTGGAGGTCGGCGAGCAGGGTGAGGATCTGGGCCTGGACCGTGACGTCGAGGGCGGTCGTCGGCTCGTCGGCCACCAGGAGGTCGGGCTCGCAGGCGAGCGCCATGGCGATCATCACACGCTGGCGCTGGCCGCCCGACAGTTCGTGCGGATAGGCCCCGAGCCGGCTCTCCGCATCGCGCAGGCCCACGAGGGCGAGGAGGTCGAGGATGCGCGCCCGCGCCGCCTTGCCGGAGAGACCGCGATGCACCTCCAGCACCTCGCCGATCTGGCGCTGGATGGTGTGGAGCGGGTTCAGCGAGGTCATCGGCTCCTGGAACACCATCGTGATGTCGGCGCCGCGGACCTTGCGCAGGTCGCGCTCGGGCAGGGTCAGCAGGTCGCGGCCCTTGAACAGGATGCGCCCCGACGGGTGGACCGCGCTGCCGTCGAGCAGCCGGAGGATCGACAGCGCCGTGACCGACTTGCCCGACCCCGATTCCCCCACCAGCGCCAGGGTCTCGCCGGCGCGGATCGTGAAACCGATCCGGTCGACCGCCAGGGTCTCGCGCTCGCGCGAGCGGAAGGCGACCGACAGGTCCTGGACGGAAAGCAGGGGGTCGGTCATCGGCACCGGCGGTGGAGGGAACGGGAAGGCGAGGGCTTATAGCGCGCCCGCGCCCGCTCCGCGATGCGTGCCCTCGCGATTGATCGCCACCCCGATCGCGCTACAACGCGGCGTGATCAGACCCTTCGCCCTCCCCAGCGCACCCGCCGCGGTGTTGGCCGCCCTCGTCCTGGGGATCGGGTCGAGCCAGGGCGCCCGTGCCGAGGCCGGCGGCGAGACCGTGGAACAGGCACTGTGCCGGCTGATCGAGGGTGCGGCCCGGAGCCATGCCCTGCCGGTCCCGTTCCTCACCCGGCTGATCTGGCGGGAGAGCAGCTTTCGCGTCACCGCGGTCAGCCCCGTCGGCGCGCAGGGGGTGGCGCAGTTCATGCCGGGCACGGCGCGCGAGCGCGGCCTGACCGATCCGTTCGACCCGGAACAGGCGATCCCGCACGCGGCCCATCTCCTGGCCGACCTGAACCGGCGGTTCGGAAACCTCGGCCTGGCGGCGGCGGCCTACAACGGCGGGCCGGGGCGTGTCTCGGCCTGGCTCGCCGGCACCGGCGGCCTGCCGGCCGAGACCCGCGGCTACGTGCTGGCGATCACCGGCGCCCCCGCCGAGGATTGGCGCGGCGCGGCCGCGTCGACGCCGGCAGACCCCTCCGAGGCGAAGGACGCGACCGCTCCGAATGCCGGCACCGTGACACCGGACAAGACCGTGACACCGGACAAGACCTGCCTGCAGGTCACCGCCGACCTACGCATCGCCCGGCGGGGCGACCGCTTCGCCCTGGGCGGCACCGAAGGCCCGGCCGCCCCCTGGGGCATCCAGCTCGCCGGCAATTTTTCCAAATCCCTGGCCCTGGCGAGTTTCTCGCGGGCGCGGTCCCGCTACGCCGGGGTGATCGGCGAGGTCCGCCCGATGATCATCGGCACCCGCCTGCGCAACCGCGGCACCCGCGCCTTCTACCGCATCCGCATCCCCGCCGAGAGCCGGGCCGCGGCCGATGCCCTTTGCACCCGGATCAGAGGCGTGGGCGGCGCCTGCCTCGTCCTGCGGACGTGACCGGTCCGAGAAAACGTATGGGCCTCTCGCCACGCCATCGAGACTCCCGCTCGAAACCATG
Organism: Methylobacterium sp. Leaf399; assembly: GCF_001424525.1. NCBI lineage: Bacteria > Pseudomonadati > Pseudomonadota > Alphaproteobacteria > Hyphomicrobiales > Methylobacteriaceae > Methylobacterium > Methylobacterium sp. Leaf399. Next base: position 111,800 of record NZ_LMQK01000023.1, on the reverse strand, counting down.
GCGCTCCTTTCGCCCAGCCGCTCGGGTCAAGCCCGCGCTCCGGGCGCGAGGCGGACATCGCCCGGGATCCGGCGTGCCGCAGGCGGACATTCGACGAGACCGCCTGCGTTTGCGCCTGTGGCTCACTCTGTGTAAACGCAGGCGTTCATAATCATGACCTACGGGCGAGCCACAATGGGACTGTCACTATCGACGTCGCATCGAACCTTCTTGGCGGCATGGTTCGGCTGTCTAGCCATCGTATCCGCATCGCGGGCGGAAGCCACGGATTATGGAATCAACTTCAGTTTCTTGAACGTCGTGGCTGAAAACGTCACTCTCTGCTCGACCAGCAAAAATGCGACCATCAAGGACGCCGCGTTTCTGCCGAAGTACGACCAGCCTGAAATCCGCACGCAAGTTCAAGCTCAGCTCGAAACGATGCGCAAATCCGGGTTTTCGACGGTGAGAACGATCGTTTTCTTCGGACCACAAGCGAAGGTCCAAAAGAACTGGTTCGATGTCGTCAACGGCGCCGCCGCCGGGGCCGCGATCGCGAATTACGCCACGGATGTGAAGCGCGCCGGCTTCAAGAGCCTGACGATTGCACTCGGTCCGCAGGGTACGATCCATCCCGCCTGTCGTCGAACGGCGTGGGGGGATTGTTACGACCAGTCCCTGTTGCCGACCGTCGTCAAGTTCGTCGAGGACTCGCAACGCCAGATCAAAGTCGACGAAACGTTCAAGGTCAATTTCGACCTCTTCAACGAGGGCTGCACGCCGGCCGATTTCTCGCCTGAACTCAAAGACGTGTACGCGAATTTCACCGCCAGCCTCGTCAAGCAGGCTCGTCCCGACATACCCTCGACCGTGTCTTGCCCCGTCAATCGTTTCACGAAGAGCGTGAAAAGCATCGACAGCGTCTTTTCCGCAGGCGGCAAGAAGCCGGCATTCTACGATGTCCACATCTACGATCGCGGCAAACCGTTCGACGCGGCGACGCTCGACAGCATCGCGGCGGAAGTCAAGCAACGTCGCGCCCAACTCGTCGTGGGCGAATTGAGCTTCGGAAGCCGGCAGTTCACCGACATGATGGTGGGTGAATTCTCGAAGGCAGGCGTGGCTCCGTCCAGTCTGGTCTTCTGGCCGCTCCGCGGTGGTGCCTCGATCTGCCAAGTCGACGTGGCGCCTCCGTATGCTCTGAAGGACGCGATGGGGAAGCAAGACCAGCCGCACTGATCGTCAAGACAAGACCGGCATGGAGCAGGCACGAAATGCAAACACCGATTTCAAATCCGTATACGCTCGATGTCACGTTTCGGTCGTTCGGTGAATGGCAGACCTGGCTCGCCGAAAACAAGTTCGCCGGTGATGCCTCGCACGCCAGAGCGATCGGCCAGCGGGTCTTGGCGAACGGTTTCGTCGAGCCGTTGACCAACAGGAAGGTGCTGTCACACGAAATCGAGGGCAGCATCGAAAACTTGAGGGAAAACCTTGTCTTCGACGGGGTCAACTCGAGACAACGCGCGGTGATGTATTGCCTCGACGAGCAGCTTCGCACGCGCTCGATCATGGTGAAGATCTACTCACCGGAAGCCGTGACGAAACTCGCGCTGCGTCTCAGAGGACGCTATCCGATGTTCTACGGGTCGGAGTTCACGACGAACGAGCAGACCCGCAAGACGATGTTTCCGATACCGCAGGAAGACCTCACCGGCCTGTCGTTCCCGTCGGCGACGTTCGACTTCGTCATGACCAACGAAGTGCTGGAACACGTCCCCAGCCTGGATGAGGCGCTCGGCGAAATGGCGCGCGTGCTCGTCCCCGGGGGCATGCACATCGGCACCCACCCGTTCCTCTTCATGCGGGAGGAGGGTGAACGCAAGGCAAAGCTGCTGGCCGACGGCGAGATCGAGTACATCACCAAGCCGGAGTATCACGGCGACCCGTTCAATTCTGGCGGCTCGCTCGTCTTCGAACTGCCCGGGTGGGATATTTTGGAGCGCGCCAGGAAAGCCGGCTTCAAGGACGCGTATTTCCGCTTCATGGCCTCCGAGCAATACGCCTATCTATCGGACAACACCGGAATTTTTGTTTTGTACTGCGTCAATTGACCGGCGCATGTTTCCGGCTTCGTCCTTTCCTCGATAGAAACGTTGAGATGTTCGGCATGGGGGTGGTCAATGGGTAGTCCGATTTTCATCGTTTCCTACAACAGACCTCAATATCTGAGGCAGACACTCGAGGGTTTGCGAGCGTCCGTCGACCTTTCGTCCGATCCGGGACGGGATGTGTGGTTGTTTCAGGATGCGGCCTACAGCAGCTACTACGATGTCGTTAAGACCGACCCCAAGTTGATCGACGAGTGCGTGGAAATCTTTCACCGCATCTTTCCGCAGGGAAAGATGCGTCGTTCATCGAGCAATCTCGGTATCGCGCTGAACATCGATGCCGCGGAGCAATGCGCCTTCGTGGAGCACGACAACGAGGCGGCGATCTTCTTCGAGGACGACCTCGTTCCAAGCCCACGATACATCGAGATCCTCGATCGCCTAATCGAGCAGGCGCTCGGCGACGAGCGCATCGGCATGGTCTCCGCCTACGGATCCAATGTCGTCGTGACGGTGGAGGCGCAGGAGCGGTCGAAAACCGCCCTGGGCAGAATGCACCACAACTGGGGGTTTGGCCTGACGCGACGGCATTGGAGGGAGCGAAACGAACTCGTGCGTCCCTACATCGATGCCATCAGTCTCGTCGATTACTCGGACCGCCCGTATCTTCCGATCTACAAATTGTGGCTTTCGCGCGGTTACGGACCACTGCCGTCGAATCAAGATCTTTTCAAGAATGTCGCTACGAACGAGCTCGGTCGGGTTCGAATTTCGACGGCAACCGTCAACGCGAAATATATCGGCGAAGAGGGTGAGCACTATACACCCGATCTCTATAACTCGATCGGTTTCGATAAGACTGAAATATTTGACTATAAAAACGATGCCGTCGAACTCGATCAGCTTTCTGCCGAAAAGTATGAAAAGTTCCTCGAGATCGACCGCAATGCGCTGACCTCTCGCAAAATGCCGCCTCTGACCTTGATCCAGAGCGGGCTTCATCTCGATTTGGATTGGGCCAAGCTGCCCTGTGCCGAAAAAAGCGGTGTCAAAGTCTTTTTTCCCGTGGGGGCAATGCCTGGCATGTGGATGAAGTCGAAGGTCAGTATTCCGTTTGAATGCAAAGGCATCACCCGGATCGAGATCGTGGCCGACATTCCCAAAGGGGAGATCTCGAGTTTCAATCAGGTCTCGACCTCGTTCCCAGGCGGTGAGACGATTCCGCACGACCTCACGATCAACGAAGCTCAGACGATGATCACGATCACGATGACGGTACCCGAGCCTCCGTCAGAACGGTTCGCCGTCGACATCACGACCCTGCCGACGTTGTCTCCGTTCATGAAGGGCACGGGTGCCGACCGCCGTCAGTTGGTCTGGAAATTGAGGACGATGACGGTCGAGGCCGGGTCCGGCACGGCCACGTTCGCGAACAAGGACCTGGCCGACTTGTTGAGTGGAACCGAGGCGGCGATCGGTTGATCCATCCGTGTCGATCGGCGAGGAGTGTCGCATCGTGACAGCAGGTTCCGCCGATCCGAAATCCCAAACCGTGGGGAATGCAACCGTGGAAAACGACGCTCACGCCGGTACCGTTCAAGAGAAGATCGTGACGTCGCTGTTTTCGATTTTCATGGGGCGTGCCCCCGGCCCGAACGAGATGACTGCGATCGCACGGCTGATCGTCGATCTCGATTCTCTCCCCGCCGTCCTCGAGCGTTTCGCGAACACCGACGAGTTCAAGAATCGCAAGTCGCCCGCCGCGCAGCAGAAAAGTACCGTGCCCATCTTCGCTCCGGCCGGGCACTTCTATTCGCCGGTCGTCGACCCGACGACGTTGACGTCGACGATCACCCCGTCACGCCAGCGTCGCGAGCCTGAAACGCTCGTCGGGCTCGATCTCGACATCGCCAAGATGACGCAATTCTGGCGGGACGACCTTCTGCCGTATGCCAAAGACATTCCGTTCGCCGACGAACCGGACGGTCACCATCGCTATCACTACAAGAACCCGGCGTTCTCCTACGGCGATGGGACGGTTCTCTACGCGCTCCTTCGGCGCTTCAAGCCGAAACGGGTCATCGAGGTCGGATCCGGCTATTCCTCGGCGTGCTTGCTCGACGCCTCCTCGGGACCGGGTGGGTTTCCGTGCGAGATCACGTTCATCGAGCCGCATCCGACCCTTCTCAAATCGTTGATCCGCGAGGACGATATCCAGCGCGTGACCATTCTCGAACAGGGGATCCAGTCAGTCCCGCTCAGCTGTTTCGAGACTCTCGAAGAGGGTGATTTTCTCTTCATCGACAGCACGCACGTCTTGAAGACAGGTTCCGATGTCGCGTTCGAATTGGCAGAGGTGCTTCCTCTGATCAAGCCGGGCGTCTTCATCCATTTTCACGACATCTTCTACCCGTTCGAATACAGCCACAGCTGGGCGGTTGCCGAGAATCGGTCGTGGAATGAGATCTATGGTCTGCGCGCGTTTCTGGCCTTCAACAAAGAATTCGAAGTCGTCTTCTTCAACGATATGTTTCTTCAGCTTCGCGTCGACGTCATCAAGGCGGATTGCCCGAGCTTCCTGAAGAACTCCGGCGGCTCGATCTGGCTGCGCCGCCGCGGCGTGTCGGATGGGACGAGGTGATGGGGACCAAGGAGTTCCGGCTCTCGGGCCCCATCGCGGAGGACCTGGGCGGCGGCGGCGAGCGGTTCGTGCCGCGAGGTAGCGTCGACGACACGGCGTTGGAACATCTGCACCGCTACCTCGCCTGCAGCGATCTGGTGCGGGGAAAGCGGGTTCTCGACGTGGCGTGCGGCGAGGGCTACGGCACCGCCCTGCTGGCCCAATCCGGCGCCTCCGAGATGTTCGGGGTCGATGTCTCTCCCCAGGTCGTCGACCATGCCGTCCGGACCCACGGTCAATGGGCGACGTTCTCGGTGGGCGATGCGCTGAACCTGCCGTTCGGCGACGGCAGTGTCGACGTGGTCGTCTCGTTCGAGACGATCGAGCATCTAAGCGACCAGCGGCTTTTCGTCAGCGAGGTCGATCGCGTCCTGGCGCGGGACGGGATCTTCATTTGCTCCACGCCGAACCGGGACGTGTATTCCTACGCCAGAGGCGGCGTACCCAACCCGTTTCATATCGAGGAAATGAACCTCGATCAGTTTCGAGCGATGCTGGCGAAGCATTTCCCGACGATCGCGTTCTTCGGCCAGGAGATCATCTACGGGTCCGCGATCTGGAGTTTGGAAGACGGCGCCTCCTCCGAGGCCGTCTCGTTTCTCTCCAACCCCTCTCTGTCGCGCGTCCGCAAGCAGGCCGGGCGTCCGCCGACCTATCACATCGCAGTCGCGGCGAAATCCGGCGAGGCGGCTGGCATCCCGCCGTCGACCCTGAGCGTCGACGTCTTGACGAATCCCGTCTCCGCTCTGCTCGGCGGCATCGCCGAGAGGGACAGTGAAATCCTGCGCCTGCGGACCGAACTCGCCAGACGCCCGCCCGCGCCGATGGGCGATGGCGTGTCGCCATAGGGTTCGGGTCGGCCGATCGAGGATGGCCGGGCACCGTGGGAGCCCCCTCCCGGTGCGACCGACACCGGTCGACCGGACGACGGCGATTGCTTGGGTCGCGCGGCGGGTTTGATTTGTCGCGGCGCCGGGCGGGTGCTAGCAGCGGGCGATGACCACTCGACCACCCTCACGCGGCGGCGCCGGGCGCAAAGGTGCCGGCGGCAAGGATGCCAGCGGCAAGCGCGCGGGCCCCGGCCGTGGCGCCAAGCCGTTCCGGCCGGGCAAGCCCGGGCGTTCCGAGGCGTTCCGACGTCCCGACCGCGAGCGCACGGGCCCGCGCACCAGCGCCCTCGATGCCGCACAGCGCGCCGCACAGGTCCGGGGCGACGAATCGGCCAAGCGTGCGCCTTGGCGCCCGGGCGATGCGCCCGATCCCGGCCCCGAGGCGGAGGCGCGCCCCGTCCGGGCGCCCCGCACCCGTGCGCCTCGCGCCGAGGCGGCCGAGATCGCCGACGCTCCGCGGCCGCGCCGTGCCGCTGCCACGGCGCAGGAGCCCGCCCCCGAGGGGCCGACCCGGCGCGAGCAGCGCGCCGCCGCCTCCGCCACCCTCGCCTCGGGGGTGCAGACCCTCGTGGTGGAGGAGGACGAGGCCGAGATGCGGATCGACCGGTTCCTCACCACGCGGTTCCCGCAGCTGCCCTTCACCCGCGTCCAGAGCATCGTGCGCAAGGGCGAACTGCGGGTCGACGGCAAGCGCGCCAAGCCCAACGACCGCCTCGCGCCGGGCATGAGCGTGCGCGTCCCGCCGCTCAAGCTCGATCCGGTGGCGGACCGCCCGCGCAGCCTCGCGCGGGACGCGAACGACGCCGACTTCATCCGCTCGTTGATCCTCTACGAGGATGCGGAGATGATGATCCTGAACAAGCCCTTCGGCCTCGCGGTCCAGGGCGGTTCGGGTACCGTGCGCCACGTCGACGGCCTGCTCGAGGCCCTCACCGGCAAGGACGGCCAGAAGCCGCGCCTCGTCCACCGCCTCGACAAGGACACCGCCGGCTGCCTCATCGTCGCCAAGACGCGGCTGGCCGCGGCGACGCTGGCCAAGAGCTTCCGCTCCCGCTCGGCCCGCAAGGTCTATTGGGCGCTCACCGCCGGCGTGCCGCGCGTCCACCAGGGTCGGATCTCGACCTATCTGGCCAAGGAGGAGCCGACCGACGCCGACGCGCGCATGCGGGTCGCCAGCCACGGCGACGAAGGGGCAGCCCATGCACTGACCTATTACGCCATGGTCGACAACGCCGCCCAGAAGCTCTCCTGGCTGTCCCTGAAGCCGGTGACCGGCCGGACACACCAGTTGCGCGCGCATGCGGCGCACATCGGCCACCCCATCGTCGGCGACCCGAAGTACTTCAGCATCGAGAACTGGGAATTGCCCGGCGGCATCCAGAACCGGCTGCACCTGCTCGCCCGCCGCATCGTGATCCCGCATCCGCGCACGGGAAAGCCGGTGGACGTGACCGCGCCCCTGCCGCCGCACATGGCGCAGAGCTGGAACCTGCTCGGGTTCGATGCGTCGCGCTACGACCCCATCGTCGAGGCACCCGAAGCCTGACCGGCGGGCCCGATGCCGCAGGGTGCCGGGAACATGCTTGGCAATCGCCGTGCATACCGTATCCTCGCGGCCGGCGGGTCGCAGACGTGGTCCCGCTTCGGCGGCCCTGTGGCGGAGTACCGATGCATCGACCGACGATCCCCCCCCGCGCGCGCCTCACGGGTGCGGCCCTTGCCGGCGGCATGCTGGTCGGTGCGCTGATGTTCGGGCAGGCCTCGGCGCAGACCCCGCCCGCCCAGCCTCCCGCCGTGACGCCGCCCGCGACCGTGCAGCGACCGGCCCAAGCCGCGCCGCCGGCGGCCGCGACGGCGCCCGTCCAGCGGCCCCTCCCCGGCGCGCGGCCGGAAAAGCGGCGGCGCAACTCCTACGCCAGCTGCAACCGGCAATCGCACAACCGCGGCCTGCGCGGCGGCGCCCGGCGGCGCTTCCTGGTGCGGTGCAAGCTCGGCTACGAGCGGCCGAGGGCCAATCCCGCCTCGCCGGCCGCACCGGCCCGGCAGCCGTGATGCGCGTCGCGGTCGATCGGCCCGACGCACCGTGAGGCTCGTGGTCTTCGATGTCGATGGAACCCTCGTCGACAGCCAGCATCTCATCGTTGCGGCTCAAGGCGTGGCCTTCGCCGAGCACGGGCTGGCGTGCCCCGAGCGGCGCGAGGCGCTCTCGGTGGTCGGCCTGTCGCTGCCGCAGGCGTTCCGCCGTCTCGTGGGCGAGGATGGGCCGATCGAGGGGTTGTCGGAGAGCTACAAGCGCGCCTTCAACGCGCTGCGGCTCGACCCGGACTACGAGGAGCCGCTGTTTCCCGGCATGGGCGACCTTCTCGCCAAGCTGCATGCGCGCAACGACGTGCGCCTGGGCATCGCCACCGGCAAGTCGCGCCGCGGCGTCGAGCATCTCATCGCCGCCAACGGCTGGGAGGGCTGGTTCGCCACCACCCAGACCGCCGACGACGCGCCCTCCAAACCCGACCCGGCCATGCTGCGCCAGGCGATGGACGAAGCCGGGGCGGTGCCTTCGGCCACGATGATGATCGGCGACACCACCTACGACATGGCGATGGCGGTGAGCGCCGGCGCCGCCGCGATCGGCGTCGCCTGGGGCTATCACAGCCCCGGCGCGCTGTTCGGGGCGGGCGCGGTGACGGTGGTGGACCATGCCGGAGCCCTCGCCGACCTGTTCGGCGGCCCCCTGCCGCCCGCCTGAGGCACCTCGTCCTCCGTCGAAAATCCGGTTCCCCCAGATCTGGTCCTTCATGAACGACGACACCCTGTCCGACTGGCTCGGTGAGCCCGATCCGTCCTCCGCCCGCGATCCGCTGAAGGCGGTGCGCGAAGGGGGGCGTCCGGCCCTGCCCAAGCGCTTCTACGAACAGGCCGGATTCGCCGACGCCGGGGGCGGCTTTCGCCTCACCCTCGATGGGCGCTCCGCCAACACGCCCGCCAAGAACCCGCTGACGTTGCCGACACGCGCCCTGGCCGAAGCGGTGGCGGCGGAATGGCAGACGCAGGTCGCGGTGATCGACCCCGCACGGATGCCCCTGACCCGTCTCGCCAACACCGCCATCGACGGGGTCGCCCCCCGCCGCGAGGCGGTGGTGGCGGATCTGGCGGCTTATGCCGTCACCGACCTCGTCGCCTACCGGGCAGGCGAGCCCGAGCGCCTCGTGGCGATGCAGGCCGCCGCCTGGGACCCGGTGCTGGACTGGGCATACGAGGCGCTCGGCGCCCGCTTCATCCTGAGCGAGGGCGTGCGCCACGTCGACCAGCCCGAGCGGTCGATCCGCATCCTGGAGGAGGCGATCGCGGCGACCGAAGGACCGTTCCGGCTCGCCGCCCTCCACACCATGACGACCCTCACCGGTTCGCTCCTGATCGCGCTCGCCGTCCTGCGCGGCCGCCTTAGCCCGGAGGAGGCGTGGGAGGCCGCCCATGTGGACGAGACCTACCAGGCGGCGGTCTGGGGGCCGGATGAGGAGGCGCAGGCGCGGATGACGATGCGCAAGGCGGAGTTCGAGGCGGCCGCCCTGACCGCGCAATACGCCGGCTGAGGGAGCCCACAGCCCGTTTTCCACCGGAGCGACCCGTGCTAAGGCCGACCCAGGACCTTACCGCCAAGCCTGTACCGGCAATGCCTGTACCGGCGCGAGTGAGGTCGTGACCGTTCCAGTGCTCGAGGCCAGACCACCATGAAGGACATTCTCGACCGGCTCGAGGAGCGGCGCGCCGAGGCACGCCTCGGCGGCGGCGAAAACCGCGTCGCGGCCCAGCACAAGCGCGGCAAGCTGACGGCGCGCGAGCGCATCGAACTCCTGCTCGACCACGGGTCGTTCGAGGAATTCGACATGTTCGTGCAGCACCGCTCCACCGATTTCGGGATGGAGAAGCAGAAGATCCCCGGCGACGGCGTCGTCACCGGCTGGGGCACCGTCAACGGCCGCACCGTCTTCCTGTTCTCGAAGGACTTCACGGTGTTCGGCGGCTCCCTGTCCGAGACGCACGCGGCCAAGATCATCAAGGTCCAGGACATGGCGCTGAAGATGCGCGCCCCGATCATCGGCATCTTCGATGCCGGCGGCGCGCGCATCCAGGAAGGTGTGGCGGCGCTGGGCGGCTACGGCGAGGTGTTCAAGCGCAACGTCGCGGCCTCGGGCGTGATCCCGCAGATCTCGGTGATCATGGGGCCGTGCGCGGGCGGCGACGTCTATTCGCCGGCCATGACCGACTTCATCTTCATGGTGCGCGACACCAGCTACATGTTCGTGACCGGCCCCGACGTGGTGAAGACCGTCACCAACGAGGTCGTCACGGCGGAGGAGCTCGGCGGCGCCAAGGTCCATACGACGAAGTCGTCCATCGCCGACGGCTCGTTCGAGAACGACGTCGAGGCGATCCTGCAGATCCGCCGCCTCCTCGATTTCCTGCCGGCCAACAACGTCGACGGCGTGCCGGAGATCGAGAGCTTCGACGACCCCTTGCGCCTCGACAAGGGCCTCGACACCCTGATCCCCGACAACCCCAACACCCCCTACGACATGGGCGAGCTGATCCGGCGCGTCGCCGACGAGGGCGACTTCTTCGAGATCCAGGCGACCTACGCCCGCAACATCATCACCGGCTTCGGCCGCATCGAGGGCCGCACCGTCGGCTTCGTGGCCAACCAGCCGATGGTGCTGGCCGGCGTGCTCGATTCGGACGCATCGCGAAAAGCCGCCCGCTTCGTGCGCTTCTGCGACGCCTTCTCGATCCCGATCGTGACTTTCGTGGACGTGCCGGGCTTCCTGCCGGGCACCGCCCAGGAATACGGCGGCCTGATCAAGCACGGCGCCAAGCTGTTGTTCGCCTACAGCCAGGCCACCGTGCCGCTCGTCACCATCATCACCCGCAAGGCCTTCGGTGGCGCCTACGACGTGATGGCCTCCAAGCACGTCGGCGCCGACCTCAACTACGCCTGGCCGACCGCGCAGATCGCGGTGATGGGCGCCAAGGGCGCCGTCGAGATCATCTTCCGCAGCGAAATCGGCGACAGCGACAAGATCGCGGCGCGCACCTCCGAATACGAGGATCGTTTCCTGTCGCCGTTCGTGGCGGCCGAGCGCGGCTACATCGACGAGGTGATCATGCCCCATTCGACCCGCAAGCGCATCGCCCGGGCGCTGGGCATGCTGCGCACCAAGGCGATGGAGCAGCCCTGGAAGAAGCACGACAACATCCCGCTCTGATGCCAGAGCCGCTGCGCCGGCGTTTCGCGGCATCGCTTTTCCATGCCGAGGAATCGCCGCGGCATGTCATGATCGCGCCCTCGAACCACCGGAGGACACCGTCATGGCGCAGGAAAACAAGCGCGGCAGCCGCGAGGCCAAGAAGCCCAAGAAGGTCGTGACCAAGACGAACGCCGCAGCGCCCTCCACCAAGGACATGGTCAGCTCGGCGGTGAAGGCGGCCAAGAAGTAGGTCGCTACTCCACGCGATTGCCCTCGACGACGTTGCCGGTGGCATGGTCGTCGTCGTCGAGGCTGCTGCCGAACGGATATCCGGCATCGGCGTCGCAGTTCATGGTCCAGCCCCAGCCGCCGCGCGAGCCGACCTTGACGGGCTCGGAGCGCCACAGGCCGGTCTGGCGGAAGCTGTTGCCGGTGATGAGGTTGTCCGACGGCGTCTGGTGGCGGACCGTGCCGCCCTCGCCGCAGTTGCGGTAGAGGTGGATGCCGCCGCGAGACCCGAGCACGAAGCGGTTGCCGGTGATGGTGTTGCGGGCCGAACCGTCGACCGCCACCATTTCACGGCCCGCCGAGACCGCGAAGGTGTTGTTCGTGATGGTGTTGCCGCCGCTCTCGGCGTCGAGATACAGCGCCACCGCCGAGGAGGTGCCGTCCAGCGTCGAGCCCGACAGGGTCACGCCGGTGACGCCGGGCGCCAGATAGAGCGGGATTGCCCCGAGCGCGGTGAGGCGGGAATCGAGGATGCGGATCCGGCTCGGCGCCGCTCCCTGCGCCCGTTCGGTATGCCCTGGCCGGCGAGAGGATTGCCGCACAGCATCGCCCTGGCCGTTGAGCCCCATGCCCCAGATCCGGACGTTGCCGAGGATCGTACAGTCGCGCAGGGTCACGTCCACCGGCCGCTCCCAGTGCGGCGAGCCGGGGGTCGGCTGGCGCGAGCGGATCTCCACGGCGAAATCGCTGAACGCCGGCGGGGGATCGGTCCGGCCGAGGGTCGCCCCGGCGCAATCGAGGGTCACGCCCGAGGCCGCACTCCCTTCGAGGAGGATCTTGCGCGCGATCCGGTCCCCGGGACGCAGGCGGATCGAGCAGGTGAGGGAAACCGTGTCGTCGTCCGGACCCGGCGGCGCCAGGAGCCGGGCCCTGGCCTCGGCGCCGCAGGGAGGCGAGGCCGTCGCCGGTGCGGTGAGCGAAACGGACACGACCAGGGCGGCCAGGAACGGGACTGCGATCATCGCCTGCACCTGCCCCCGTAATGCGGCGGAAGACCGGCTTTCGCCGCCAGCGGGCGATGGACGACGCCGTCGGCCACGGCTGGTCTCATGACATTTCCGGTTGATCGCGTCGTGATGCGGACATGGGCTTCGCTCAGGCGCCGCGCGGGCTCGGTGATACCGTTCCCGCTCGATCCAAGCGGAAACCGTATCGCCGGGAGATCGTCACCCCCTCGGCCCGGTCGATCACGACGCGGTGTTCAGTCGGCGATGGCGATGATAGGGCTCGACCCGGACGGCTCGATGACATCGGCCGGAGGCCGACCAACCGTCGATAAGGACCGCAGTCGGAGTGTCCGATAAGCTCCCCATTGCTGCCATCGCGCTGCCGCGCCTGCGATTCTCCCGCGATCCGAGGATCGTCGGCACGGAACACGACCCGCTGTTCGAGGCCGTCTGCCAGGTCGCGAGATCCCTGTTCGACCTCCCCGTCGCCGCGGTCTCGCTGGTCGCGGCCGACCGGGTCCGGTTCGGGACGGTCTGCGGCCCGTCCCTCGACGGGGCTGGCAAGGACGACCCGTTTTCCCGTCATGCCATCGCGTCGGACGACGTCTTCGTGGTCGAGGATGCGAGCCGCGATCCGCGCTTCTCGCGGCTGAAGCTCGTCGCCGGGCCACCGGGCATCCGCTTCTACGCCGGCGCCGCGCTGACCCTGGAGTCCGGGCTGCGGGTCGGAACGCTCTGCGTCCTGGACGTGACGGCACGCACGTTCCGCGCCGATCGACGCCGCCGCCTCCGGGATCTGGCCGCGGTCGTCTCGGCGCACCTGCAAATCCATTCCCTGGGTCCGCATCCCGATCGGAGCGCAAAGGCGCGGGATGCCGGAGAACCGCATGGCCGGACATCCGACGCCGAGGCCGACGATGTCCTTCCGGTGGCGCGACGGTTCGGGGAAGTCGGGCACATCCGTCTCGAATGGCCGACCGGCGACCGGGCCTGGTCGGCCGAGGCGCGCCGGATCTACGGGTTCGGTCCCGACGAGGCCGCGCCGGGCCTCGACCAGATGCTCCTGCGCCATCATCCCGACGACCGCGAGCGGGCGCGCGCCATCGTCGCCGCGGCGAGTGCCGCGAGAAGGGGCTTCCATTACGAGGCGCGGATCGTCGGGCCCTCCGGAGACATCCGATCCGTCGTGGTCGGTGCCACCTGCGAAACGGCCGTCGACCGGCCCGACGCCTTCGTCATCGTCACCGAGGACGTGACCGACCCGCCCGACTGCGAGGCGAGACGCGCGGTACGCGAAAGCCAGGCCCGGCTCATCGTCGAAGGCCTGACCGTCTGTGCGATCTCCCTGCTCGACCCCAATGGAATCGTGATCGACTGGCACGCCGGCGGCGAGCGCATCTTCGGCTACAAGCCGGAGGAGATCGTCGGCCGTCATCTGTCGCACCTGCGTCCCGACGACGACCGGGCCGACGCCTCGGCGAAGGCCATCGTCGCGGCGGCACGGGCGAGGGGCCGGGCGGAAGTCGAAGGCTGGCGCCAGCACAATGACGGCACGCGCTTCTGGGCGAGCGACCTCCTCGAACCGCTGCGCGACGGCGCGGGCCGCCTCGTCGGGTTCGTCTGTCTCAGTCGCGACGTCACGAGCCGGAGACAGAGGGCCGAGGCGCTGCGGATCAGCGAGGCGCGCTATCGCCAGATGGCCGACAGCGCCAGCGACATGATCGTGCGGCTCGATCGCGAGGGCCGACGCACCTACGTCTCGCCCGCCTCCCGAGCCCTCATCGACTACGCCCCGGAAGAACTGATCGGCCTGAGCCCGCGCGACGGCATCCATCCCGACGACGTGCCGGCGTTCGATCGGATGATCGCGGGCCTCGTCTCCGGCGAGCGCGACCGGGCGGTGGCCGTGAGCCGGCTGCGCCACCGGGACGGGCGCTGGATCTGGGTCGAGGCCTCGCTGCAGATCCAGCGGGACGCCCGGGGCAGGCCGGACGGCTTCATCACTGCGGTCCGCGACACCTCGCAGCGTCGCCGGGCCGAGGAGGCCCTGCGCGAAAGCGAGGCCCGCTACCGCATCCTGGCCGACACCCTGCCGCAGATGGTCTGGATCATGGACCGCGACAGCCGCGACACGGTCTATGCCAACCGCCGCTTCGAGACCTACCACGGTCGGATCGGGACCACCTTCGTGGATCGGCTGGCCTGCTACCATCCCGACGACCGCGCTCCGATCGAGCGGGCCTGGAACGACGGGACGATCGCCTCGGACGGTCGATGGGAGGCCGACGTGCGCCTGGCCGGGGAGGACGGTGCTCATCGCTGGCACCGGCTGGTGATCGTTCCGATCAGGCGCGACGGCGAGGTTGTGAACTGGCTGGGGACCGCCCTCGACATCCACGACGCGGTGACCGACCGCGACGCCCTGCGCCAATCGGCCGACCTGTTGCGGATCGCGCAGACGGCGGCCGGCGCGGGCACCTGGGACGTGGTGTTCGCCGACGGCGCTATCGCCGCGGTCATCCTGTCCCCCGAGAGCGCGGCCATGCACGGGCTCGAGGGCGACGGGCCGGCGACGATGACCGCCGACACCTGGAGCGGGCTCGTCCACCCCCACGATGCCGACCTCGTGTGGGCCGCGGTGAGGCGCGCCGTGGAGACCGGCGAGAGCTACTCGGCCGAATTCCGCGTGCTGCTGCCCGATGGCGGCATCCGTTGGCTCCACGGGATCGGGAGCGCGTATGTCGATGCGCAGGGCCATCCCCTGCGCATGGTCGGACTGAACTTCGACGTCGACCGGCGCAAGCACGCCGAGGCGGTGCTGATCGAGGCCGGCCATGCCGCCGAAGCGGCCCGCATCGAGGCGGAGGCGGCGAATGCCGCGAAGTCCGATTTCCTGGCGGCCATGAGCCACGAGATCCGGACCCCGCTCAACAGCATCATCGGCTACACCGAGATGCTGCTGGACGAGCCCGGGCAGGGCGCGCCGGACCGGATCAAGCTCGGCCGCATCCTCGGTTCGGGCCGCGCGCTGCTCACCATCGTCAACGACGTCCTCGATTTCTCGAAGATCGAGGCCGGCCGCGTCGAGCTCGAACCGGAGGCGTTCTCGCTGTCCGCGCTCGTGGCCGACACCATGGCGATGATCAGCGGCCTCGTGGCCGACAAGCCCCTCGCGTTGCGGACCGACATCGACCCGGACCTGCCACGGACACTGGTGGGAGACCAGAACCGCCTGCGCCAGGTGCTGTTGAACCTCCTCAACAACGCGGTGAAGTTCACTCACGCCGGCGAGGTGGTGCTCACCCTGCGCGGGGAGAGACGCAAGGCGGGCACGCTGCACCTGCGCTGCGAGGTCGGCGACACCGGCATCGGGGTTCCGCAGGACAGGCGCGACCGGCTGTTCCTGCGCTTCAGCCAGGTCGACGGCTCGATCTCGCGCCGCTTCGGAGGAACCGGACTCGGGCTCGCCATCAGCAGGAGCCTCGTCGAACTGATGGGCGGGCGGATCGGGATGGAGAGCCGGCCGGGGGGGGGCTCGACCTTCTGGTTCACGGTGGACCTCGCGATCGGCGCTTCGGTACCGGCGGCGGCCGATGTCGCGCCCCATCCGGCCGCAGCGCACCGCCCCGCCAGGATCCTGCTGGTGGAGGACGTGATGACGAACCAGGAGATCGCCATGGCGGTCCTGGCCGGTGCCGGGCACGAGGTCGACGTCGCCTGCGACGGCGCCGAGGCGGTCCATGCGGCCCAGCGCACCCTCTACGACGTCATCCTGATGGACGTGCAGATGCCGGTCATGGACGGCTTGGAGGCCACCGCCCGCATCCGCGCGATGGGTGGACGCCGAGCGACCATCCCGATCCTGGCGCTGACCGCCAACGTGCTGCCCGATCAGGTGGCGGCGTTCAAGGCGGCCGGCATGGTCGACCACGTCGGCAAGCCGTTCCGAAGGGCGGAACTGCTCGCGGCCGTGGCCCGGTGGACCGCGTCCGAACAGGGCACGGCGGCCGGCCCCGCCGCGGTCGACCGCGCGACCTTCGACGAACTCAGGGACCTGCTCGGGGGCGAGAAGCTCGCCCGGATGCTGTGCGATCTCGACGGCGTCCTCAGGACCGGCTTCCTGCTCGAACCGGCCACGCACCAAACCTTCGCCGACCCGGAGCGCGACCTGGCGGGGATCGCGCACAGGCTCATCTCCTCGGCGGGCATGCTGGGGTTCACGCCCCTGTCGGAGACCTGCCGGGCCTTCGAGCGCGCCAGCCGGGCCGGCACCCTGACACAGGGCGACATCGAGGAGGCGGCAGAGGCGAGCCGCCTGGCGCTGGCCGCGATGGCCGGCCTGCACCGCGACCTCGGCACCCCCGTCGCGGCGCAACCGGTGCGACAGGCGTCCTGACCACCACCGGCGACGGGCGCTCATCACGGCGCCCGTGGGGGGCATCGTTTCCGATCTCGCACCGGCGACGGGCGACGCCTACGTCGTCGCGGCGATCTGCCCGGAGAAGGGCAGGGGGCCGGTCTCGTCATACCCCGCTGCGACGCCTCGGCGATCAACGCGCACCGCGCCGAGATCGGCCGCAGCGTCGATCCCACCGCCCACGCCGTGCTCATCCTCGACGGAGCCGGCCGGCACAGCGCTCACGGCCTCGCCGTGCCCAGCAAAGTACGGCCGAGCAAGGGGCATGCGCGCGGTCGAACCGAGACGGGCCGCCCCGCAAAGGGCGTTGGACTGTACCGACGAAGGGTTTCACCCCAGAATTGAGTGTAAAATTGCAACGTTTTATTAACGGAACGGTTTTTGCTGCACCGCCGTTGTGAGCGGGTGTCGGCACGGCGCCGGCACGAAACGATGTCGTCCGTGGCTTCCGGTCCTGGGTAATGCGATGTCGTCGAGATCGGGATGGCATCGCGCGCTTTGGTAAAAGCGCAGCCTTACAACATGAACGCCGAATATTATGAGGTCGATGCGCTCTTCAGACCGGGATCGCTTCTGGCAATATAAGTCAATCTTGATCAATTATGCTCACTTCGTATAAATATAACCGGTTTGATTTTATCGAACACTTGTATTACCGTTAACGATCTGCACGACGTCGAGCGATTCGAAATCGCCATATCATCGGCAGAGCGCGAGGAAACACTACCGACGCGCGTGGCCCCGAACGACTTCAACCCTTGAAGCATCGGGACTGTCGCACCCCCGCCGGACTTCCGTTTCTTCTTGCAAGGGCCCTCCCCATGACCCCGAAATCCTCCACCTCCGCTTCGGCGGGGCCTCTTGTTGCGCCG
Organism: Methylobacterium sp. Leaf399; assembly: GCF_001424525.1. Lineage (NCBI taxonomy): Bacteria > Pseudomonadati > Pseudomonadota > Alphaproteobacteria > Hyphomicrobiales > Methylobacteriaceae > Methylobacterium > Methylobacterium sp. Leaf399. Next base: position 94,373 of record NZ_LMQK01000023.1, on the reverse strand, counting down.
CACAACGGGCACAACCGAAATCATACGCGGATGGTCCGCATCTCCGCCTATTCCGTCGCGACGGTGCTGGCGTTGCTGATGACGACGGCGACCTTGCCGCCGCTGTTGGCCGACCAGTCCGACCGGGCGGTGATCAACGCGCCGATCAGCCTCCTCACCGCGCCCATCGCCGGCGAGATGACCGAGATCGCCCCCGGCATCGGGCAACGGCTGGCGCCCGGCGAAACCGTGGCGCGCATCCACAACGCCCGCATCGACCGCACCACCCTGATCACCCTGGACGGCAAGGTCTCCGAACTGCGCGGCTCCCTTCTCGCTGCCCGGCAGAAGCGGGAATCCGACGAGGCCTACGTCGCGGCGCTGGATGCCGAGATCAAGCGGCAGGTCGAGCAGACCGTGGCCAAGCTCGAAGGCGAGGTGACGGAGGCCAGGGCCCGTGTCGGGGTGGCCAACGCCGAGGGTCAATCGACCAAGGCGGTGGTCGACCGCCAGCAGTCGATGGTCGACCGCAACGCCGCCAGCATCGATCTGGTGCGCCCCACCCAGTACAAGCTCGAGGCGGCCCGGTTCGACAAGGATGCCGAGAGCGCCAAGCTCGCGCAGAAGTCCGCCGAACTCGCCGCGGTGCGCAAGAACGTCTTCGTCGGCAACCAGTCCAACAGCCTCGCCGTCCTCACGCAGAAGCGGCGCGACCTCGCCTTCGACGCCCAGCGCCTGGCGATCGAGGAGACCCAGCTCACCTCCAGCCTGAAGACCCAGACGGCCCTGCTCGACGCGGAGCGCAAGCGCCTCGACAGCCTCACCGACGCGCAGTTGCGCGCGACGAACGGCGGCGTCGTCCTCAGCCTCGGCGCAGCGCAGGGGCGCCACGTCAATCCCGGCGATTCCGTCGCCACGCTGGTCGATTGCGAGCAGGCCTTCGCGGTGGGCATCTTCTCGTATCGTCAGGCGCAGGATCTCGCCGTCGGCACTCCGGTGACGATCTCGTCCGCCGGTTCGAGCGAGCCGCAGCCGGGCCGGGTGAGCGAGATCCTGCCAAAGACCAGCGACAAGACCGACCAGCAATACGCGGTGCCGTTCCCCCAGACCGAGCGGCGCGAGATGTACGTGCTCGTCAGCCTCGACCGTGCCGAGGGTGATGCATCCACCGATCGCCCGCGGCCGCAGGCCCGCACCAGTCCCTGCTCCGTCGGCCAGTGGGTGACGATCACCCGCGAGAACGGCTGGATCCCCTCGGCCTCGGTGGCGTGGAAAGCGGTGGCGTCGGGCTTCACCGGCCCGGAGGCGCAGGCCGGCTGGACGGCCGTCAGCACGAACGTCCGCGAGGTCGCCGTCACCATGTCCCACGGCATCCGCAGGGTCGCCGCCTGGATCTCGCCGGTGAGCGATGCGGATGCGGCCCGCGACGAAGGCCACGACGGTCGCCGGGCCGAGACTCTGCGGTGATCGTGCGGATCGCCGCCGTCGCCCTGATGCTGGCCGCCATGCCCGCGGCGGCCGGCCCGCGCCACCCGACCGCCACGCCGCTCTGCGCGGCGCTCGGCGCGGGCGTCGATGCGGCCGGCTCCGGCCCGGTGTTCGTCGCCAGCTACCGGCCGGGGGAGGGCGAGGCGGAATTGCCGCTTCCCCTGCGCCAATCGGCCTTCACCTACGACAACGCGCTGGCGGCCATCGCCCTGGTGGCCTGCGGCGACGTCCCCCGCGCCCGGCGGATCGGCGACGCCCTCCTGCATGGGCTGTCCCACGACCGCACCTTCTCGGACGGGCGGGTGCGCAACGCCTACCGCGCCGGCCCCGTCGGCGACGGACCGCCGCCGATGCCGGGCTGGTGGGACGCTAAGAAGAACCTCTGGGCCGAAGACGCCTACCAGGACGGCACCGCCACCGGCAACGTCGCCTGGGCCGCCCTGGCGCTCCTCACCCTCGACCAGGCCGCCCCCGACGGCGGCTACCGGACCGGTGCGCGCCGGATGCTCGGCTGGATCGGCGAGCACACCCGCGACCGCCGCCCCCCGGAAGGGTTTTCGGGCGGGGTCGACGGGTTCGACCCGGTGCAGACGCCGCTCGCCTGGAAGTCCACCGAGCACAACCTCGACGTCCACGCCGTCGCCGCCTGGCTCCACCGCCTCGACGGCCGCCCGGAGGACGCCGCCACGGCGAAGACCGCCCGCGGCTTCCTCGATGCGGCCTTCGTGGCCGATCCCGGCCTGTTCCGCCTCGGCACCGTGCCGGACGGCGCCCTGCAGCCCATCGCTCACACCGCGCTCGACACCCAGCTCTGGCCGCTGATCGGCGTTCTCGGGGCGCCCGCGTCCTGGCGGGCCGCCTACGCCTATGCCGAGGCCCACATGGGGGTGCCCGGCGGCTTCGACTTCAACGAGGATCGCGACGGACTCTGGATCGAGGGGACGGCGCAGGCGGCACTGACCCTGCGGGCGCTCGGCAGGGTGCCGGAGGCCATGCGGCTCCTCGACGGGCTGTCAGGGCAGGTCTCGCCATCCGGATACCTCTACGCCGCGAACGTGGCCCGCCTCACCACCGGTATCGCCATCGGCCCGGCGAGCAAGGAACCGGACTTCTTCTACTTCCGCCGGCCGCACCTCGGCGCGACCGCCTGGGCCGCGCTCGCCGCCACCGGCTGGAACCCCTTCACCGGCCGGACCGCGGAGTAGACGACGATGTTCGAAGCCCCCACCGACGTCGCCGCGGTTCTCACCCTGGATCTCGGCATCCTGCTCGGCATCCTGGTGATGGCGGGCCTGCTCGACAGGGCGAGCGCGGCCTCCCGCGTCCTGTTCGGCGCGGTCACCGCCACCTTCATCCTCTGCTACGCGCTCTGGCGCTGGCACGACACGCTGCCGCGGATCGAGCCCGGCCTCGACAAGCTGTGGCCGTACCTGTTCTTCGGCTTCGAGATGGTGGCGATCCTCTACACGCTGATGTCGATCGTCATCCTGGTCCGGTTCAAGGATCGCTCGGCCGAGGCCGACCGCGAGGGCGCCAGGCTCGCCGCCAGCGGCGAGTGGCCGGCGGTGGACATCTTCATCTGTACCTACAACGAGCCCCTCGACGTGGTCGAGAAGTCGATCATCCCGGCCCTGGCCGTGGACTATCCCAACGTCACCGTCTGGGTCTGCGACGACACCCGCCGCGCCTGGCTCAAGGATTTCTGCGAGGAGGTCGGGGCCAATTATCTCACCCGGGCCGACAACGAGGGCGCGAAGGCGGGCAACCTCAACAACGCCCTGCGCCTAACCGAAACACGCAGCAACGCGCCGATCATACTCGTGCTCGATGCCGACTTCGCGGTGGCGCCCAACATCCTCAAGCGGGCGGTGGGGCTGTTCCACGACCCGCGCTGCGCCGTGGTGCAGACCCCGCAGTTCTTCTTCAACGCCGATCCGATCCAGCACAACCTGATGGCCGCCGACGCCTGGGTCGACGACCAGCGCATCTTCTTCGACGTGTTCCAGCCGGCCAAGGACGCCTGGGGCTGCGCCTTCTGCGTCGGCACCTCGTTCCTGGTGCGCCGGGACCGCGTCAACGAGATGGGCGGCTTCCCCCACGACGCGATCTGCGAGGACATCAACCTCACCTATTCGCTGATGCGCCACGGCTACCGGACCCATTGGCTGAACGAGCGCCTCAGCGCCGGCCTCTCGGCGGAGGGCCTGCCGGAGTACATCACCCAGCGCACGCGCTGGTGCCTCGGCACGATCCAGGTGGCGCTCCTGAAGCAGGGCCCGTTCCGCGGTCCCGGCTATGCGATGCGGGAGCGGCTGCACTACCTGCACGGGGTGCTGAACTGGCTGTGCAAGCCGTTCATCGTGCTGATGCTGGTGGCCCCGTCGATCTACTGGTTCTTCGACATGCCGGCCTTCTATGCCGACTACCTGTCGTTCCTGCGCTACGGCCTGCCGGCGCTGCTGGCTTTGTGGGTCTACAGCGGCTGGGTCTCCGGGCGGCGCACCCTGCCGCTGTTCATGGAGGTGACCCACATCATGACCGCGCTGGCCATCACCGTCACGCTCGTCTCGGCGGCGATCCGCCCGTTCGGGCGGCCCTTCAAGGTGACCGACAAGGGCGGCGACCGCTCGGTCTCGACGGTGCGCGGACGCATGGCGGCGGGCTTCGGCGGGATCGCACTGCTCTCGGCGGCCTCGATCGTGTGGTCGTTCGTCTCGCCCGTCGGAGCCACCGAAATCTCGCCCCTCGACTACTTCAACCTGATCTGGGCCGGCGTCGCGATGGCGTTCACCTTCGTCGCCTTCCTCGTCTGCTTCGAGCGGCCGCGGGGCGCCGAGGAATTCGCCGTCGACGAACCGGCCGAGATCCAGATCGGGGGTGCCACCTACGACGGGACACTGACGAGCCTCGGGATGACCACGGCGCACCTGCGGCTGCGGGGCGACCCCGACATCCTCGTCCCCGGCGATGCCCTGCGGGTGCACGTCGCGCCGGCGGGCTGGATCGCCGCGCGGCTCACCGCCTCCGCCGACGGGACGCTTGCCGTCGGACTGGAGCCCGACCGGCGCCAGCGCCACAGCCTGATCCTGCGGCTGTTCACGACCGACATCGACCCGATCGCCCGCACCGCGAACCTGCGGGTGGCCCTGCGCGGCCTGATCCACCGGTGCTTCCAGGCGGCCTAGCGTCCGGACGTATAACGGTGGCGCGAACGGCGCGGGTGTGATTCGGGGTATCTGTGAGAGGAGCCAGTAGACCAGGTTTGGCTGACGGAGGTGCAGCTTGCGAAGGATCGCGGCGCATTCGCCCACGGACACGCGGGGCATCGAGCGGGCGGATGATCGGTCGCCTCGAGGACTTCTGCCGCATCGCCACACGCCACGACCGCGTGGAGACCAACGATCTCGCCGCCGTCTGCTTCGCCGTAACGTCGGCGGCTGGTTATGAGGCCGGCAGCTGAAGACCTCTGACTCAGGAAGAACACGAGAGCGACTGCAATCGGTTGTACGAGCTCTCGACCACCTCCCATGCGTGCACGGGAAAGCCTCGACCTCGCCGCCGGAAATCGAACCCGGCGGCGAGTTCGGTCACGTGGCGGTTCAGCAGTCGTTGCTGCCGGGCTTCACGACCTGGCCCTCGGCAGGCTTCTTTTCGCCGGGGGCGGGCTGCGTGTTCGCGCCGACGTTGTTCATCGCGCCGACCGTACCGGGCGATTCCGCCTTCGCGCCGGGCGTCACCTTGGCATCGGAGGCGCCGTCGACCTTCGAACTCTTGTCGGCGGATGCCTGGCTGCCCTGGCTGTTGGTGGTCGTTCCGACGGCACAAGGGGCCGCCAGGGCCGTGGCGGCCGTGAGCGTCGAAAGGGCGGTGGCGGCAACCAGTGTGCGAAGAAGGGTCATCTGTGGTCCTTGGATGAGTGTTCGTGACCGTCAACCAAGGGAAGGTTCGGCCTGTTCCTCCAGCGTGGCGTCACAAGCTTTGCCCGCGGCGGCGTTCCAAAGATGCGCGATGGGTCGCCGAGCCGAAGGGCGACAAGCCGGGACCAGGGTTCGGGGGATCGCGTCGCGCCTCACGGTCGCGGCCGGTGGTTCCCGGCGGACGGCCTCACCATTTGCAGGGGGACCGGAAACAGCGACCGAGAGCCGAGCATGCGCATCACCCTCCTGGCGACCGCGGCCATGCTCCTGATGGTGCAGTCCGGACCTTCGACGGCGCAGCCCCGTGGGGGCGCCGACCCTCATGGGGCGCAGTGGCACCATCGGTCGATGGGCGCGAAGGTCGGACGCGGTGCGGCGAACGCAGAGATCGTCGGTCGCAAGCCTCGCGTCTGCCACAGGCCCGATGTCGGGCGCTTCTCCCGGCTCGTCCCCTATTCCTGCTGAGGCGGCGCAGGACGGGAAGACATCGAGCCGGGCACGCTCAGCGTCCGATCCTCGTGGGCTTCACGTGGAGGAAGCTGCGTTCGCCGATCGCCGCCTCGGCGATCTGGTCGATGGCGTCCAAGAGCTCGGATACCCTCCTGGGCTCCGTCGTCCGCACCAGCGGTGCGACATGGACCCGGCGCGTATCCGTCCGGCCGGCGATGAGCTGAGCCTCGCTCAGGCGATCGAAATTGCGTCCGGGCATGATCACTCCTCGTGGAGGGAGACTGTCCGCAACATGGTTAACCGTTGGTTACCGACCTCGGCTGCGCAGCGGCCCCGGGCAGGGTTCGTGACAGTGGCGACCGGCAGTCCGATCAGGTCGCGGCGAGGGGATGCAGCCGCAGCCGTCCGGCGTTGTGGCCGGCCTCGAACCACGCCCGCTCGGCCTCCCACGGATGGCCGGCCCAGCCTGCGAACCCGAACCCGTAGACGTCGATGGGGGGCAGGCAAGCGGCCCGGTCCTCCAGGACGGCGAGCGCGACGAGAAAGCCGGTGCTCGGGTTCGGGGAGGCGCAGCCGCGCGCGACCAGCAGGTGCCGGGCGCGGTCATGCAGCGTCGACGGCAGGAGCCGGACCGGCCGGTCGACGAGGCGACCCTGCAACGGCGCCGTCCAGCACACCCGCTCGTGCGCCCCTTCCTCGTCCGGTGCGAGTTCGGGAAACGGCAGCAGGAAGCCGCCGGACTGCCTGACGACCGGGCGATCGAGGAAGCCCCCGTCCTCGACCCAGGCGCGCGCCTGCCCGCCGCGATTGACGAGGGCGAGGACCGTCACCCGCGAGCCCGCCGCGCCGCCGAACCCGCAAGCATTGTTGAAGCGCACCACGCAATCGGCCGCGTCGATCGCCCGGCCCCGGTCGCCGATCTCGCGTGCATTGCCGACGATGGCGACGCGCGATCCGTCGAAGGCGGGGAACGGCGGCATGGGGACGGATTCCTCGAGGCGGTCTGCGACCTTTGAGACGAAACGCGCCACCCTGTCATGCGCGCCGAGCCTCGACGGTGTACGCAAGGTCGCGCCGCGGGAGCGCGGACGGCAGAGAGGAAGCACCATGCGACGTTGCTTCGTCTGCCTGGCCGATACCCTGGCGCCGACGCGACGGCACATCGTCTATGCCGATGGACGCCAGCGGGTTTTCCCGATCGTCTGCGCCTCCTGCGGCGTCGTGTTGGAGGAGGGGGCGGACCACGAAGCCTGCCGCACGCATCTCGTCCGGGCCCTGGCCGGTCCGACATTCCGCCTGGCGCCGGAGGCCCCCTACGGCCTCGACGTCTACACCCTTCGCACGGCAGCCACCGCGCTCGGGCGGGGAATCCGCACCCTCTGCGAGGCCGATCGCGCGGCACTACTCCGGCCGCATTCCGACCGGGCCGGCCGTGGCGAGGTCTATGACCTCGCATCGGCGCAGCCGGGAAAGGTCTCCCTCGGCCTCCTGTGCCGTCCCGGCGATCTCGATACCGTGCTGGGTGGCATCGCCGGTCACGCGGCCTGGACCTCGGACGTGGCGATCCTCGTCGATGCCCCCGAGCGATCGCCGGCTCCCGCCACCATCGCGGGCTTTCCGGCCGGGGCCGTGCGGATCGCAGCCCGACCGCTCGGCGGCGATTTCGCGGCCCAGCGCAATGCGCTGCAGGACCTGGCACGCAGCCCGTGGATGCTCCAGCTCGACGCCGACGAGGATCTCCCGCCCGCCGTGGGAGACCTGCTGCCGGCCCTCGTCGACCTCGCCGAGGACGGAGAGATCCTGTCGATCGGGCTGCCCCGGCACAATCGCGTCGACGGGGTGCTGTCGGACGTGCATCCGGACGTCCAGTATCGCCTCGCGCGTGCCGGCCTGCGCTACCGGGGGCGGGTCCACGAGCGGCCTGACCTCGGTGGCGACTGGCGCCGCAGCTTCATCGCGCTCCACGGCGCCATCGAACACCGCCTGTCCCGGGCCCATGTCGCGGCGCGCTCCCGGCGCTACGAGGCGATGGACCCCGGCCGGGGGCGGCCGGAGGAGGAGGAGGCGCTGCTGCGCCCCTACCGGCCCTGACGCGCCGCCGCGATGGCCCGTTCGTAGAGGGCCAGCGTCTCGTCACCGAGCCGCGCCCGGTCGAAGGCGCCGGCGGCCGCGAGCGCCCTGTCCCGCAGCGTCAGGCGCAGGGTGGAATCGAGGAGCAGCGGTCGCACGGCGTCGGCGAGGGCGGCACCCGTCGCCTCTCGCGCCAGGAGTCCCGCGCCCGGGCCGCCGACGAAGGCGCGGGCGCTGGCATCCTCGGCACAGGCCACCACCGGGCGGCCGTAGGCCAGGGCCTCCTGGTAGACGAGGCCGAAACTCTCGTAGCGCGAGGGGGCGAGGACCGCATGGGCCGTGGCGTAGGCCCTGTCGAGGGCGGCGGCGTCGATCCGGCCCAGCGGCCGCAATCGCCGCCGGGCCGATGCCGGGCAGGCCACCGGCAGGTCGGCCGCCGCCACGCCGACGAGGGCGATCTCGAAGGGGGGCAGCCTCCCCGCCTCGCAATCGGCGTCGAGGATCGCGGCGGCCGAGAGCAGGAGGTCGAAGCCCTTGCGCGCCTCGGCCCGGCCGACGAACAGCAGGCGGACCGGACCGCCCTCGACCCCCGGGTAGGGGGCGGATCGGCCACGCTCCTTCATCTCCGGGGGAAGGCTCAGGCCCGCCACCGCGTGAGGCTGCTCCGGACGAAGGCCGTAGAGCGCCGTCATCCGTGCGGCATGATCGGCGGTGTTCGAGATCAGTCCGGCGCTCCGCCTGGCCTGCCGGCGCTCGAGCCGGTCGGCGGCCAGACCGTCGAGGCGGTCGCGCAGGGATGTCGGCGGCCCGCGCGTGAAGGCGGCGGGCGTCGAGTTGCGGGTCACCAGGGGCGGCCCGGCCCCGCCCGCGAGGAGGGCGGCCGGCGCGTACCAGTTGGTCGCCTCGATGCAGTCGAACGGTCGGCGGGCATGGGCGTGCAGCACCGCCCGGCGAAACGCCAGCGGTGCCGCGAGATGCCCGGCCGATCCCCACAGCCGCAGCCGCGCGAGGGGCGAGCCGGGCGGGAGGCCGATGCCCTCGATGGCCACCCCGCCGGCCTCGCCCGCGCCGATCCGGTCGAGGGTGAACACGGTGACATGGACATCGCGCCCGCCGAGGCTTTCCGCGATCTCGCGGGCGGCGGTGGAGAGGCCGCTCGTGGCCGGCGGATAATCCCAGGCGAGCAGCGCCGTGCGCAGGCGAGCGCTCACGCCGCGAGCAGCCGCCGGTAGATCGCGAGATAGTCCGCGGCCATGCGCGCGGCGGTGAAGCGCGCCTCGAAGCGGCGGCGGACCTGCGTGCGGTCGAGCTCTCCCACCCGCGCCACCGCCGCGACCGCCTCGGCCTCGGAGGAAACGACGAAGCCCGTGATCCCGTCCTCGACGATCTCGGGCACCGAGCCGCGGTTCCAGGCGATCACCGGCGTGCCGCAGGCCATGGCCTCGATCATCACGAGGCCGAACGGCTCGGGCCAGTCGATCGGAAACAGGAGGGCGCGGGCGTCGCCGAGAAGCAGCCCCTTGGCGCGGTCGTCCACCGGGCCGACGTAGACCGCATCCTCTCCCAGGAGCGGGCGGACCGCCCGGTCGAAATAGCCCGGGTTTCCGACATCCACAGTCCCGGCGAGGCGGATGGGAAGGCCGGCCGCCCGCGCGACGCGGATCGCCGTATCGGGCCGCTTCTGGTCGGTCATCCGCCCGACGAAGGCGAGGCCGCCCTCGGGGTCGGTGCGCAGGGCGTAGCGGTCGCGGGCGATGCCGTGGTGGACGATGCCGGCGCGGTTCGGTGCCGGAATGCCGGCCTCCTGCGCCGCCGAGATCGCCGCCACCGGCAGGTCGGGAAAGCCGGAAAAGAACAGCGCCCGGTCACGCTCGTCCACGCGCCAGTGCACCGTCGTCAGGCTGCGGCATCGCCGCACACCCAGCACCGCGGCATGGGCGAATTCACCGTGGCAATGGACGATGTCGAACGCGTCGAGGCGGCGGGCAAGCGCCTCCATCTGCAGCGCTTCCAGGGCCGCGGGCACCCCCGGCGCGACCTTGCCCTCGCGGGCCTCGAGGGCGGCGAGGCTGGGATAATCCCCGACGCGAGGGAGATCTGTCACACTGTCGGAGGGGGCGAACAGGGTTACCTCGACGCCAAGACCCCGCAGCGCCACGCCCAGATCGTGAACGACGCGCTCCGTGCCTCCATGATGGAGGGGCGGGGTAGGGAAAATATTGGGTGCGACCTGTGCGACCCTGATCATCGGCTGTACTTTAGCGTTGGAATTAACATTTGGTGATGCACTGGCGCTCGTTTTGACGCTATCGCGCTGACGATGTTCGTTCTTCACGTCGCACTTCAAGGATGTCTTCGTGGTGACGGCGTCGCCTACGGTCTCACCGCGGATACGGGTGGGCACATCCGCTACCTCCTCGACCTCGTTCGATCCTGCGCACAGGATGCGACCGTGGACAGGATCGTCGTCGCGACCCGCCTGTTCGACAGCACGCTGGGGGACGCCTACGCCGTGCCCGAGGAGGCGGTATCGGGCAAGGTGACCATCGTGCGACTCGCCAGCGCGTCGCCGGGCTACCTGCCGAAGGAAGACCTCCACGCGGAGGTCGCGAGCTTCGCCGACGGACTCGTCTCCTGGATCGCCGCGCAACCGACGGCACCGGACGTGATCCACGCCCATTACGCCGATGCCGCCGCCGTCGCCGCGCGGGTCGAGGACCGCCTCGGCATCCCCTTCGTGTTCACCGCCCATTCGCTCGGGCGGGTCAAGGCCGCTGCGATGGGGCATCGCGCGGACGCCGACCCGCGGCTCGCGCATCGGATCGCCGCCGAGGAGACCGCGCTCGCCCGCGCCGCCCTCGTCGTCGCCTCGTCCCGCGACGAGGCCGAGGTGCAATACGCGGCCTACGCCGCCTACGATCCCGGCCGCATCCGGGTGGTTCCGCCGGGCAGCGACCTCGCGCGCTTCCAGGGGGCGCAACCCTGCCCGCGCGTCGACGCGACCATCGACCGGTTTTTGCGCGCCCCCCTCAGACCGGCCCTGCTGGCGCTCGCCCGGCCGGTGGCGCGCAAGAACCTCGCCGCCCTGGTGACGGCCTACGGCGAGAGCCCCGACCTCCAGGCGCGGGCCAACCTCGTCCTCGTCGCCGGAACTCGCGGCGACCTCGACGACCTCGACGGCGGCATGGCCGGGACCATGCGCGAACTCCTCGCCCTCATCGATCGCTACGACCTCTACGGCCGGGTCGCCTACCCCAAGACCCATCGCCCCGAGGACGTGCCGGCGCTCTACGCCTATGCCCGGGTGCGCGGCGGCGTGTTCGTCAACCCGGCCCTGAACGAGCCGTTCGGCCTGACCCTGCTGGAGGCCTCCGCCGCCGGCCTGCCGCTGGTCGCCACCGACAGCGGCGGCCCCAACGACATCGTCGAGACCTGCGGCAACGGCCTTCTGGTCGATCCGCGCGATCCCGGCGCGATCGCGCGGGCGTGCCTGCGCATCCTCGACGAGCCGGGCCTGCGAGACCGCTTCGTGGCCGGCGGCGCCCGGGCGGCGGCGGCCTACGACTGGGACCGCCACGCGGCGCGCTACCACGCCCTCCTGCGGGCGCTGGGCTCGGCCGAACCGCCCCTGCGCGATCCGCGCCAGCTCCTCATCTGCGATATCGACAACACCCTGGTGGGCTGCGACGCCGGGCTCAGCGCGTTCCGGCGCTGGCGCAGCGAGCAGGAGGGCCTCGCCTTCGGGGTCGCCACCGGGCGCTCGTTCCACAGCGCCATGGCGATCCTGGAGCAGCAGGCGAGCCCGCGCCCGCAGGTGATGATCACCTCGGTGGGCTCCGAGATCTATCACCTCGACCCCAACGGCGTCAGCTACTCCGTCGACCGGCCCTGGCGCGAGGCGGTCTCGCGCGGGTGGGACCGGACCGCCGTGCGAGCCGCCCTGTCCGACCTGCCGGACCTCGTGGCCCAGGGGCCGCTGGAGCAGCGCACGCACAAGCTCAGCTATTTCGGGGATGCCGATACCGTCCGGCGGGTGCGGACGCGCCTCGACGCCGCCGGCCTGCCCGCCTCCCTCATCCACAGCCACGGCCGCTACCTCGACGTGCTGCCGCCCCTAGCCTCGAAGGGCACGGCCGTCGACCACGTGCGCACCCTCTACGGCCTCGGCGAGGGCAACGTGTTCGTAGCCGGCGATTCCGGCAACGACGTCGAGATGCTGCGGGCCGGCCGTCAGGCGATCATCGTGGCGAACTTCTCCGACGACCTCGCGAGCCACGCGGCGCTCGGCCATTCCTACGTCGCCCGCGCCTCGCATGCCCGCGGCGTCATCGAAGGCGTCGCGCATTTCCGGAAGACCCTCGCCCATGTCGCCTGAGGCCGGGGGCCCGGCCAGCGTGCTCACCCTGGTCCGGGGCCGGGACGCGCACCTGCGCAACCTCATGCGCGGGCTCGCCCGCCAGACGATGGCGCCATGCGAACTCGTGATCGCCTGGATGCAGCCGGAGCCGGTGCCCGACCTGCCCGACCCGGGGTGCCGCGTGCGCCACGTGTTCGTTCCCGGCGAGCCGATGCCGCTCGCCGCCGCCCGCAACCGCGCCGCCGAAGCGGCGCGGGGCGAGCGCCTGATCTTCCTCGACGTCGACTGCATCCCCGGGCCGGGACTGGTCGCGGCCTATGCGGGGGCGGCGACCGACGGGCTGCTGCTCGGCGAAGTGCTCTACCTGCCCGAGGGCGCGGTCGGGCCCGACCTCGATGACGCGCGCCTCGACCGCCTCGGCCGGGTCCATCCGGCCAAGCCCGCGATCCCCGCCACCGGCCTGCGCCCGGAGCCCGACGCGAAGGAACTGTGGGGCCTGTCCTTCGCCCTGCCGGCCGCCGCCTACGCGGGCCTGGGCGGCATGGACGAGGGGTTTTCCGGGTACGGCGCCGAGGAGACCGATTTCGCCGTGCGTCTGGCCGCCGCCGGCCTGCCGACGCACTGGGTCGCGGGCGCCCGCGCCTACCACCAGCACCATCCGGTGCACGTGCCGCCGCTCCACCAGTTCGACCACATCCTGCGCAACGCCGCCCGCTTCCACGCCCGGCACGGCACCTGGTGCATGGACTACTGGCTCGGCCAGTTCCGCGACGCCGGCCTCATCGCATGGGAGCCGGACGCGCCCGAGATCCGGCGGCTGCGCGCGCCGGAGCCGGCCGAGATCGCCGCCGCCCTGCAGCCCGGCACGCGCCTGTTCTCCTGAGTTTCGAGTTCCATGACAAAACCCATCGCCTTCTTCGTCCACCACCAGGGGCGCGGACACGCCAACCGCACCCGCGCCGTGGTCGCCGAATTCTCACGCCACCGGCCGGTCTCCGTCCTCACCGCCGACCCGGGCCTGTTCGACGGATTTGCCCGCGACATCGAGATCGTCGGCCTGCCCGACATGATCGGCGCCAGGGTCCCGACGCCGCGCCTGTTCGCCGAGCCGACGCCGAGCGTGATGCATTGCGTGCCCCTCGGCGTGACGGAGACCCGCCGGACCATGCGGGCCATCCTCGACCACCTCGACGACCGGGGCATCGGCCTCTTCGTCGTCGACGTCTCGGCCGAGATCGCGCTGCTCGCCCGCGCCGCCAGCGTCCCGGCCGTGCAGATCCGCATGCACGGCGACCGCTCCGACATCGGCCATATCGGCGCCTACGAGGCGTGTGTGGGCATGCTCGCCCCCTTCGACCCGCGTCTCGAGCAGGACGACTATCCGGATTACCTGCGGGCCAGGACCTTCTACAGCGGCGGCCTGTGCACGAGCGTCGACCCGGTGCCGACCCGGGCCGAGGCCCGCGCCCGCCTCGGCCTCGACCCGGCCCGGGAGATCGTCGTCGCCGTGACCGGGGGCGGGGGCAGCGGCACGCCCTACGCACCGCTCACCGTCGCCGCGCGCGCCGTCCCCGACGCCCTGTGGCTGACCCTCGGGCCGACCCACCGCGAGGGCCACGAGACGGATTTCTCCAACCTGCGCGAACTCGGCTGGGTCGCCTCCGTCACCGACCATCTCGCGGCGGCCGACATCGTCATCGCGTCGGCGGGCGACAACACCATTCACGAGGTCGCCCGCGTCGGCGGACGCCTCGTGGTGATGCCCGAATGGCGCTATTTCGGCGAACAGACCCGCAAGGCCGAGGCCCTCGTGCGCCTCGGCGCCGCCGTGCAGGCGCCGCGCTGGCCCGGCGATCTCCAGGGCTGGCGCGACCTCCTCGACCGGGCCCGCGCCCTCGACGGCGAGATCCTGCGCCCGCTCCACGCCCCCGAGGCCGCCGCCCGCGCCGCGGGCTGGCTCGAAGGCCTCACCGACGACCTCTGGGCCGGCGCGCCCGCCGCCTGATCCTCGACTCCTCGATCCGGAACCGTCCAGCATGCCGAGCGTGACCGTCGTGACCCTGGCTCAGGGGCGCCCGACCCATCTGCACAACCTGGTGCTCGGCCTGACCCGCCAGACGCAAAGCCCCGTCGAACTGATCGTGGCGGTGATGCAGGACCTGCCCTACGATCTCCCCGAGGCGCCGTTCCCGATCCGCCAGATCGTCGTGGGCGGCGACCGGCTGCCCCTGGCCGCCGCCCGCAACCGCGCCGTGGCGGCGGCCGCCGGCGAGCACGTCGTCTTCCTCGACGTCGACTGCATCCCCGCGCCGGACCTGGTGGCCGACTACGCGCGCCGGCTCGACGAACTTGACGGCCTGCTGATGGGCGAAGTCCTCTACCTGCCCGGCGGCGCCACGGGCGGCGCCTGGCGGAGCGAAGACTTCGGCCCCCTCGCGCAGCGCCACTCCGACCGGCGCGGCCCGCCGGCCGAGGGCATCGAGATCTGCACCGACTACCGGTGCTTCTGGTCGCTCAACTTCGCCATGCGGCGGGCGACCTTCCTCGCCGCCGGCGGCTTCGACGAGCGCTATACCGGCTATGGCGGCGAGGACACGGACTTCGGCAAGACCCTCGACGGGTACGGCATCCCCATCGCCTGGATCAGGGGCGGGCTCGCGCACCACCAGTATCACCCCCACCACATGCCGCCGATCCACCACCTCGACAGCGTCGTGCGCAACGCCGAGCTGTTCGAGGCGAAATGGGGCTACCGCACCATGGGCCACTGGCTCTACGCCTTCCGCCTCATGGGGCTGATCGACGATGCCCCGGGCCGGCCGATCCGCATCCTGCGCCGGCCCGATGCCGACGACCTCGCGCTGACGGGCCAGCAGAGCCACCAGCCCTACGCCAACACCGCCACGGTGATCCGCCTCCTCGACGCGCGGATCGCCGCCGCCGCATCCCCGGCCGAGACCGCGCGCGTGCCCGCATGAGGATCGCCGTCCTCGCCCACGTCCGCCAGCCGATCGCACCGCCGTTTCGGGGCGGCATGGAGGCCCACAGCTGGCACCTCGCCGAGGGCCTGCGCGCCCGCGGCCACGACGTGGTGCTGTTCGCCTCGGGCGACAGCGACCCCCGCTTCACCCTCGACGCCGTGATCCCCCGGCATCAGGAGGCGACGTTCCCCGGCCAGGAACACACCGGCGACCCGGCCCTCGTCGCGCATCTCGACGCCGGTTACGCCGCCGCCTGCGACCGGATCGCGGCGGGCGGGTTCGACGTCGTCCACAACAACAGCCTCAGCCGCCTGCCGCTCGCCCGCGAGCGCACCCGCCGGGTCCCCACCGTCACCTCCCTGCACGTTCCGCCCTACGACGCCCTGCGCTGGTTCGTGCACGACAGCGTGGTCCCTGGCCACCGCCTCACGGTGACCTCGCACGGCCAGTTGCGGGCGTGGTTCCCGGACGGGGCGCCGCCGCAGGCCAGCGTGCTCCACAACGGCATCGACCCGGCGGACTGGCCCTACCACGACCGAGGCGACGGCAGCGCGGTCTGGTGCGGGCGGATCACCCCCTACAAGGGAACCCATCTGGCGATCCAGGCCGCGCGCCGGGCCGGCATCGCCCTGACGCTGTTCGGCTCGACGGAGGATGGCGCGTATTGGGAGAGCAAGGTCCGGCCCCGGCTCGGCGGCGCGATCCGCTACGGCGGCCATCTCGACGGCCCGTCCCTGGCGGCGGAGGTCGGAAGAGCCTCCATTTTCCTCTTCACGCCGTGCTGGGACGAACCGTTCGGGCTCGTGGCCATCGAGGCGATGGCCTGCGGCCTGCCGGTGGCGAGTTTCGACCGGGGGGCCGCCCGCGAGGTCATCGGCGAGGCCGGCGCCTTCGCTCCGCCCGACGACGAGGCCGCCCTGGCGGACGCCATCGGCCGCGCCTTCGCGATCCCGCGACGCACCGCCCACGATCGCGTCCGCCGTCATTTCACGCACGATGTCTGGCTGGACGGATGCGAACGGTTCTACGCCGCCGCCATGCAAGACGGGACGCCCGGCGCGCCTCAATCGTAACCGGGATCGACGGTGGCGATAGCGCGCCGCTCCGCGGCCCTCGTCTCCCTGGATCCCGGATCACCCTCCGCCGGCGCTCCGGGCGTCCGGGACAGGGCGGCGTTTCATCCACGAGGGATCGCCAAAGCCGGTGGGCTCGGTGCCGGAGCGGCGTCGAAATCCGCATTGCGACGCCATCCGGGGAATCTTCGTCACGATCGGCCTCCCGCGTCGCATGAACGGGTTGCGCCGCGCCGGTCGCTTTTTCGTTGCCGATCCGTCTCACCCGTATCGACGACCGACCTTCCGGGCTAGGCGTCGAACGCCACCGACAGGATCCGAATTTTTCGGAAGACCAGTTTAGGCGTCTCTCGACGTCTGCGAACAATACGATGTTCTTCGAACACGCGTCGTTACAATTTTCATCGCCGCGCTCCTGCGAAACGCGCAAGCGCAGATTTCATTTACCCGCGTTTCACCGGCTCGGCCGTACATCATGGCGAGACGACAATCGAGGCGCGGCAGAAACCTCCGCCACCGCGTGTCGTCCGATGGAAGCGGCGGTATCCCCGATGGTTCGGACAAAGCCTATTGGGTTCGTGAGGGCAACCGGCCCGGCTTTTTCAAACGACACCCGATTCATCGCAATGCGAGCGTCATTCGCCGCATCACGACAGACGACGGCATTCACGAACCCGACGCCGCAGCCTGCGAACCTTGAGGGCCAACGATGAACCTTTCGACCGTTGTCGACGTCAAGCGACCGACATCGCTGGACGAGATCCAGGGCTGGCACGACGGCTACTCGTGGCTCGCGGGCGGCACCTGGCTGTTCGCGGAACCGCAGGTGGCGGTCGATACGCTGATCGATCTCGAGAGACTGGGCTGGGCGCCGCTGACGGCGACCGACGCCGGCCTCGAGATCGCCGCGACCTGTCGCGTCGTCGATCTGCACGGGTTCGAGGGTCCGGCGGCCTGGCGCGCGGTGCCCCTGTTCCGGCAGTGCATCGACTCGTTCCTGATGTCGTTCAAGGTCTGGAACGCCGCCACCATCGGCGGCAACGTCTGCATGTCGCTGCCGGCCGGCGCGATGATCTCGCTGACCGCGGCGCTGGAGGGCGTCTGCACGCTGTGGCCGCGCGAGGGACAGGCGCGCACCGTCCCGGTGGTCGATTTCGTCACCGGCAACCACGCCAACGTCCTGGGCAAGGGCGAATTGCTGCGCAGCATCCACCTGCCCGCCGCGGCGCTGACGAAGCGCACGGCCATGCGGCAGGTCTCGCTGACCCGCTACGGTCGCTCGGCCGCCCTGATCATCGGCACCGCCGGCGACGGCGGCGCGGATTTCCTCCTGACGATCACCGCGGCGACCCCGAAGCCGGTGCAGCTGCGCTTCGCCACGCTCCCGTCGGCGGACGCGCTGCGCCGCGCCATCGACGAGCGCCTGCCGGCGGACGCCTACTTCCACGACGTGCACGGGACGGCTCCCTACAAGCGCCACGTCACGCAGTACCTGGCCGAACAGATCCGTACGGAGCTCGCATGACTGAGTATTCCATCAACGGCCGCGCCTACGCCGCCGAGCCGGCGCCGGGCCAGTGCCTGCGGACCCTCCTGCGCGACCTCGAGGTGTTCGGCGTCAAGAAGGGCTGCGATTCCGGCGATTGCGGCGCCTGCACGGTGCACATCGACGGCAAGCCGTTCCACTCCTGCCTCGTCCCGGCCTTCCGGGCCGAGGGGCGCGAGGTCACCACCATCGAGGGCCTGTCGCCCTGCGGGCACAAGCATGCGCTCCAGCAGGCGTTCCATGACGCGCAAGGTTTCCAGTGCGGCTTCTGCACCGCCGGCATGATCATGACCGCCGTCACCCTGACGGAGGCCCAGAAGAGCGACCTGCCGCATGCCCTCAAGGGCAACCTGTGCCGCTGCACCGGCTACCGCTCGATCAAGGACGCGCTCAACGGCGTGTGCAACATCGAGGCCGATCTGGCCGGCAAGGCGCTGGGGGCGAGCCTGCCCAATCCGTTCACCGACACCATTCTCACCGGCACCGCGCGCTACACGATGGACATCGCGGTGGCCGACCTGCTGCACCTGAAGGTCCTGCGCTCGCCCCACGCCCACGCACGCATCGTCGGCATCGACAGGCAGGCGGCCCTGGCCGTGCCCGGCGTGGTCGCGGTCTACACCTGGGAGGACGTGCCCGGGCGCCGGTTCAGCTCGGCCCTGCACGAGGACCACCTCGTCGATCCCGACGACATCCTGCTCCTCGACAACGTGGCGCGGTTTTCCGGCCAGCGGGTGGCGGCCGTGGTGGCCGAGACGGAAGCGGCCGCCGAGGCGGGGTGCCGCGCGCTCCACGTCGACTACGAGATCCTGCCGGCGGTGTTCGATCCGGTCCTGGCCATGCGGCCCGACGCGCCGATCCTGCACGACAAGGACTACGTCGCGGGGAGCAACAACATCTTCTGCACGCTGCAGGGCGAGATCGGCGACGTGGCCAAGGGCTTCGCGCAAGCCGACGTCGTCCACGAGCAGACCTACTCGACCTCCCGCGTCCAGCACGTGCACCTCGAGACGCACGGCTCCATCGCCTGGAAGGGCGAGGACGGCCGCTGGCACGTGCGCACGAGTTCGCAGGGGCCGTTCGCGGTGCGCCAGAAGCTCGCCTACGTCATGGGGCTCTCGCCCCGGGACCTCCACGTGTTCACGGAGCGCGTCGGCGGGGGCTTCGGCGGCAAGCAGGAGATGGTCTCGGAAGACCTCGTGCTGTTCGCCACGATGAAGCTCGGCCGCCCCGTGAAATGGGAATGGACCCGCGAGGAGGAGTTCATCGGCGCCACCACGCGCCACCAGATGACCACCCGCGTGAAGATCGGCGCCCGCAAGGACGGCACGCTGACGGCCCTCGACGTCGAGGTGTTCTCCAACACCGGCGCCTACGGCGGCCACGGCAGCGAGACCCTGGCGGCCGCCATGGCGAGCCCGATCGCGGCCTACCGCTGCGCCAACAAGAAGGGCATCGGCCACGCCGTCTACACCAACATGACGCCGGGCGGCGGCTTTCGCGGCTACGGCGCCTCGCAGACCACCTTCGCGATCGAATGCGCCATCGACGAACTCGCCCGCCGGCTGGGCATCGATCCCTTCGCGATGCGGCGCCTAAACGTGGTGCAGCCGGGCGACAACATCGAATCGATCTGGAAGGAGGCGTCCGACGCCAGCTTCGGCAGCCACGGCATCGGCGAGTGCCTCGACATCGTCGAGCGCGAGCTCGCCAAAGGCAACGGCGTCGCCAAGCCCGAGGGGGCGGATTGGGCCGAGGGCCGGGGCGTGGCGCTGGCCATGCTCGAATGCGGCCCGCCCACCGAGCATCGCTCGGGCGCCGAGATGCACCTCAAGGCCGACGGCACCTACTTCCTCGCCTGCG
Organism: Methylobacterium sp. Leaf399; assembly: GCF_001424525.1. Lineage (NCBI taxonomy): Bacteria > Pseudomonadati > Pseudomonadota > Alphaproteobacteria > Hyphomicrobiales > Methylobacteriaceae > Methylobacterium > Methylobacterium sp. Leaf399. Next base: position 74,649 of record NZ_LMQK01000023.1, on the reverse strand, counting down.
GCTCCACCGAGATGGGCAACGGCATCACCACGGCCCACAAGCAGATCGCCGCCTCCATCCTGGGGACGCGCGCCGACGACGTCGGCATCATCAACGCCGACACCGACCGCACCCCCTACGACACCGGCACCTTCGCCAGCACCGGCGTCGTCGTCGCCGGCAAGGCGGTCCATCTGACGGCCGAGGCCATGGCCCAGGACATCCTCGACTTCGCCAGCCGACACACCGGCGTGCCGATGGACCAGTGCCGCCTCGACAACGACGGCGTCATCTGCGGCAACCGCCGCATCTCGCTCGTCGATCTCCACGCCGAGGGCGCCAAGGTCGACCATCGCTTCACGGTCGGCCGCCGGGCCTATCTCTCGCCGCGGACCATCGCCTTCAACGTGCAGGGCGTCCGCCTCGCGGTGCACCGCGTCACCGGCGAGATCCGGGTCTTGCACAGCGTCCACGCCGCCGACATCGGCTTGCCGATCAACCCGATGCAGTGCCGCGGCCAGCTCGATGGCGCCGTTTCGATGGGCTACGGCTGGGCGCTCGTCGAGAACATGGTGCACGACGACGAGGGGCGGATGGTCAACCCGCAGCTGCGCAACTGCCGCATCCCGACCCTGGCCGACACGCCCCACACCGACATCTTCTTCGCGGAGACCACCGACAGCATCGGGCCGCTCGGCGCGAAGTCCCAGGGCGAATGCGGCATCAACCCGGTGGCGCCCGCGGTCTCGAATGCGCTCGCCGATGCCACGGGGGTGCGCTTCGCCCACCTTCCGTTCACGCCCGACCGCCTCTTCACGCAGCTCGCCGGCCGATGAGCGCGCAGTCCCGCAGCGTCAGCATCGTGACGCAGACCTCCGTCCGGCCCGAGAGGACGGAAGCCTTCGCCCAGTGGCAGGGCGGCACCAGCGCGGTGATCTCGACGTTTCCGGGCTTCATCGAGCAGCGGCTGATGCCGCCCCACCCGCCGCTCCAGGTCGATTGGGTGATCCTGCAGCGCTTCGTCAGCGTGGAGCACGCCAAGGGCTGGCTGGCCTCGCCCGAGCGGCAATCGCGCATCGAGGGCGCCGCCCCGATGCTGGTGGGGCGCGACGACGTCCACATCGTCAGCGACGACGCCAGTGCGGCCCGCACCGCACCGGCCTCCGCCGTCATCAGCACCCGCGTGAAACCGGGGATGGAGGCGCAGTATCGCATCTGGGAGCAGAAGGTCGCCGCCGCCCAATCGAAGGCGGCGGGCCTGCAGGGCTACCGGTTCGAGCCCGCGGTGCCGGGCGTGCAGGAGGACTATGTCGCCATCCTGCGCTTCGACAGCGACGCCAACCTCCAGGCCTGGCTGGATTCGCCCGAACGCCGGGCCTTGATCGAGGAAGCGGCTCCGCTGACGGCGGAGTTCCACACCCGCCGGGTGCAGAGCGGCTTCGAGCAGTGGTTCCGCGATGCCACGCCCGAGGGCGCGCCCGCGCCGGCCGCGTGGAAGATGAACATGATCGTCCTGCTGACGCTCTATCCCACCGTCTTCCTGTGGGGCCTCTTCGTCGGTACGCCGTTCCTCTCGCGGACGTTGAACCTCGATTTTCCGGTGGCGCTCTTCATCGGCAACGTCTTCAGCGTACTGCTGACCGCGAAACTGGTGCCCTGGACGGCCAACCGCCTCGGCTGGTGGCTGTCGCCGCCGCCGGACAGGCGGGCCATCCTCGACATCCGGGGCGCGGGCCTGCTGGTCGCGGCCTACGTCGTCATGATCCTGATCTTCTGGAAGGTGCTCTGATACGGTTTCCGCTTGGATCAAGCGGGACCCGTATCACCGAGCCCGCGCGGCGCCTGAGCGAAGCCCATGTCCGCATCACGGAGTGATCAACCGGAAATGGAATGAGCCGAGCGCCGGTGGCGATCGGATCCGGCCGAGACGGCATCGGCGACGCCTTCTCGAAGCCGCCACCGGCCAAAGAAACGCAACGGCGGCCTGGACCCAACCGGACCGCGACACAGGGCATGGGGACACGTTCGGGAATGATGCCAACGCTCGCTCTCACGCCTCGTGGAGGCCGGTCCGGCCCAAGGGGCCTCAGGGTTTCGGCGGCCCTCCTCGCCGGGGGCCTGGGGCTGGGCGGCCCGGTCGGGGACGCCCGTGCAGAGGCGATCGAGGGTCCCGTCGCGGCCACGCCTGTGAAGGCGGCGGCCCCACCCTCGTTCTTCAGCTTCTCCGACACCATCGTCAGCTACCGCTTCCAGGGCCCGTCGGCGGAGCCTGGTCTCGGCGTGCGGCGCCCGGACGGCACCCCGAATGGCCGGCTGGAGCCCCGCGAGGTGCCCAAGAACGTCGTGAATGTCTTCCACACCAACGCATGGACCTACGGCACCAACCTCCTGTCCCTCGACATCCTGCGCTCCGGCTCGCAGGACCCGGCCGGCGACAGGTTCGGGAGCTTCCAGGGCGTCGGTGCGACGGAGGTCTATCTGATCTACCGCGGGACCTTGAGCGCAAACCAGATCTTCGACACCGACGTCTTCGGCATCCCCGGCCTCGTCAAGGACATCGGGCTGTCGTTCGGGGCCGACGTCAACACAAAGGACACCACCTTCAACAGCCAGAAGCGGGCCGGCACCTTCGGCCTGAACTTCGCCTTCGACGTGCCGGCCGGCTACCTGAACCTGAAGGTCCAGGGCTACAAGGAATTCTCCCACAACGGCTTTGCCGCCGGCAAATTCCGCAGCGTCGAATACCTGATGACGCCCGAGTTCGAGGTCACCTACTCGCTCCCGCTGACGTTCACCGGACTGCCCCTGTCGCTGGCCGGCTTCAACACCGTCATCCTGCCCAAGGGCCGCTACGGCGTCACCAACGAGAACCGGACCCGGGTCGAGTTCGTGTCCCAGACCAACCTGGTGCTCGATGTCGGGCAGCTCGCCGGCGGAAGGCCCAACCAGCTCGAGGTGTTCGCCGGGTTCCAGTACTGGCACAACAAGTTCGGCGCCGACCCGCGCCGGACCGTCAACACCGAGGAAAAGGCCCTGATCGCGGGGGTGTCCTACCACCTGAGATGAGCCCCCGCCGAGCCCCGTTGGCGGAGGCCGCCGCCGGTTCAGGGGCGATCGGCGCGAAGCTCGCCGGGCGCGTGGCCGAACCGCTTGCGGAAGGCGCGGTTGAAGGTCGGCACGTCGGTGAAACCGCAGGCATAGGCGATGGTGGCGATCTTCGGCCGGTCGCCGGTCGGCGACGTCAGGCGCCGGTGCGCGCGCAGGAGGCGCGCCTCGCGGATGGCCGCCGCCACGCCGTCGGTGTCCGAAAACGCCCGGTAGAGATGGGCGCGGGAGAGCCCGAGCACCGTGTGGATCTCGTCGGGGTCGAGGCCGGGGTCGTGCATCCGCCGCGCGATATGGGCGCGGGCGAGGGCGAGGACCGCCTCGCGCGAGACCTGCACGCCGGATGGAGCGTGCGGATCCCGGGCGAGGTTACGCAGCATGTGCAGCACGCCTTCCACGGCGATCCGCGCCTCGTCCTCGCAGAGCCAGGCGACCGACGCGGCGAAGGCGCGAAAACAGGTCTGGAACGCGCCGCTCGCGGCCTCATCCGCGATCAGGCGGCCTGCGAAGGCATCGGCCTCGCCGACCCAGGCCTCGAAGGTCCGGCGCGGCACGGCGAGCCGTAGTTCCTCGTAGTCGCAGTGCGTGCCCGCCACGAAGGGCCGGTTGCGCGACAGGAAGCTGACGGTTCCGGCTCCGATCCGTCCGCCGCGGCCGCGTTGCTCGTGATACCCGAGCCCGTCGAGCCCCAGGCCGACCACCACCGTCTCCGGGGCGTTCCGGTCGACGTGGCGGCGCCCGAACGTCAGCCCCACCGGGCTGCTGACCGTCCGCGTCATCACCCAGTCCGCCTGTGCGACGGCGAGGCGCCTGGCGCGGAACGGGCCGTCCGGACGCACGCGCGCCACGTCGCCGAAGGGGGCGAGGGCCGTGGAGCGCCAGAACTCGAACGCCCACCGGGCCTCGACCCGATCCGTCGTTTCGATGACGCTGGGAACGATCGCCAATCGCGACACGTGGCAAACTCCGGGGGGCGGCGGACGGATGGTCCCGGTCGGACGTGGTCCTGCAGATACCGGTGCGACGGGGTGTCGTTCCAGGTCACCCCGGTACCACACGGAACCGGTGCGATCCCATCGGGATGATTGCACGCCTCCTACGACGGCCGCCGCCTTCGGGAGGCAAGCCGAGGGCCACCGCTCCCGATGCGTGCGAGCCGGTAGGGGGTCGGGCAAAACCGGTCGCCGTCGCGCCCTCTCGAACCGGACTTTAACGGGTCCGGTTGCAGTGGTCGGAGGCAAACCTCATCCGGCGCTCCGTCGGCCCGCCGCTTCCACGGACGCCCTGCCCATGAACCCCTACCTGCTGCTCGCCTTCGCCATCAGCGCCGAGGTCACGGCCACCCTCGCCCTCAAGGCCGCCGACGGGCTGACCAAGCCGATCCCCACGATCATCGTGGCGGTGGGGTACGGCACGGCGTTCTGGCTGATGTCCAACAGCATGAACATGCTGCCGATCGGGGTGGTCTACGCCATCTGGGCCGGGGTCGGCATGGTCGGTGCGGCTCTCGGCGGCGCACTCCTGTTCGACGAGCCGATCTCCGTCACCATGATGGCCGGCATCGCCGTCATCGCCCTGGGCGTGGCGATCCTGGCATCGGGCCAGACCGCGCATCACTGAACGGGCGACGCGCGTACCACCGCCGCCATCGTGACCGCCGGGCGTCGCCGCACGTACGGCCCCACGTCGTCGTCCCGCGAGAAGGGTTGCCGTCAGGTGCATCCGTCCCCCAAGCGGCTCATTTCGCGCCTCGGCCTGCCGTTGCTCGGCCTGGGGGGCCTCGCATGGGCGGCCACGGCCGTCCTCGGGGTGCCGAATCCGGTCACCCTGGCGGCCCTGGCCGTCGTCGAACCCTCCGCCGCCGGAGCCTGGTTCGCGAGCCGACCGGTGGCGGCGTCGCGCACGCCGCGGATCCTCACCCTCGCACCCCGCCCGATCCTCGATCGTGTCCCCTGGAAGGACACGCTCGTCCCCCTCGGCGCCATGCTGGCGGCAACGCACACCAATGCCCTCCTGGTGACCCAGGACGGCGTCCTCGTCCACGAATGGTACCGTCCCGGCTTCGACGCCGAGACATCGTTCCCGTCCTGGTCGGTGGCGAAATCGGTGGTTTCGCTGCTGGTCGGACGGGCGATCGCCGATGGCCGGCTGAAGGAGACGGACCACGTCTCCGACCTCCTGCCCGACCTGCGCACGGCTCCGGTCTTCGGCCGCATCACCGTCGGCGACCTCCTCGACATGACCAGCGGCCTCGCGGTGCCGGAGAACTACGACCCCTGGCACCCGCTCGTCGGCACCGCGGGGATGTACCTGACGCGCGACCTGCGAGCCTTCGTGAGGGAGCACGCCGTGCTGTCGTCGAGCCCCGGCAGCACCGGGCAGTACCGCAGCATCGACACCCAGGTCCTGGGCCTGATCCTCGCCGAGGTCCACGGCAGGCCGCTTTCCGACCTCCTGTCGGAGCGGATCTGGAGGCCCATGGGGGCACAGGCGGACGCGAGCTGGAACCTCGACCGGCCGGGCGGGACGGAGAAGGCGTTCTGTTGCCTCAACGCGGTCGCCCGCGACTTCGCCCGCCTGGGACTGATGGTGGCCGACCACGGCGCGGTCGGCTCGGCGAGCGTCGTTCCGCGGCGCTGGATCGAGCGGATCGAGACGCCGGCGCGGCGGGAGGTCGACGGCTGGCCCTACTCGGCGCAATGGTGGCACGTGCCGGAGGGCGACGAGGACATCTCGGCCATCGGCGTCTACGGCCAATACGTCTACGTCAATCGCGATACCGGGACGGTCATCGTCAAGCTCAGCGACCACGGCGCCGAGCAGGACGAGGCCGACACGCTCGCGGTGATGCTGGCGATCTCACGCGACCTTCGGCGCCGCTGAGGCCTCGGCCGCCGCCAGCACGCCGCGCTTGCGCGCGACGGTCTCGGCCCGCCAGTTGCGCAACAGCCGCCGCCTGACGCCCTGCCAGCGGACGGCCGGGACCGGCGCGACGGGATCGACGAGCGCGCTCAGCGCCCGCGCATAATCGAGCACGAGGCCGGGCGTCCAGGTCATCGCGCCCGCGCCGTTGCGCATGAGCGCGGCCGCCCAGAATTCCGGGCTCAGGGCCGCCTGGGCCAGCCTGCGCCACGGCGTGCCGTCGCGGCTGAAGCTGCCCTCCACCGCGGCGTCGAGGGCGTTGGCGACCCCCGTCGAGCAGTTGCGCCCCACGAGGTTGTAGGTCGCGTCCCGGCGGTACGCCTCCCAGAAGGTGCGCAGGCGGGCGCCGTCGACGCCCGTGAGCGTGACCGTGACCGTGGCCTCGCACCAGTCGTCGGCCTCCTCGCGGTAGCTCGGCAGGAAACGGCCCGAGACGTTGTTCTCGGGGCCCGCACGCAGGGTCGCGCGCAGGTTGCCCGGCGACCGGTCGATCTCCACGGCGGGGTAGTGGCTCACGTACAAGGGCCCGTCGCCGCCGGGCCGCCCCGCCAGCTCCAGCGCCGCATGGCCGGTGGAGATGTGGCCGCCGCCGTTCACCGAGACGACGTAGCGATGCACCAGCCGCCGCCGGGCCGGGATCGTGGCCGTGCCGGTGGGCGTCCAGACGTAGACGGTGAGGGCGTCCGATCCGCTCGCCGGGGTCGAAGCCGGCATCTGTTCGGGCTCGCGCCGCAGGCGCAGGCCGAGCAGCGCGACCTTGATCCCGGCCAGAACCAGGAAGGCGCCGATGCTGAACCCCACCGTGCCGGCGTACCAGGTCGGCCAGGGCTGCAGGGTCAGGATCCCCAGGACCACGCCGAGCGCGCCATGCGCCACCGACCCGCGCCATCCGGGAAAGCGCAGCACCTGCGAGAGGACGATCCGCGACAGGCCGTCGAACAGGAAGGCCGTACCGAACAGCATCGCCAACAGGAACGTGCTCGAAGAGGACGCCAGGATCGTCAGCACCGCGACCACGAGGAGCAGCCCGGCCTTGAGAAGGCGCAGGCGCCGGGCGGCGCCGGTGGCGACGAGGCCGCGCACCAGCGAGCTCACCGCCTCGATCACGAGAAGGAGGCCGAACCAGCGGTCCGGCACATGCGTGGCGCCGTCGAGGGCGTCGATCACCAGGGCGCCGCCCAGCGCCGCCCAGGCCAGGCCCGCGCCCGTGACGAGCCCCCAGCGCCGATGGACCGCCTCGCGTCCGACCAGCAGCAGCCAGAGGGGCAGTGCCCCCGGGCTCGGCGAGGCGCCGGACGAATCCGCGAACATGCCCTCGACCGAATCGCTCCCGCGCTTGGCCGACGCGAGACCCGACAGCCCCTGTTCCTTCGGGCTGAGCGGCACCGCGGGCGGCGCTCCGTCTCGGGGTGCGGCGTCCCCTGCCGGGGCGGCACCGGGCGGCTGGGATGGCTGGAACGACAGGGTCACGCGTCACCTCTCCCCGAGCGCGGCATCGGCGGCCGGCAAGGGTGCTTCGGGGCAAGGGTGCTGTGGGGCAAGGTTGCTTCGGAGCAAGAGACTTCGGGGCAATAGCTTGCAGGGCAATAGCCTGCAGGAAAGGACAGATGGATGAAGAAATCGTGGCGGCCACGCCCTTTTCCCTCGGCATGAGGGACCTTTGTCGACCGACCTCGGGTGCCGGGACGTTGGTGTCCGGCGGACCGGACAGGCCGCGCGGCCCGGCGAGCACAGGGCGTGGACGCCGTCGCCGGCCACCGGCGAACACCGAGGCCGGCGGCAGGGACAGGCCGCCACGCGGCGGGCTCGCGCCGCCGCGTCAGGGCGCGGGCACGACCTTGACCGGAGAGGCGCGGAGCAGGGCCTCCATGTCGACGGCGAGGGCGGCGGCGACCTCCGCCAGGGCCTTGCGCTCGACGTCGCTGATGCCCTCGTGGTCGGCGACGTCGGCGGCGATGAGGAACACGTTGTTGCGCTGCTCGATGTCCCGGTCGACGATGGCGGCCACCCGGCCGAGGTTCTCGGCGCGCCCGGCGCGGGTGCGGGCCCGGGCAATGCCGTCGAACAGCTCGGTCTCCAGCATCAGCGTGTCGTAGCCCTTCTGCAGGATCGGGTTGGCGCGCATGCCCGCCAGGGCGGTCTCCACCTCCTCGTCGTCGACCTCGCTGTCGGCGACGATGACGTTCGAGGCCGCGGAGACGGCGGCCAGCATCAGCGCCTTGTCGCCGACGTAGGCTGTGACGCTCTGGGTGAACCGATCGACGAGATCGTGGAAGAGGCTCATCGTGAACTCCTGGACGGATGGGTCGGCGACGGCTGGATCGGCCTGAGGGTCCTTCTGTCGGAATGGGGCAGCGATGGATAGGTCTCGCGCCGCTCGCGACCGCGAGAGTGGATCGGGCCAAGGGTCGTTGGGCCATGGATCGTCGGGCAGGGGTCGATCGGGACAGACCGCCCGGGGCGGCGCGACGGAGGCCGGATCGGGCGGGATTGGCGTGAAACCTGCTCGACCCCGGCGGTCATCGACGGCGGCCGCCGTTGATTGGACCGGCGATCGACCGATCTATCCCAGGAGATCGCCCGTCGCGGCGAAGATCGTGAACGGGCTTTTTCACGCGCGCAAGGCAGGCTCGCCCCCGGGGCGGGGGCCTGCAGGGGCGGAGCCCGCAAGGTAGGACATGGCAAGGTAGGACATGGCAAGGCAGGACACGGCATGACCGAGCTTCACCCCGAGATCGCCGCCGTCACCGAGCGGGTCGTCTCGCGCTCCCAGCGTTCGCGAACGGCCTACCTCGACCTGATCGCCCGCGAGCGCGATTCGGGCGTCCATCGGCCGATGCTCAACTGCGGCAACCTCGCCCACGGCTTTGCCGCCTCGGGCGAGGACAAGCCGGCGATCAAGGCGGGCCGGTCGATGAACATCGGCATCGTCACCGCCTACAACGACATGCTCTCGGCGCATCAGCCCTACGGACGCTACCCGGAGCAGATCAAGCTGTTCGCCCGCGAGGTCGGGGCGACGGCGCAGGTGGCCGGCGGCGTGCCGGCGATGTGCGACGGCGTCACCCAAGGCCAGCGCGGCATGGAGCTGTCGCTGTTCTCGCGCGACACCATCGCGCTCTCCACCGCCGTCGCCCTCAGCCACGGCATGTTCGACGGCGCGGCGCTTCTCGGCATCTGCGACAAGATCGTGCCGGGCCTCCTGATCGGAGCCCTGCGCTTCGGCCACCTGCCGATGATCCTGATCCCGGCCGGGCCGATGCCCTCCGGGCTCGCCAACAAGGAGAAGCAGCGCATCCGCCAGCTCTATGCCGAGGGCAAGGTCGGGCGCGACGAACTCCTGGAGAGCGAGTCGGCCTCCTACCACGGGGCCGGCACCTGCACCTTCTACGGCACCGCCAATTCCAACCAGATGATGATGGACGTGATGGGCCTGCACATGCCCGGCGCCTCCTTCATCAATCCGGGCACCAAGCTGCGCCAGGCGGTGACGCGGGCGGCCGTCCATCGGCTCGCGGCCATCGGCGCGCAGGGCAACGCATACCGGCCGCTGGGGCTCTGCGTCGACGAGAAGGCGATCGTGAACGCCGTGGTCGGCCTGCTCGCCACGGGGGGCTCCACCAACCACGCCATCCACCTGCCGGCGATCGCCCGCGCCGCCGGCATCGTCCTCGACTGGGAGGATTTCGACCGGCTCTCGGCGGTGGTGCCGCAGGTGGCCAAGGTCTACCCCAACGGCTCGGGCGACGTGAACCACTTCCATGCCGCCGGCGGCATGAGCTACGTCATCGCCAGCCTGATCGACGCCGGGCTGTTGCACGACGACATCCTCACGGTGGCCGGCACGCGCCTGCGCGACCACGCCCGCGACCCCAAGCTGATCGAGGACGACCTCGTCTTCGAGGACGCCCCCGACCGCTCGCACGACGAGTCGATCCTGCGCGCGCCGGCCAACGCCTTCAAGGCCGACGGCGGCATGCGGCTGGTCCAGGGCAACCTCGGCCGGGCCACCTTCAAGACCAGCGCGGTCGATCCCGAGCGCTGGACGGTGGAGGCCCCGGCCCGTGTTTTCGACGACCAGGACGACGTGCTCGCCGCGTTCAAGGCCGGGGAACTCGAACGCGACGTGGTGGTGGTGGTGCGCTTCCAGGGCCCCAAGGCCAACGGGATGCCCGAACTGCACAAGCTCACGCCCCAGCTCGGCGTGCTCCAGGACCGGGGCTTCCGGGTGGCGCTGGTCACCGACGGGCGGATGTCGGGGGCGTCGGGCAAGGTGCCCGCGGCGATCCACCTGAGCCCCGAGGCCCTGGGCGGCGGCCCTCTGGCCAAGCTGCGCGACGGCGATCGCGTGCGCCTCAGCGCGGAGGAGGGGAGCCTCGTGGCCCTGGTCGATCCGGCGGAATGGGCCGCCCGCGAGGACGCGGTGGCGCCCCCTCCGGCCTTCGGCACCGGGCGCGAGCTCTTCGCCTTCATGCGCCAGGGGGCGGACGGGGCCGAGCAGGGCGCCTCCGCGATGCTGGCGGCGGCCGGCCTGTAAGTCGCGCCTCCGCCCTCCCCGCGACAGGGGAGGGCACCGACACCTTCAGCCGAGGATACTTCCGATGTCCGCCATTGACGCCCTGATGCGCTCCGTCCCCGTGATCCCCGTCCTCGTGGTGGAGAATGCCCGCGACGCCATCCCCATCGCGCAGGCGCTGGTGGCGGGGGGCCTCATCGCCCTCGAAGTCACCCTGCGCACGCCCGCCGCCCTCGAGGTCATCCGCGAGATGGCCACGGTGGAGGGGGCCGTCGTCGGCGCCGGCACCGTCCTGAACGGCAGGGACCTCGACGCCGCGCTCGCGGCCGGCGCGCGTTTCGTCGTCAGCCCCGGCCTCACCGATCCGCTGACCAGGGCCGCCCTCGACAGCGGAATTCCCTATCTGCCGGGCATCGCCAATGCGGCCGACATCATGCGCGGGCTCGACCACGGGCTCGACCGGTTCAAGTTCTTTCCCGCGGAGGCCGCCGGCGGCCTGAAGGCGCTCAAGGCCCTGGCAGGGCCGTTCGGTCAGGTCCGGTTCTGCCCCACCGGCGGCATCACCGAGGCCTCGGCCCCGGAGTGGCTCGCGTTCAAGTCCGTGCTGTGCGTCGGGGGGAGCTGGGTGGTTCCGGCCGGCACCCCGGACCCCGACACGATCCGGCGCAACGCCGCGGCGGCGGCCGGGCTGCGCACCGCCTGACGGGCACTGCGGATCGCGGCGTCGGCCCGACGTTTCGACGGCGACATTGCCTTCGATCGCCGCCAGACATCCGCCTTTCACCATGCGTCCATCGCGGTGCGCGAAAACACGACAGACCAGGGAACCCGCCGCCTATGCCCACGCTTGTATGGCAAAAGTTATCGCGCAGGTAAGGGTTCCATCATGAAGACCTTGGCTACGGCCCTCGCGGGCGTTCTCGGTGCAGGCGTCATCGGGATCTGTGTTCTCGGCGCGTCGCCGGTCACGGCAGCGCCCTACGATCCATTCGAGACCAACGCCGGCGAGGAATACTACTCGGATCCGGCCTACGACCCCTATACCGCGCCGCGCGGCGTCGAGCCGGGCTACGGATCGCGGGGCTATTCGGTCCAGGCGGCACCCCAGGCGCAGGTGGCGCCGATCCCCCGCGAGCTCGTCGCGTTCAGTGCCAACTACAAGCCGGGCACCATCGTCGTCTCCACCGCCGAGCGGCGCCTGTACTTCGTGCTGCCGGGTGGCGAGGCGATCCGTTACGGCGTCGGCGTCGGGCGCCCCGGCTTCACCTGGTCCGGCACCAAGACCGTGACCGCCAAGCGCGAGTGGCCGTCGTGGACGCCCCCGGCCGCGATGCTGGCCCGTCGTCCCGACCTGCCGCGCTACATGGCCGGCGGTGTCGAGAACCCGCTCGGTGCCCGTGCGATGTACATCGGCAATACCGAGTACCGCATCCACGGCTCCAACGAGCCCGACACGATCGGCCAGGCGGTCTCGTCCGGCTGCATCCGGATGACCAACGAGGATGTCACCGATCTCTACGAGCGCGTGAAGGTCGGCGCCAAGGTCGTCGTCCTGAACTGAACCGCGGTTCTTCCGAACTTGCAGAACGGCCGCGTCGCCCTCACGGGGCGGCGCGGCCGTCTTGCGTTCCGATATCCTACGGGACCACCCGTCCCACCGCCGTCTGCGGCGCGCTGAAGGAGGCGATCGGCATGTCGCAGAAGCAGCGGGCGCCGAGCGGCCTCGGCCCGGGCAGCGGGCAGGAGAACGGCTGCAGCCCGGAGATGCCGGACTGGACAGCGTCGCAGTTCAGTCCAACGGCGCGGCGGCGCGGCGGCGGACGGTCGTAGCCGTCGTCCTCCTGGTAGCGGGGCGGCGGCGGACGGTCGTAGCCGCCGTAGTACTGGGCGCTGGCCGTCTGCGATCCGATCGCGCTGGCGAGGATCACGGCGCTGAGACCGATTCGATAGGCAAGACGCATGGCTGTGGTCGCCCCTGTGAGGATCCGGCCCCCGAGAACGCGATGTGCGGGCCGCGAGGCAGGCGTTATGGCCCCGCCATGCCGGAAAAAAGGCGGCGCCCGGCGCCGGACCCCGAAAAACCCGTCGGACACGAAAGGGCCCGCCCCATGGCGTGGGGCGGGCCGGCCGTCACGGACGGATCACGGACGGACTTGGGTCCGCGAATCAGTTGGTGGCGTTGCGGGCGGCGTTCTGCATGTCCTCGCCGGCCTTGCGAGCCTGCTCGGTACCCTGCTCCATCGCCTGGCGGGCCTGCTGGGCGCCCTGCTCCATGGCGGACTTCGCCTTCTCGGCGCTCTGCTGCATCACCGACTGGGCGAGGCCACCGAACTCCTTGGCCTGGGCCTGGATCGCGGCGAACTGGTTGCGCACGAACTCGGCCTGGTGCTGCATCGCCTCCTGGACGTCGCGGGAGCGCACGAGCTTCTGGGCGAGGTCGAAGGCGGCGGTCACGTTCTGCTCGGCGAACTCGAAGCCGCGGGCCGACATGTCCTGGGCGCTGGTGCGGGCGGTCTCGGTGGAGCCGTGGACCGTCTCGGCGGTCTTGCGGGCGGCGCCGATGAAGGAATCGAAAGCCTTGCGAGCCTGATCGACACTCTTCTCGGCGAAATCGCGCATCTCGGCGGGAACCTCGTAGGACGGAATGTTGCTCATGATCGTCTCCTCGGACTTGCTTGTTGATGCATCGTTGTGCGCTGCACAATAACACGCTCGTTCGCCTATGACAGCCGGGCCGAGCGCATTAAGGTTGACATCGCGTAAACGTGTGTTGGCTCCCTTAGGTGCCGACATCCTGGTGCGCAATGCCGTACTAACGGTCGCAGACCGCATTGGTGTGACGCAAAACGGGTTTGAATGTCCAATCGGGAGCAGCGCGAGGATCGCGATGGTGGCGCCGATGCCCTCGGCGTGGTTTTGGCGCGGTGGGCCGACGACCGCCGGCTCGGCCCGCTCCTGGCCGCGCCCGGCTGCGCGCTGCTGATCCTCGACGCGGCTGCGGAAGCGATCCTCCATGCGTCCGAGGCGGCAGCACCCCTGCGGGCGGGACTGGCCGGGGCCGGCGATCGCATCGACCCTGCGGTCGGGCTGAAGGCCCAGGTCGGCCGGATCGGGCTGAGCGGCGACGGTCCGGCCCTGGCCCGGCTCCAGTTCGATCGCCGCCGTATCCAGCCCTCCGCCACCTGCCTCGTCGTCAGGGCGGACGGGGAGGGCGGCCCCGTCATCGCGTTGATCGTCACCGGCCGTCTCCCCCGCCTCCGGCCCGCGGCCGAAGCGCCGGTCGGTCGGCGGGTCGTGCCACCCGCGGCCCAGCCGGAACCCGAGGCGGAGCCGACGATACCGGCCGAGGGGCCGGCGCGCTTCACCTGGCGCAGCGACGGCGAGGATCGCCTCGGCGCGATCGCAGGCCCGGCCGGTGCGCTGGTGCAATCGGCGATGCTCGGCGCATCGTGGCAGGGCCTCGCCGAATCGCGGGTGCTGACCGATGCCGAGGGGTTGCTCGCCGCGCTGGCGCAGCAACGGACCTTCAGGGCGATCTCCCTCGTCCTGCGCCGGCCGGGCTCCCCGGCTCGGTTCGAGATGGAGCTTTCCGGGACGCCCCTGGCCCGCGCCGGGCAACCGTTCTCGGGCTACGGCGGCTTCGGGCTGCTGCGCCCGCTCCCCGTCGACGAGCGCCCTGCCGAGCCGCCGGACGATTCGGCTCCGCAGGCTTCGGATCCGGTGACGGAGCCGGCCGTGTCCGTGATCGCCGACGGCCCGACGCCACCGCCGGCGGACGAGCCCGTCGAGATCGGAGCGGCGGCGTCCGATCCGCATCTGTCGGGCGACGAGCACGATGCCTTTCGCGAGATCGCGCGGGCGCTCGGCGCGCGCTTCGCCGGCGACGAACCCGACCGGACCGCGGAAAGGCGCGACGGTCCCGGCGGCGACGTGATGCCGTTTCCCGCCCCCGTTCCGCGGGCGCCCGAACCGGACGCGCCCGGCGACGAGGCGCGCGCCGATCCGATCGCGATCCTGGTCCGGCTCCCGGCGGCGGTGCTGGTCTGCCGCGCCGGACATCCGATCTTCGCCAACCCAACGATGCTGACGCTGGCGGGTTTCGCCGACATCGACGGCCTGGTGGCCGCCGGGGGGCTCGCGCGCCTGTTCCATGGCCGGCCACCGGAGGACCTGGCGCGGGTGGAAAGCCCGGCGCTGCTGTTCCGCCGCGAGGGCGGCAGCGTCGGCGTGTCGGTGTCGCGCTGCGAGATCCCGTGGCAGGGCGGATCGGCCGAGCTGCTTCTGATCCGCGAGGTCGCCGCCGAGGCCCCCGACGTCGCCCTCGCCGCGGCGCGGGTGGCGCAGGACTTCGCGGGACGCCGGTCCGCCGAGGTCCTGGCCGTGCTCGACAGCCTCGACGACGGCGTCGTCACCCTCGATGCCGCCGGCCGCATCCTCGGCGTCAACAGGCCGGCGGCGCGGCTGCTCGGCCTCGATGCGCGCGAGGTCGTCGGCGCGGGGGTCGCGTCGCTGTTGTCCGGCGTCACCCACCGCCCCGGCGCGCGGGTGCCGGACGGCGCGGAGCCGCGCCAGGTCGTCGTCGAGGGCGCGAACGGCCCGCTCACCCTCCAGATGCGCCGTGTCCCCCTGAGCGGGGCGGGCGAGAGACGATCGCTCCTGCTGCTGCGCGCGATGCAGACGGAGGCGGAGCCGGACCGGGCGGCGGCCGGGCTGAAGTCCGAGATCCTCGCCAAGATCAACCACGAGGTCCGCCCCCCCATCGACGGCATCCTCGGCTTCACCGACGCGATGCTCACCGAGCAGTTCGGCCCCTTGGAGAACGAGCGGTACCGGGAGTGCCTGCACGACATCCGGGCGTCCGGGGAGCACGTGCTCGCCGTCGTCAAGGATCTCGCCGATCTGGCGAGCCTCGAGGCCGGGCGGCGGGACCTCGCCTTCACCGAGGTGCCGCTCAACGACATCGTGTCGAGTTGCGTGGCGATGATGCTGCCGCAGGCCGCCAGGGACCGGATCGTGATCCGCACCAGCTTCTCCGAGAACCTGACGCGCCTCGTGGCCGACGAGCCCTCGGTGCGCCAGGCGGCCCTGAACGTGATCGCCAACGCCATCCGCTTCACCCAGGCGGGCGGGCAGGTGATCGTCTCCACCACCATGGCCGACCGCGGCGAGATCGCCCTGCGGGTCCGCGACACCGGCGTCGGCATGACGCCCGACGAGGTCGAGACCGTGCTCGAACCCTACCGCAAGACCGACGCGCCGACGCCGCGGGGCAGCACCGGCCTCGGCCTGCCGCTGACCAAGGCCCTGGTGGAGGCCAACCGCGGGCGCCTGCGCATCACCAGCCACAAGGACGAGGGCACCCTCGTCGAGATGCTGTTCCCCCCGGCCCTCAGCGCCTGAACCGGCGCCCGCGACGCCCTTGCCAGGGCGCCCGGGCCGTGGTTCGCCCTCCGGTACCGGTCTGGACCGGTGCGGGGCGGGGAGCGAGCGGCATGGCCAGATCTGCGGGATGGATCGCCGGCATCGCCGCGATGCTGGCGGCCACGACCGCCTTGGGCGAGCCGCTGGTGGTGGCGCTGCTGACCGACCGCACCGGGCCGGCGGCCGCGAGCGGCACCCGCATCGCCAACGGTGCGCGCGACTACCTCACGATGCTCGACCGGCGCGACGGCGGCGTCGCGGGCCGCCCCCTCACGATCCTCGAATGCGAGGTCGGTGCCGATGAGGCGAAGGCCGCCGCCTGCCACGGACAGGCCGTGGCGGCCGGCGCCGTCGTGGTGCTCGCCACCGAACGGGCGACAACGCGGGCGCTGGCCGCCGTCGCCGGGCGAGCCCGCGTTCCGCTGCTGTCCCTGGCGGACGGGTTCGCCGTGGCCACCCGCGGCGACGTGATGCCCTGGCTGTTCAACCCGTCGGACGCGACCCTGGGCGGCATCACCGTCGCCGTTCGTGCCATCGCCGATCTCACCGGCCGCGAAGCCGACCTGACGGGCCTCTCGATCGGGCTGGTCCACGACGCCGAGACGGCGGATCCCGCCTCCCTCGACGTGATGCGCGACCTCGCCGCCCGGCTCGGCTTCACGCCGAGGTTCTACGCACTGTCCGGCGAGGCCGGCGGCCTGCGCGACCTGGGACCGCAGCGACCGGACTATCTGGTCCTGCTCGGGCGCGGCCCCAAGGCGGACACGGCCGTCGAGGACGCCCTGGCGGCGGGCATGCCGCCGGACAGGCTGGTGGCCCTGCACTGGCCCGACGACACCGTGCTGCACCGGCTTGGCACGGGCGCGCGCGGGTTCCGCGAGGTCAGCCGCCACGCCTTCGGCGACCACTTCCCGGCCTTCGACGAGATCGACGTGCACGTCATCGACCGCGGCCTCTCGCGCACGCCAAAAGACGGTTCCGGCGAACCTCTCTACAACCGCGGCGTCTACGGCGCGGTCCTGCTCGCCGAGGCGATCCGGGGGCATGGGCGAACACAGGGCGGCCTCACGGGCGACGGGATCAGGCGGGGGTTCGAGACCCTGTCCATCGACGGCATTCGCTGGAAGGAGCTCGGGCTCGCGGGCTTCGCCCGCGCGGTGAGCTTCGATTGCCGCGACCACGGCGGCCGTCCCGCCCTGTCGCTGCAGACCTGGGACGGGGCCAAATGGGCGCCTTCGGTGGCGCCGATCGCGCAGGAGCGCGCCCTCGTCGATGCCCGCCTCGACACCCTCGTCATCGCCTTCCGCGCCGCCCATCCCGACTGGCCGGCCCGGACCGAGCCCTGCGCCGATCGCAGCTGACGCCGCCGCCGCGATCGTGACCGGCACTCCGGGAGGGAGGGTGGCTCAGCACTTGTCCCGATTGACGTTTTTGCCCTTGCCGCCGCCCTGTGCGCACGCCTAAGAACGGCACTGGAAGCACCGGCTGCGCGCGTTGTCGCGATACGATCGGGCACCGGGAACAGGGAAACGCGCGATGGACGAGAAGGTCGTGGACGTCAGCCCGGCATGGAGCGACGGCGCCCGTGTCGACAACGCCGGATATCTGGCGATGTACGAGGCGTCGGTGAGGGACCCGGAAGCGTTCTGGGCCGAGCACGGCAAGCGCATCGACTGGTCGACGCCCTATTCGCGCGTCAAGGCCACGAGCTTCGCTCCCGGCAACGTCTCGATCAAATGGTTCGAGGACGGCCGCACCAACGTCGCCGTCAATTGCATCGACCGCCATCTCAAGACCCGCGGCGATCAGGTCGCGATCATCTGGGAAGGCGACGACCCGAACGAATCCAAGCACATCACCTACCGGGAGCTCCACGCGGAGGTCTGCCGGATGGCCAACGTGCTGCGCAACCGCGGCGTCTCCAAGGGCGACCGGGTCACCCTCTACCTGCCGATGATCCCCGAGGCGGCCTACGCGATGCTGGCCTGCGCCCGGCTCGGCGCCATCCATTCCATCGTGTTCGGCGGATTCTCGCCCGATTCGCTGGCCGGCCGCATCGAGGGCTGTGCCTCCAAGCTCGTCATCACCGCCGACGAGGGCCTGCGCGGCGGCCGCAAGGTCCCGCTCAAGACCAACGTCGATGCGGCGCTGGCCCGGCTCGGGCCCGGTGCCGTCGACCACGTCGTGGTGGTGCGCCGCACCGGCACCTCCGTGCCGATGGAGCCGGGCCGCGACGTCTATTACGACGAGGCCGCCGCCCAGGTCACCGACGATTGCCCGGCCGAGCCCGTGGAGGCCGAGCATCCGCTCTTCATCCTCTACACCTCGGGTTCCACCGGCCAGCCCAAGGGCGTGGTCCACACCACCGGCGGCTACCTCGTCTACGCCGCGATGACGCACGAATACGTCTTCGATTACCGCGAGGGCGAAGTCTACTGGTGTACCGCCGACGTCGGCTGGGTCACCGGCCACAGCTATATCGTCTACGGGCCGCTCGCCAACGGCGCGACCACGCTGATGTTCGAGGGCATCCCCACCTATCCCACCAACTCCCGCTTCTGGGACGTGGTCGACAAGCACAAGGTCAACATCTTCTACACCGCCCCCACCGCGATCCGCTCGCTCATGGGCGGCGGCGAGGGCCCCGTGAAGAAGACCTCGCGGGCGAGCCTGCGCGTGCTCGGCTCGGTGGGCGAGCCGATCAACCCGGAGGCGTGGGACTGGTACTACCGGGTGGTCGGCGACTCGCGCTGCCCCATCGTCGACACCTGGTGGCAGACCGAGACCGGCGGCATCCTGATCACGCCGCTGCCCGGTGCCACCAAGCTCAAGCCCGGCTCGGCGACGCGGCCGTTCTTCGGTGTGCAGCCGCTGATCGTGGATGCCGAGGGCAAGGCCCTCGACGGCCCGTGCGAGGGAAACCTCTGCATCGCCGACAGCTGGCCGGGCCAGATGCGCACGGTCTACGGCGACCACGAGCGCTTCGAGCAGACCTACTTCTCGACCTATCCCAATCTCTATTTCACCGGCGATGGCTGCCGGCGCGACGCCGACGGCTATTACTGGATCACCGGCCGAGTCGACGACGTCATCAACGTGTCGGGCCATCGCATGGGTACGGCCGAGGTCGAATCGTCCCTGGTGGCGCACCCCAAGGTCTCGGAGGCGGCGGTGGTGGGCTACCCCCACAGCCTCAAGGGCCAGGGCATCTACGCCTACGTCACCCTCATGGAGGGCGAGGAGGGGTCGGACGCGCTCCGCAAGGAACTCGTGACCTGGGTCCGCAAGGACATCGGGCCGATCGCGTCGCCGGACCTGATCCAGTTCGCGCCGGGACTTCCCAAGACCCGCTCGGGCAAGATCATGCGCCGGATCCTGCGCAAGATCGCCGAAGACGAGTTCTCGGCGCTCGGCGACACCTCGACCCTCGCCGAACCGGCCGTGGTCGACGACCTGATCGAGAACCGTCAGAACCGGGCCCAATAGACTCCGAGAGCGCGGCTGCCGGGCACTTGCGACCCTCTCCGGCAGCCGCGTTCGCGCAAAGCTGTTACAAAATGCTTTGCGTCGATGGTAAATTTCCTTTTCACTGTTGGGCCCGGTCAAACCTTGCGGTAACTTGGCCGTATCGGTATCGCCGCGTGGCGGAAATGCGGGTCCCGCCGCATCCCGTCGACACAGACGCGGCGGCGATCGACGCCTAATCTGAACCGCGCCGGGTCCGGCGCATCGCGACAATCAAAACAAAAGATCTTGGGAGGGACGGGGCCATGGCTGTTGCAAGTGCGACACCGGTGACGGAGGAGGCGGCGCGACCGATGAGCGCCGGAGAGAAGAAGGTCATCCTGGCCTCGTCGCTGGGGACCGTATTCGAATGGTACGACTTCTATCTCTACGGTTCGCTCGCCGCGATCATCGGCGCGCAGTTCTTCTCGGCCTATCCGGAAGCCACCCGCAACGTCTTCGCGCTGCTCGCCTTCGCCGCGGGCTTCCTCGTGCGCCCCTTCGGCGCCCTGGTGTTCGGCCGGCTCGGCGACCTCGTCGGCCGCAAGTACACCTTCCTCGTCACCATCCTGATCATGGGCATCTCGACCTTCGTCGTCGGCCTGCTGCCCTCCTACGCCACCATGAACGAGTACGGCGTCGGCTGGGTCGCCCCCGTGGCGCTCCTCGCCCTGCGCATGCTCCAGGGTCTGGCGCTCGGTGGTGAATACGGCGGCGCCGCCGTCTACGTGGCCGAGCACGCCCCCCGCGGCCGTCGCGGCTTCTACACCGCCTTCATCCAGACCACGGCGACCCTCGGGCTGCTGTTGTCGCTGATGGTGATCCTGTTCACCCAGATCTACGTGAACGCCAACTACGCCCCCGTGGCCACCACCCTGGCCGATGGCACCGCCGGCACGATCACGCCGTTCGCCGCCTGGGGCTGGCGCATTCCGTTCCTGGTCTCGATCGTGCTGCTCGGCATCTCGGTCTGGATCCGCCTGCAGATGCAGGAGAGCCCGGCCTTCAAGAAGATGAAGGAAGAGGGCACCGGCTCGAAGGCGCCACTCTCGGAGGCCTTCGGCCAATGGCGGAACGCCAAGTGGGCGCTGCTCGCGCTTCTCGGCCTCACCGCCGGCCAGGCCGTGGTCTGGTACACCGGCCAGTTCTACGCGCTGTTCTTCCTCCAGACGATCCTGAAGGTCGACCAGTTCACGGCCAACGTGCTCATCGCCTGGTCGCTCATCCTCGGCACCGGCGGGTTCCTGTTCTTCGGCTCGCTCTCCGACAAGATCGGCCGCAAGCCGATCATCCTCGGCGGTTGCGTGATCGCGGCCCTGACGTTCTTCCCGCTGTTCAAGGCGCTGACCGCTGCGGCCAACCCGGCCCTGCACGCGGCCCAGCAGAACACGCAGGTGGTGGTCAAGGCCGACCCGGCGGATTGCTCCTTCCAGTTCAATCCGGTGGGAACGGCCAAGTTCACCAACTCGTGCGACATCGCCAAGGCGCTGCTCGCCCGCTCCGCGGTGAACTACACCACCGAGCCGGTCGCCGCCGGCACCAAGGCCACCGTGACCGTCGCCGGCAAGGAGTTCGCCGCCGCCGATCCGGCCTTCGCCAAGGACGTGGGTGCAGCGCTGACCGCCGCCGGCTACCCGACGGCCACCAACCCAAGCATCGTGAAGATCGCCATCGACCCGAAGGACGGCCTGTCGAACTTCGCCAAGATGATCGACATCTTCACGGTCCAGAAGCTGACCATCATCGGCATCCTGACGATCCTCGTCCTCTACGTGACGATGGTCTACGGCCCGATCGCGGCGGCGCTGGTGGAGCTGTTCCCGACGCGTATCCGCTACACCTCGATGTCGCTGCCCTACCACATCGGCAACGGCTGGTTCGGCGGCCTGCTGCCGGCCACCGCCTTCGCCATGGTGGCCCAGACCGGCGACATCTACTTCGGGCTCTGGTACCCGATCGTCATCGCTCTCGCGACCGCGGTCATCGGTGCCCTCTTCATCCCGGAGACCAAGGACCGCGATATCTTCACCTACGACGAGGCGCCCACGCGCTGAGGTGAACCACACCGCGACATGAGAGAAGGCCCCGTCTCGCGACGGGGCCTTTTTTCTTTTGGGGCGGGCCGGCCTGCGCCGGATCGCAGGGACACCGCCCGAAGCTCGGGGTCATACGACATCCGTTCGATGGCTTCGCAAAGCGGATGTCGGCTTCGCTCGAGCGCCGCGCGGGCTCGGTGAGACCGTTCCCGCTTGATTCGAGCGGGAACCGTATCACCCCCTCGCGGCGAGCAGCGCCGCGTGGTCCGCGGTGGTCTCATCCGCGTAGGTCATCGCGAACCGCGCGATCGCCTCGTCGAGGCCGTCGGATTCGCCCATGTATCCGGCGATGGTCGAGGCTTCGCCCGAGCGGGCGTGGGCGCGGGCCAGGGTCCGCCCGCACAGGGCGGCGTAGCGCCTCGGCTCGGTCCGCGACATCAGGTCGGCCACGTCCGACAGCTTCTTGTTCTTGAGCTGGCGCACGTAATAGGAGCGGCCGCTCGTCGGGGATTGCGCCGCGCCGAGAAAGATGTCGGTCGCCGCCTGCATCACCCGCTGGCCCTCGACCACGCGCAAGCCCTCCGTCGCCGCCGCACGGGCGCTGGCCAGGACGAGGGGCGTCAGCACCGACTGCCGGGCTTCCTTGACCTGGAGGAACAGCGGCGCACCGTCGGCATCGGTGTAGAGCCCCACCGCGCAGACGCGGCCGACCGAGCCGATGCCCACCACCTTGAAGGCGACGTCGCGCAGGGCGTACCGCTCGACGAGGCCGCGCCGCTCCGGCGCGAGGCCGGCCGGATAGGCGATCAGGGCCGCGCGCGCATCCTCCACCGGCTCGCGGTCGCCGTTGGGCGCGACGTGGAACACCTTCTTGCCCTTGTCCGCGATGCGCCAGGTCGCCGGCGCGCCGTCCTGGGTGGCGGGGTCGAGTTCGGGGATGTCGGCCTTGACGGTCTCCTGGTGCAGGCCGGCATCGAGACCGCGCTCGGCTTCGTCGCGGGATCCGTCGTCGTCGATGTGCGCCACCTCGTGGTCGAGGTCGATGTTGCTGCGCCAGCAGGCGAGCGGCTCCAGCGCCGCCAGATGGTGGATGTGCTCGCGATAGGCCCGCAGCGCCGCCTGCGCCGCCGCACGGGCGGTGTCCGCATCGGCATGGGCATCGGCCCGGGTCTCCACCACGATGCTGGTGGCGAGGCGCTTGAGGTCGACGGTGAAGTCGATGCCGGGAAGGGTCTCGTCGAAATCGTTGATGTCGAACAGCACCCGGCCCTCGGGGCTCACGAACAGCCCGAAGTTGCCGACGTGGCAATCGCCGCAGGCCTGGACCGGCACGCCGGCCATGGCCGCGCCGACGAGGTCCCGGGCCATGACGGCCGCCGCCCCGCGCAGGAAGGTGAAGGGGCTCTCGGCCATCCGCTTGTAGCGGCGCGGCACCAGGTCCGGCAGCCGCTCGGCGTCGCTCTCGGCGAGGATCGCCAGGGGAGCCCGATCGGGCCTGGGCTGCCAGGCGGCATGTTCGGCATGGGGCGTCGCCCTGGCGAGCGCCTCCCCGACGGCGTAGCGCGCACTCCGGGTGTGATAGGCGGACGACTCGGTCATGGTGGGTGGACGCTCCGGTGATGGTGCGTCGACCGTAGCGGCAGTCCGATCGGCGGGCGAGGCCACCGGCGACGCCCGTATGCCCTCAGTGCCGGAAGTGGCGGTGCCCGGTGAAGACCATGGCGAGGCCCGCCTCGTCGGCGGCCCGCACCACCTCGTCGTCGCGCATCGAGCCGCCGGGCTGGATCACCGCGGTGGCGCCGGCATCCGCCGCCGCGATCAGGCCGTCGGCGAAGGGGAAGAAGGCGTCCGAGGCCACGACCGCGCCCTTGGCCAGACTCTCGGTGGCACCGCCCCGTGCGGCCGCCTCGGCCGCCTTCCAGGCGGCGATGCGCGAGGAATCGACCCGCGACATCTGTCCGGCGCCGATGCCGACGGTGGCGCCGTCGCGGGCGTAGACGATGGCGTTCGATTTCACGTGCTTGGCGACCCGGAAGGCGAACAGCAGGTCGGCGAGCTCCCGCTCGGTGGGCGCGCGCTTGGTCACGACCCGCAGGGCCATGTCGTCGACGACGGCGTTGTCGCGTCCCTGTACCAGCAGCCCGCCCGAGAGCGTGCGCACGGTCTCGCCGGCGCCACGCGGATCGGGCAGCGAACCGGCCAGGAGCAGGCGCAGGTTCTTCTTGGCGGCCACGATGGCGACGGCCTCCGGCGTGGCGTCCGGCGCGATGATGACCTCGGTGAAGATCTCGACGATCCGCCGCGCCGAGTCGGCGTCCAGCGTCCGGTTGAGGGCGACGATGCCGCCGAAGGCGGAGGAGGGATCGCAGGCGAGCGCCCGCTCGTAGGCCTCGGCCAAGGTGGTGCCGGTGGCGACGCCACAGGGGTTGGCGTGCTTGATGATCGCCACCGCGGCCGCGGAGGAGGGATCGAACTCCGCGACGCATTCGTAGGCCGCGTCGGTGTCGTTGAGGTTGTTGTAGGACAGTTCCTTGCCCTGGAGCTGGCGCACCGTCGCGACGCCGGCCCGCGCCTTGCCCGGCGAGCGGTAGAAGGCGGCGGCCTGGTGCGGGTTCTCGCCGTAGCGCAGCCCCTGCGCCAGGGTGCCCCCGAAGGCCCGGAACGGCGCTGTCTCCGGCTCGCCGGCGCGGGCCGCCAGCCAGTTGGCGATGGCCGCGTCGTAGGCCGCCGTGCGCGCGAACGCCTTGGCCGCGAGGCGCCGCCGGGTGACGCTGCTCAGCGTCCCTTCTCGGCCGTCCAGCTCGGCGAGGAGGGCGGGATAATCGGCGACATCCGTCACCACCGCCACGTCAGCATGGTTCTTGGCCGCGCCCCGGATCATCGCAGGGCCGCCGACGTCGATGTTCTCGATCGCCTCGGCGTCGGTGCAATCCTGCGCGATCGTCGCCTCGAACGGATAGAGGTTGACCACGAGGAGGTCGATCGGCCCGATGCCGTGGGCGGCCATGGCCGCCTGGTGCTCGGGGTTGGCGCGCACCGCCAGCAGCCCGCCGTGGATGGCCGGGTGAAGGGTCTTGACGCGCCCGTCCATCATCTCGGGAAAGCCGGTGACGTCGGAGACCTCGATCACCGCCAGCCCCGCCTCGCGCAAGGCGCGGTGGGTGCCGCCGGTGGAGAGCAGCGCGACGCCGTGCCCGGCCAGCGCGCGGGCGAACTCCACGAGGCCGGTCTTGTCGGAGACGGACAGGAGGGCGCGGGTGATGCGCACGGCATCGGACGGCATCGGCAACTCGTTTTTACAAGGGTCGGGCTGCGGCGGGTAGCACGAAACCGGCCGGCCGGGCCAGGGAGGCCCGATCTTACGCCGGCCTCACGTCGACCATGGCGAAGCGCCAGCGCAGCCGCGCCGCGGCGGCCACCGTGACGTAGATTACGATCTGGTCGGTGCGCCGCGCGCCGGTGAGGCCGGCGAAGTAGACGCTCTCCTCGATCGCGACGTCGAGGGCGTCCTCGTCCGATTCGGCCTCGAAGTGCCAGACCTCGCCCTGCGGGGTCGCGAGTTCGAGGCCGTCGCCGGCCCGACCCCGCACCGCGATGCCCGGATGGAGGTGGAAGCGGATCGCGACCTCGTGGGTGCGCAGGCGGCCCTTGTCCTTGCTCTTGCCCTCGCGCACGAAGGAATCCTCGCCCTCGAGGGCACGTCCGTCCGCCGGCAGCCGCCAGCGGCGCTCGTGGATCAGCCCGAAGCCGGCCGCATAACCGTCGTGGCGGGCGGCGAGCACATGGGCCTGCCCGTCGCGCGTGCGTTCGGCCCGGACCTCGCGGGGGCCGGACAGAACCACCGATCCGATCCGGTTCGAGAGCCAGTCGATCGCCCGGGCCTCGCCCCACCAGGCGCCGCCGGCGAGGAAGCGGCAGGAGGAGGTGTCGGCGACGCTGGCGGTGGAATGCGCGGCGGTGCTGCGCGCGAGGCGGCGCAGCTCCGGGCCGCTGGCCGGCAGACCGCAGTTGACGACGATGCGCTGGGGCCCGCTCGACATCTCGAAGGAGAGGCAGCCGGCCCCGGCGCGCGCCGAGGCGAGCATCGGCGGCGGTGCGCCGACATCGGCCACCACCACCACGCGGCCGGCCTCCAGCCGCTCGTAGCCGGAATGGGGCGCGTGCATCATCGGCTGGGCCAGAGCGCCATCGTAGACGAGCAGGGTGGCCAGGTGGTCGGCCGCCGTGGCCCCCATGCCGTTGAAATGGCTGAGCGAGGCATCGCCGTGGCGCAGGAGCCGCAGCAGCGGCAGCATCCGGTCGATGGCCCGCAGCAGCGCGTCGGGCGGATCGACGCCGCGGCTGAGGAAGCTCTGGCGCAGGGGCAGGAGGTCGAGGAGCAGTTCCATCGCGAAGCGCGGGTCGCGGCTGCGGTGCCCGCCGTCGGGCATGATCTGGCGGTCGAGTTCGCGACTGAGCACACGGGTCGCGCGGCGCAGGATCGGCTGGATGCCCTCGCAGCACAGGCCGGCGTAGCTGAGGGCCACCGCGGCGACGAGGCGGGTCTGCGGCAGGCCGGTGCGGCGCAGGTCGCGCTCCAGGTCGCGCGCCGAGCGGCCGAGGGTCTTGAGGAAGGCCTGGTAGAAGGCGTGGTCGGCACCTTCGAGGACCAGCGGCGACTGGCACAGGAAGGCGATGAGGCGCCGCGCCGCCACCGCCGTCGGCCGCGCCAGGGCGGCGTCGCCCCGTCCGGCCATGAAGTCACCGACGAAGGCACGGGCGTTGGCGCGGGCCAGCGCGGTGTCGGCGGCGCGAAGGTGGCGCAGCCAGCCGAAGCCGTAGAGCGCATCGGCCCATTCGGGGGAGGGGGGCGCGTAATCGAAGGGCGAGCGTCCGCTCACAGAGAGCGAGCGGCCCGAGAACACGAACAGGCCGGCATAGATGTCGTCGGCGAAGGTGGCGTCGCTGGTGCGCAGGTCGTGGGGGGCGATCACCACGCCGGTCACCCGCGCACCGGCCAGGACGTCCGGGCGGGCGCCCAGCCGCAGCACGGCGCCGCGCACCATGCGCAGGGCCTCGCCCCCGATGAGCCGATATAGCCGCCAGCGATCAGCGCCCCAACCCACGTGGTCTCCTCGTTCGGCGACGCATCGCCGAAGGGGGCGCTGCAGGATGGTCCCAGGCTCACGGTAGCGCCACGGGGCTTAACCGGCGGTTAAGCATAAGGATCGGCCGCACGGGCCGGCGGCTCAGGCGAGGCGCGTCAGCCGCGCGGCGAAGAAACCGTCGAGGCCGCCCTGACGATCCGGCGCGTCTCCGTCGAGTTGCGCGGGCAGGGTGCGCAGGTCGCCCTCGCCATCGATCGCCTCGGCCAATCCGCCGATCTCGTCGGCCAGGATCGGAACCCGCGAAAAGCCGGCGTTGCGGGAGAGGAAACGCGCCACCTGCGCCTCGCCCTCCTCGGGCTCGATCGAGCAGGTGCAGTAGACGAGCCTCCCGCCCGGCCGGACCAGGGTGGCGGCCCGGTCGAGCAGGCGCG
Organism: Methylobacterium sp. Leaf399; assembly: GCF_001424525.1. Classification (NCBI taxonomy): domain Bacteria; kingdom Pseudomonadati; phylum Pseudomonadota; class Alphaproteobacteria; order Hyphomicrobiales; family Methylobacteriaceae; genus Methylobacterium; species Methylobacterium sp. Leaf399. Next base: position 47,648 of record NZ_LMQK01000023.1, on the reverse strand, counting down.
CCTGCAATCCGGCCAGGCGCTGGATGTCGGCCTCGACCTTGGTCCAGGCCACCTCCGGGTGACGCCGGATAGTGCCGGTGGCCGAGCAGGGCGCATCGAGGAGGACCGCGTCGAAGGTCTCGTCGTTGCCCAGCGCCAGGGCGTCGCCGACGCGGATCTCGGCGGTGAGGCCGAGCCGTGCGAGGTTCTCGGACAGGCGCTCCATGCGCGGCCCGGACCGGTCGACGGCGGTCACGGCGGCCCCCGCGGCGGCGAGCTGGGCGGTCTTGCCGCCCGGAGCGGCGCAGAGGTCGGCGACGCGCTCGCCCGGCCGCACGCCGAGGAGGCGCGCCGGTAGCGCGGCGGCGGCGTCCTGCACCCACCAGGCGCCCTCGTCGTAGCCGGGAAGCGCCGAGACGGCCGCGTGGACGTCGTGCAGGCGGATGCTGCCGGTGGCCAGGAGGACGCCGCCGAGCCGCTCGGCCCAGGCCTGCGGATCCTCCTTGACGGTGATGTCGAGGGGGGCACCCCGCAGGTGCGCGGCGGCGATGGCCGCGGCCGTCTCCGGTCCGTAGCGCTCGTGCCAGCGGGCGGCGAGCCAGCCGGGGGTGTTGTCGCCGAGGGGGTCGGTGCTGGCGGAAAAGATGGCCGCGCGCTCGCGCACCACGCGGCGCATCACCGCGTTCACGAGGCCGGCGAGGTGCTGGAGCTGGGGATCGCCCTTGGCGAGGCGCACCGACAGGTCGACGGCGGCGTGGTCGGGGACGTTGAGGTCGAGGATTTGCGCCGCCCCGGTGGCGAGCAGCGCCACGAGGCGCGGCTGGTCCTCGGGCAGGCCCTGCGACAGGCGCTCGTGCAGGGCGCAGCGCAGGAAACCGAAGCGGCGGAAGGTCGCCGTGGCGATGGCGCGGGCCAGCCCGGCATCGGCCGGCTCGAGGCGCCCGTCCCGGTCGGCCTGGGCGAGGGCGTCGTCGAGGGCGAAGGCCCGATCCTTGCCGATGAGATCGGCCACGGCCGCGTGCGCGACCTGGCGCGCGGCGAGGCCGGCGACGCTGGAATCGAGCGCCGGCGCGGGACCGGGCGCGTTGCGGCGAGCCGCCATGAATGCCACCTTGCTTGCATCACGCCCGGCTGTCGCCCGGGCTCACCCGACGCCCTTCCACACAGGTTCAGGTCGATGCAAGACGAAAGGCCGAAAGATTCGCCCGCCAGCGAAGCCGGCGAAGCGACGGCGGTGTCGCGGCCCCCGCTGCCGGCGGCGGCCGAGCGCGCCCTGGCGGAGGCCGCCGCGCGCCGCGCCGACATCGACGCCCGGGCCGAGGCCATCGCCGCGACGCGGGAGAAGCAGGGCCGCGGCGGCCTCGAGCCGGTGCGCTACACCGACTGGGAGGTGAAGGGCATCGCCGTCGATTTCTGACGGGGCCCGGCCTCAGCGCGTGACGTAGACCTGCGTGCCGACGTCGACCCGGTCGAACAGGTCGACCACGTCCTGGTTGTACATGCGGATGCAGCCATAGGACGCGTAGGTGCCGACCGAGCTCGGCCGGTTGGTGCCGTGGATGGCGTATTGCCCCCCCGCCAGCGTCATGGCGGCGGCCCCCATCGGGTTGCTCGGCGAGCCGCCGGCGATCACGTCGGGCAGGCGCGGGTTGTCGCGCTTGACCTCAGCGGGCGGCGACCAGGCCGGCGCGACGTACTTGCCGTCGATGCGCGTCGCCCCGGACCATTGCTTGCCGGGCTTGCCCACCGCGACGGGATAGCGGATCGCGGTGCCGTCGCCGTTGACGAGGTAGAGCCGGCGCTCGGCCGTCCGCACCACGACGGTGCCCGGCGACACCCCTTCGGAGAAGGCCACCACCTCCCGCGCCTGCAGCGGCGATCCCATCAGCGCCGCGCCAGTAAGAATCGCCCACACACCCATCCGCCCGATCATCGATCCGTCTCCCTTTCCAAGCGTCACCGCAAGTCCAGGGACCATCGCCGTTCGCGATTGTCGGTCCGGTTACTGGGCGGGGGCCGTCCCCGTGTTTCGACAATCACGATCAAAAGCATCGCTCGACGATCGTGATAAATCGAGGTTCGGCTTTAAACCTTCGCTCACCACGACGGCGTCATCGCTCGATCAGGCGGTCGGCGTCTGCGGTCCGCTCCTGCCAGCCGTGGCGAATGAGTTCCGGGTCGAGGTGCTCCTCGATCGGATAGCCGACGCAGAGATAGGCCACCAGTTCGTAGGCCAGGGGGAGGTCGAGGCAGGCCGCCACTTCGGCCGGTTCGAGGATCGAGACCCAGCCGACGCCGAGTCCGTGGGCGCGGGCGGCCAGCCAGAAGGTCTGCACCGCGCAGACCACGGAGTAGCGCAGCATCTCGGGCATGGTCGCCCGCCCGAGGCCGTGGCCGATGGGCGTGACGGCATCGCAGAACACGGCCAGATGGACCGGCGCCTCGCGCAGGCCGGCGAGCTTGAGGCGGGTATAGGCGGCGCGCCGGGCATCGGGGTAGCTCGCGGCGGCCGCCGCGTTGCAGCGCTCGAAGCTCGCGGCCACCGCCGCACGGCGGGCGGGATCGGCGACCCTCACGAAGCGCCAGGGCTGGCTGTTGCCCACCGAGGGGCTGGAGGACGCCATGGCGAGGCACTCGCGCAGCACGGCCTCGGGCACCGGATCGACGCGGAACCGGCGCACGTCGCGGCGCCAGGCGACGAGATCCGCCAGGGCGGCCCGGAAACCCGCATCGAATTGCACCACGACCCGTCCCGCGCCCCGTCTCCCGTCCCTCGTGCATACCCGAAACGCCGGCGGAGGGCGCAGCATCGATCCGAAAAAAAGGCCGCACTCCGAAGAGGCGGCCTGAAGTCCTTGGGTCTCGAAACCTCTGGAGTGTCGGTCCGAAGGGCCGGGCACCCCCCGAAAGGCTGGGGGACCGTAGAAGATCGGGGGACGATCCGGCCATCGGAACCGACGAGGTTCCGTCACAGGGATGGCTTCTCATGAAGGCTTGTCAAGGGCGCCAACACGGCGGAATCGTGGTCCGTGTTTCCGGCGGCAACCCTTGCGGGCCGCCGGCCGCCGGCCCATCATCCCAAGAACCGACGACCGCGAACCGAGGAGCCAGGATTGAGCGAGAGGACGGGCGGCGACCAGAGACAGACGGACCCCAGCGGCAGCGTCGTTCCCTTCCCCGTGCCACCCGTCGTCGCCCAGGTCACCTTCGACCGCACGGAACTGCGCGCCATCTTCGATCTCTACGGGCGCCGGGTCGCCGAGGGAGAATGGCGCGACTACGCCATCGATTTCCGCCGGGACAAGGCGGTGTTCTCGATTTACCGCCGCACGTCGGAGATGCCGCTGTACCGCGTCGAGAAGGACCCGAGGCTGGCCCGGCGCCAGGGTGCCTATGCGGTCGTCGCCGCCACCGGCCTCGTGATGAAGCGCGGGCACGACCTCGCCCGCGTGCTGGCGGTGCTCGACAAGCCCCTGCGGGCGGTGTGACCAACATGCGGGTCACGCCGAACGCAGCACCGGCCCGCGCATAAAAAAAGCCCCGGTTCTCACCGGGGCTTCTTCGTATCGGTGGAGCGCTTAGCGGCGGTCACCCAGCAGCGACAGCAGCATCTGGAACATGTTGATGAAGTCCAGATAGAGCGTCAGGGCACCGTTCACCGAGAGCTTGGCGGCGCCTTCGGCATCCGCGCCGCTGTAGAGGAACATCTCCTTGAGCTTCTGCGTGTCGTAGGCGGTCAGGCCGGCGAAGATCAGCACGCCGATCACCGAGATCGCGAACTGCAGCGCGCTCGAGGCGAGGAAAATGTTTACCAGCGAGGCGATGATCAGGCCGATCAGGCCCATGATCAGGAACGAGCCCATGCCCGACAGGCTGCGCTTGGTGGTGTAGCCGTAGAGGCTCAGGCCACCGAACGTCGCCGCCGTGATGAAGAACACCCGCACCACGCTGGCACCCGTGAACACGAGCAGCAGCGTCGACATCGAGGCGCCCATCACCGCCGCGAAGGCGAAGAACATCGTGCGCGCCGAGGCGGCCGACATCCGGTCCATCCGGAACGAGAAGAAGAAGATGAACGCCAGCGGCGCCAGCATCAGCACCCACTTGAAGGGGCTGGTGTAGAGCATCTGGCCGAACGGGGTCAGGGCGACCTTGCCCGTGGTGGTCTGTGCCGTGGCGGCCATGTTGAGGCCGAGCGCCACCAATCCCGAAATGCCGAGACCGATGACCATGTTGTTGTAGACGCCGAGCATGAAGGTGCGCAGGCCCTGGTCGACGTCGACCTGGGTGCCGGCGTAGCCGGTCTGCTGCTGGCTTCCGTAGCGGAAGGGGCTGTTGTCGAATGCCATGGGAGATTCCTTTGGAAACTCTCTCAGCGTGTGATTTCGAAAATCGAGGCTCACGCACACCGCCTCTGGCACCCTGCGGCGCCTCGATCCCAAATATGTTCGGTCGCGCCGTCCCGCACAAGAGGGACATTGCACGTGCGACGACGGGATTCCCGTCGCCGCCGCCCTGTTTTTATTTGCCGCATCGGGGATTAAACCCGGTCCCGCCAGGCAAAACGCGGTCTCGGCCGACCGTCCACGCGGCGACGACGCGACATCGTTGAGATCTGTCTCTTTTGAAAGAAAAACGCGAGGGGATTTCGGATCTTCGTTAAGCGTCCCTCAACATCCCGCTCACGGCGCATCGTCGTCCGGTCTATCGTTTCGGCGGGGAGACATCGCGACGATGCAGACTGTACTCACGCCGGAGAGAGCCGATGCGGTCCCGCCCGCGCGCAGCCTCGGTCCGCAGTTCCGCCTGATCCTGCAGGGCGGGCTCGTGCTGGCGATGCTCGCGGCGGTGCTGGCGAGCTTCATCTTCACCAACACGCAGCGCCGGACCCTGATCGACCTGCGCGAGGGCGGCCGCCAGGTCCGGATCGCGCAGGAGGCCGTGGCCGACGCGGCGGCGCACGTCTTCCATCGCGCCTTCGGACCCGACGACGGCAGCGGCTCTCTCCAGGCGCGCGCGCTGGAGACGCTGCGGGTCAGGAAACAGGAGTATGCCGCCGTCCTCGCCCCCGTGCTGGAGGCGGCGGGCGACGCGGACGGCGCCACGGTACTCCTCGACCGGCTCGATTCCACCTGGCGCGAGGCGATCGACCTGATCCAGGCGGGGCGGCGCGGCGAAGCCCAGGCCCTCCTGGCGCAGCGCCGGGCGACGATCGCCTCCGACGGCCTGCACGCGGCCACCGACGCCTTCCTCGCCCAGCTGAACGGGCAGTTCACGGCCTACGAGAACCGCATCGAGGCCGGCACCCTCAGCGTGATGGGGTTCCAGGTCCTGATCGGCGTCCTGATGCTGCTGGCGGTGCTGTCGGCGGCCCGCGAGGCGCAGGGGCGCGCCGCGGCCATCGCCGAGGCGACCTCGTCGCGGCGCCAGGTGAAGCGCCTGTTCGACATGACGGACATGCTCCAGAGCGCCGCCAACCACCTCGACGCCAACGCCGTGCTGCGGGCGACGGCGGGCGAACTCATCCCCGGCCTCGGCGGCGCCCTCTACGTCTTCAACAACTCGCGCGACCGGCTGACCCTCTCGACGTCCTGGGACATCCCCGCCGAGCGGTCGCTGCCGGCGATGATCGGCCTCGACCAGTGCTGGGCGCTCAAGCGCGGCAAGCCGCACCGCAACGGCGCGGCCGGCCTCGGCCTGTGCTGCGAGCACCACGTGCCGGGCAGCACCCTCGTCGAGATCCCGATGATCGCCCGCGGCGAGATCCTCGGCCTGCTGCAGATCTTCGCCGACGGACCGGAGGCGGAGGCGCGTGTCACCGCGGCTTCGCCGCTGGGCCTCGCCATGGCCGATGCGATGTCGCTCGCCCTCTCGAACCTGTCGCTGCGGGAAAAGCTGCGCAACCAGGCCCTGCGCGACCCGCTCACCGGCCTCTACAACCGCCGCTACATGGAGGACAGCCTCGACCGCTTCGTGCGCCTGGCCGAGCGCGAGAACCGCAGGCTCGCGGTGATCATGATCGACCTCGACCACTTCAAGCGGCTCAACGACGAGCACGGCCACGCCACCGGCGACGCGGTGCTGCGCGAGGCCGCCGGCGCCATCGTGGGCGCCCTGCGCGAGACCGATGTCGCCTGCCGCTACGGCGGCGAGGAGATGATCGTGCTGATGCCCGATTGCGACCTGGAGAACGCCGCCGACAAGGCCGAGGTGATCCGCCAGCGGATCGAGGCGCTGTCGGGCCAGCGCGGGGCGACGGTTTCGGCCTCGTTCGGCGTCTCGTCGATCCCGGCCACCGCCAGCGGGACCACCGACCTCGTGCGTTCCGCCGACGCGGCCCTCTACAAGGCCAAGCAGGCGGGCCGCAACCGGGTCGACATCGCGCCGCTGCGGTCCGGCCGCAAGGACGGCCCGGTCGCGCCGAGGCTGCAGGCGGTGATGCTCGACGCCGCGGAATAGCGCCGGACGCGACGCCCTCAGAACTGGCGCAGGTAGGGCGCCGGCTTCTGGCCGAGGATGCGCCAGGTGCCGGCCAGGCCCAGCACGATCGCGAACACCACGGCGAGGCCGGCCGCGACCAGGGCGCCCGACAGGTCGAGGGCGAAGTCGAGCTTCATCACCTTCGTCACGATGACCCAGCCCGCCAGCGTGCCCGCCAGGAGCCCGAACACCGCCGTGACCGCGCCGAGCGCCCCGTATTCGAGGGCATAGGCGTGGAGGAGCCGCCAACGGGTGGCGCCCAGGGTCTTGAGCACCACCGCGTCGTAGAGGCGCGCCCGGTGACCGGCGGCGATGGCGCCGGCCAGGACGAACAGGCTCGCCACCACCGCGACCCCGCTGGCGCCGCGGATGGCCAGGACGAGCTTGCCGACGATGTCGTTGACCGCGTCGAGGGCGTCCTTCACCCGCACGCTGGTCACCGAGGGGAAGGCGCGGGCGACGTCGCGCAGGATCACCGCCTCGGCCTTGGCGTCCGGCCCGCCCGCGAGGGTCAGGGTGGCGAGGTCGGAATGGGGCGCCCCCCGGAAGGTGCCGGGCGAGAACACCATCACGAAGTTGATGCCGAGGTTGCGCCATTCGACCTTGCGCAGGTTGGCGATGGTGGCGGTCAGGGTCCGCCCGAGCACGTTCACGCTCACGGTGTCGCCCACCGAGAGGTCGAGGCGGCGCGCGAGTTCGGCGTCGAAGGAGACCAGCGGCGTGCGGGCCGCCTCGGCGTCCCACCAGGTACCGGCGACCAGCTTCGACCCCTCCGGCAGGTCGGCCGCGTAGGTGATGCCGCGATCGCCGTCGAGGACCCAGGCGGCATCGTCCGGCGCCTTGATCTGCCCGGCGGGCACGCCGTTGAGGGCGGCGATGCGCCCGCGCATCATCGGCACCCGCTCGATCCTGGCGCCCGACGCCTGCTGCCCGAGGAACTCGTGGAACGCGTCGGCGTCGGCCGAGGGGATGTCGAGGAAGAACAGGTTGGGCGCGCGCGCGGGCAGCGAGTTCGTGAGGGTGCGCCGGACGTTGACGTCGATGAGGCTCAAGGTCACCAGGAGCGTCACCCCGAGCCCGAGCGAGAGCACGATCGCCGGCGTCAGGGCGCCGGGACGATGGAGGTTGGCCAGGGCCATCCGGGGCGCGGCGAAGCGCGGGCGCGGCAGGCGCCTGGCTCCGGCCATCACGCCGATGGCGACGAGCCGCAGGAGGCCGAAGGCGAGCCCGGCCGCCGCGATGAAGATCAGCGCCACGCGCCGGTCGAAGGCGGTGACCAGCGAGAGGGCGACCAGGGCCGCCACCGCGCCGGCGAGGATCAGGCGGTAGCGCAGGCGGGTCCGCGCCGCGCTCGGGTCGACCACGTCGCGGAACAGGCCCGACACCGGCACGTCGTGGGCCCGCCCGAGGGGGACGATGGCGAAGGCGAGCGCCGTCAGCAGGCCGTAGGCCGCCGCCAGAGCGAGTTCCCCCGGCGACAGGGTCGGGTCGAGGGGCAGGGGCAGGTCGTTCCGGAACAGGGCGTCGAGGGCGAACGGCAGGCCGGCCCCGATCACGAGGCCGATCAGGGTGCCGAGGGTGGCGATCAGCATCACCTGCGTCAGGTAGAGTGCCACCACCTGGGCACCGGGCGCGCCGACGCTCTTGAGGGTGGCGATGGAGCCGCGCTTGCGCTCGACGAAGGCATGGACGGCGTTGGCGACGCCGACCCCACCGACGATGAGGGCGGTGAGGCCCACCAGCGTCAGGAACTGCGTGAACCGCTCGATGCTCTTGGCGAACCGCGGGTCGGCATTGGTGCGCGCGCGCATCTCCCAGCCGGCATCGGGGGCCGCCGCGGCGATGGCGGCGGCCTTGTCGGCGAGCTCCGCCTCGCTCGCCTCGGGCGCCTGCAGCCGGTAGCTGAACCGGTTGAGGCTGCCGGGCTGGATCAGGCCCGTGGCATCGAGGCCCGCCCGCGAGATCAGCACGCGCGGCCCGAAGCCGATGCCGTTGGCGATCTTGTCGGGCTCCGACACGAGGGTCGCCCGGATCGCCACCGGCTGCCCGGCGATGGTGATGCGGTCGCCGACCTTGAGGTCGAGGCGGGTGAGGAGCAGCGGATCGACGACGACGCCGAAGGCCCCGTCGGCCTGCGCCAGGAGGTCCTGCAGCGGCCGTTCGGGATCGGTGACGAGGGTCCCGGCACCGGGATAATCGGCACCCACCGCCTTCATCTCGACGAGGGCAGCGCCCTTGTCGCCGGCCAGCGCCATGGCCCGCAGGGTCGTCACCACCGAGACGGGCGCCTGCGCTTCCAGCGCCGCGAGTTCGGCCGGCGTCGCGGCGCGGTTGATCAGGCTGTAGGTGAGGTCGCCGCCCAGGATGCGCCGGCCTTCGCGGCCGAGCCCGTCCGTGAGCGAGCCGGCGATGGAGGCGACCCCGGCGATCGCCGCGACGCCCAGCGCGATGCAGGCGAGGAACACCGCAAAGCCCGACAGCCCGCCGCGCAATTCGCGGAGCGCGAGGCGCAGGGTGAGGGGAAGGCGGCTCGGAGAGGCCGGGCGGCGCGCCGGGGCGGCCTCGGCCAGGGTACCCTGCAGATGCGTACTCACGCGGCCATGGCCTCCTCGACCCGGCCGGACCGCAGCCGGACGGTGCGATCGCACAGCCGCGCCAGCCCCGGATCGTGGGTGACGAGGACGAGGGTGGCGCCACGGTCGCGTTTCAATGCGAACAGCAGGTCGACGATCTGCCGGCCGGTGGTCTCGTCGAGGTTTCCGGTGGGCTCGTCCGCCACGAGGATGGCCGGGTCGGGCGCGATGGCCCGCGCGATCGCCACCCTCTGCTGCTCGCCGCCCGAGAGCTGGGCCGGATAGTGGTGCAGCCGGTGCCCGAGACCGACGGCCGCCAGTTCCGCCGCGGCGCGCTCGTGCGCCCCGTCCTTGCCGGCGAGTTCGAGGGGCAGGGCCACGTTCTCGATCGCCGTCATGGTCGGCACCAGATGGAAGGCCTGGAACACGATGCCGATACGCCGGCCGCGAAACCGCGCCAGATCGTCCTCGCTCAAAGCGCCGAGGTCGGTGCCTTCGACCACGATCCGCCCGGCATCGGGCCGCTCGAGCCCGGCCATCACCATGAGCAGGGTCGACTTGCCCGATCCGGACGGGCCGACGAGGCCCACTGCCTCGCCCGCCGCGACATCGAGGGAAATGCCGCGCAGGACATGGACCCGGGCCGCCCCGCGCCCGAGGCTGAGGTCGATGTCGGACAGCGCGATGGTCGGCCCGACGGGGTGGGGTACCTGGTGGATCGTCTGGCGAGTTGTCTGGGAAGCGACCGACGACGGCTTGTCTGGCATCGATGGGAGACCGATCTTGGGGCGAGCGACGACGGATGGCGACGAGGATCGGGGACGTGTCGGAATGGATCTGTGCTCTGCGTCACATGACAGCCCCAGCGCCGGCCCCGCCGCGTCGGTTGAGCGCGATATGGTCCCGCCCCGGGCCCGGCGCCATGCGCCCCGGCTCGGGGCGGCACTGATGGCGCTCTTTGCCGCACTCGTCACGACGCTCTCGGTCGCCCTCGTGATGCCGGGCGCGGCCCGGGCCGCGCCGGCCGGGCGGACGCTCAACCTCGTCGCCTTCGGCGACAGCCTCAGCGCCGGCTACCGGCTGCCGGCGAGCGCGGCCTTCCCGGCCGTGCTGGAACGGGCGCTGACGGCCAAGGGCCACGCCGTCAGCGTGGCCAATGCCGGCGTCTCCGGCGACACCGCCACAGGCGGCCTCGACCGCGTCGACTGGTCGGTGCCCGACGGGACCGACGGCGTCATCCTCGAGCTCGGCGCCAACGACATGCTGCGCGGCACCGATCCGGCGGTCACGCGAAAAGCGCTGGAGGCGATCGTCACGCGGCTGAAGGCGCGCGGCATTCCGGTGCTGCTCGCCGGCATGCACGCCTCGCGCAACCTCGGGCCGGACTACACGGCGCGGTTCGATGCGATCTTTCCCGATCTCGCCAAGGCCCACGACCTCGTCCTCTACCCGTTCTTCCTGAACGGGATCGTCGGCGACCGCACCTTCAACCTCGAGGACGGGCTCCATCCCAACACCAAGGGGGTCGAGACCATCGTCGCCGGCATCCTGCCGACCGTCGAGACCTTCATCGACCGCATCCGGTCCCGGGTGCCATGAGGAGCCGCCGCGGCGATTGACGCCGCGACCGGTGCGATCCAGACCCGCCCCGGGAAAAACGCACCGAGAGACAGCCATGACGAAGGCCGCACGACACCATCGCATCGCCGTCATCGCCGGAGACGGCATCGGCAAGGAGGTGATGCCCGAAGGCGTCCGCGTCCTGGAACGTGTCGCCGGTCGCTTCGGCTTCACCCTCGACCTCGACGTCTTCGATTTCGCGTCCTGCGACTACTACGCCGCCCACGGCCGGATGATGCCCGAGGACTGGAAACAGCGGATCGGCGGCCACGACGCGATCTACTTCGGGGCCGTCGGCATGCCCGACCAGGTCCCCGACCACATCTCGCTGTGGGGCTCGCTGATCCTGTTCCGGCGGGAGTTCGACCAATACGTCAACCTGCGTCCCGTGCGCCTGATGCCCGGCGTGCCGTGCCCGCTGGCCGGCCGCAAGCCCGGCGACATCGACTTCTGGGTGGTGCGCGAGAATACCGAAGGCGAGTATTCCAACGCCGGCGGGCGGATGTTCCCCGGCACGGACCGCGAGTTCGCGGTGCAGGAATCGATCTTCACGCGGTTCGGCACGGACCGCGTGCTGCGCTTCGCCTTCGACCTGGCCAGGAGCCGGGCCAAGCGCCACCTGACCTCGGCGACGAAATCGAACGGCATCTCGATCACCATGCCGTTCTGGGACGAGCGGGTGAAGGCGGTCTCGCAGGATTATGCGGACGTGCGCTGGGACCAGTACCACATCGACATCCTGACGGCCCAGTTCGTGCTCAACCCCGATCGGTTCGACGTGGTGGTCGCCTCCAACCTGTTCGGGGACATCCTGTCGGACCTCGGCCCCGCCTGCACCGGCACGATCGGGATCGCGCCCTCGGCCAACATCAACCCGGAGCGGCGCTTCCCGTCGCTGTTCGAGCCCGTCCACGGCTCGGCCCCCGACATCGCCGGCAAGGGCATCGCCAACCCGATCGGGCAGATCTGGTCCGGGGCGATGATGCTCGACCACCTCGGCGAGCGGGACGCCGCCGCCGCCATCGTGGCCGCGATCGAACGGGTGCTCGCCGACCCGGAGACCCGCACCGGCGATCTCGGTGGCCGGGCCGACACCGCTGCCTGCGGCCGGGCGGTGGTGGCGGCCCTCGGCTGAGGGCCACCGCGGACACGGGCGCTCCCACGGGCCGGACCGTTCGCGAGAAGCCCCGGCTCGCCCCCACGGACGCCGACCGACGAGCGCAAGACGCGTGCCCGCCGGACCGTATTCGACGACCGACTTTCAATCGCGATCGACCGGAATGCTCAAGCTTTTCGCCCTTTGCTCGCGAAGGCCAACAAGCGCCATCGCTTAGCTTGCCGTTGCCGGCAGTTTCGTCCCGACGTGATCTTTCGCAAGACCCACCGCGATGGGACGGAACGGTTTTGTATGCAGTCTCGTTTCGGGTTCGCGATGGCGTTCATTCGTGGCGCCGGATCTCGAATACGATTGGATGGATGGTCATGAATAAGCTCATGCGGAGCACGATGGCGGCTGCCCTGATGGTGGCCGGTGTGGCGAGCGCGGTCGCGCAGGGCGGTCCCGGCGGCGGTGGCGGCGCTGGCGGCGGTGCCGCCGGCGGGGCTGCTGGCGGCGGTGCTGGTGGCGGTGCGGGCGGCGGCGGCGGCGGCGCAGGCATGGGTGCCGGTGGTGGTGCCGGTGGCGCCGGTATGCGTGGCGGCGCCGGTGAGGCGGGTGGCGCGGCCGGCGGTGCGGGTGGTAGCATGCGTGGCGGTGCCGGCGAGGCCGGCGGTGCGGCCGGTGCGCGCGGCGGTGCCGGCGAGGCCGGAACACCTGGCCGGGCCGGCGGTGCTCCCGGGCGGGGTGGCGAGGATGGCGCCCGCGGCGGCCGCGAAGGCGGGCAGATGGAGCGTGACGGCAAGGGCGCCGACAAAAGCGATCGCGACGGCAAGGGCGACCGTGACGGCAAGGGCGCCGAGCGGGGCGACCGCGACGGCAAGATGGACCGCGACGGACGCGACGGGCGCGGGGGCGATCGTGACGGCCGCGCGGATCGTGATGGACGTGGCGGCGACCGCGACGGTCGGGCGGACCGCGACGGACGCGGTGGCGATCGCGGAATGCGCGGCGAGCGCGGCGCGGCCCGCGGTGCCTTCGGCCGTCTCGGCGCCCCGCAGCGCACCGAGTTCCGCCAGAGCCTGCTTCGCCGTGGCGGCGTGACCCGTCTGGCCGCCGGCGCCTTCGCGCTGACGGTGGGGACCGCCATCGCCCGCAGTTACACCCTCTCGACCCTGCCGCCCGAGATCGTCCGGGTCGTGCCGGAGTACGAGGATTACCGCTACGTGCTGGTGGACGACGACATCGTCATCGTCGATCCCGACACCTACGAGATCGTCGACGTGATCCGCGGCTGAGCCGAAAAAGCGTGCGGCCTTCGGGCCGCGCGTTCACTGGCGGGCCGAGCGCTACCTGGGCCCGCAATCGAGCATCCGCGAAACGACGCGGGCCGTATAGTCGACCATCGGCACGATCCGCGCGTAGTTCAGCCGGGTCGGGCCGATGACGCCGACGACGCCGACGATCTTCTGGGACCCGTCCCGGAACGGAGCGGCGATCATCGACGAGCCGGACAGCGAGAACAGCTTGTTCTCCGAGCCGATGAAGATGCGCACGCCCTCGCCGCCCTCGGCACGGGACAGGAGGTCGATGACCTCCTTCTGCGTCTCGAGGTCGGAGAACAGCAGCCGGATGCGTTCGAGATCCTCCGCCGCGCGCAGGTCGTCGAGGAGATTGGCCTGGCCGCGCACGATCAGCTGGCGCGCCTCGCTCGGGCCGACGCTGACGGCGAGCCCGGCATCCACCAGCCGCTCCGTGATGGCGTCGAGCTCCTGCTTCATGGCCTGGCGCCCCGCCTCGATCTCGGCGCGCAGGCCGCCCAAGGTGCGGCCGTGCAGGCGGGCGTTGAGATAGTTCGAGGCCTCCTGGAGCGCGCCGGCCGGCAGGCCGGGCGGCAGGTCGAGCAGCCGGTTTTCCACCGACCCGTCGTCGGAGACGAGGACGACCAGGGCGCGCTGCGGGTCGAGCCGCACGAATTCGATGTGCTTGAGCTGCACGTTCGCCTTGGTGGTGACGACGACGCCGGCCCCCCGCGAGATGCCCGACAGCAGCGTCGAGGCCTCGGCCAGCGCACTCTCGAAGGTGTGGCCGGAGGCGGCCGCCCGCATCTGCGCCTCGATCCGCTCCTGTTCCTCGCGGCCGACGTCGCCGAGTTCCAGCATCGCATCCACGAAGAAACGCAGGCCCTGCTCGGTGGGAAGCCGCCCGGCCGAGGTGTGGGGTGCGAAGATCAGCCCGGAATGCTCCAGATCCGCCATCACGTTACGGATGGAGGCCGGCGAGAGCGGCATCGGCAGGATGCGGGCGAGGTTGCGCGAGCCCACCGGCTCCCCGGTGGACAGGTAACTCTCGACGATCTGCCGGAAGATTTCCCGCGCCCGCGTGTCGAGGCCGGAGAGGGCGTGGTGGGTCGAGAACGGGCGAGGGTGCTCTGTCACGGGTCCTGGTCCTGGTCCTGCACGGGTCGTCCTGCACGGGTCCTGATCCTGGCCGACCCCGCCGGCATCCCGGTGACGAGGGACGCACGAGACGGACCGCGGCGCGACACTAATCCCCGGCGGCCGCGAAATTAAGTCGGAGAAAAACACGCCGGTGTCGGGTCGTTTCGCGGGTGTCGGACGTTTGTCTCCGCTGATCGCGCTCGCCCGCCACCGCGGGCCGGCTCGATCCGAGTGAGTGCTTCACAGGAGTTCATGCGATGAAGTTCCCAACCCTGGCCGGTCTGGTCAAGTCGTCCGCCCTCGTCGTCGCCATCGTCGGCGGCATGATGTTCGGTAGCCCGAAGACCGCCGAGGCGGCTCCCGCCGTGGCTCCGATCGAGGTCGTCGCCCCGTCCACCGACATCGCCGAAGTCCGCTACGGTGGCGGTCACTGGCGTCATCACGGTCGCCATCACCGCCGCCACTTCCATCACCATCGCGGCCGTCACTTCGGCCACCACTACGGCCGTCGCCACCATCACCACCACGGCCGCCGCTTCCGGTACTGATCCGCACGGGCGGGACACGACCCTTCGGGTCGGCGTCCCGCCGCTTGCCGCCCGCACGACGGACGCCTAAGAGCGCGGCCTCATCGTTCCGGACCACCCCGAGCGAGAGCACCCTGAGGAAGACGCCGATGCGGCCGTCGAAGCGCGCCACCGACGCCCTGCGTACCGTCACCCTCGAACGGTCGGTCGCCCGCTACGCCGAAGGGTCCTGCCTCGTCACCTTCGGCGAGACCAAGGTGCTGTGCACGGCCTCCCTGGAAGAGCGCGGCCCGCCGTGGCTGCGTGGCTCGGGCAAGGGCTGGGTCACGGCGGAATACGCGATGCTGCCGCGCGCCACCCACGAGCGCAACCGCCGCGAGGTCACGGCGGGCAAGCCTTCCGGGCGCACCCAAGAAATTCAGCGGTTGATCGGCCGCTCGCTGCGCGCGGTCACCAACCTGCCGGCCATCGGCGAGCGCCAGATCACCGTGGATTGCGACGTCCTCCAGGCCGACGGCGGCACCCGCACCGCCGCGATCACCGGAGCCTGGATCGCCCTACACGATTGCTTCTCGTGGATGCGCGGCCGCTCGATCATCTCGGTCGACCCCCTGCGCGACCACGTCGCCGCCATCTCCTGCGGCATCTACAAGGGAACGCCCGTCCTCGATCTCGACTACGCCGAGGATTCGGCCGCTGAGACCGACGCGAACTTCGTGATGACCGGCTCGGGCGGTCTCGTGGAGGTGCAGGGCACCGCCGAGGGCAAGCCGTTCTCGGAGGAGGAACTCCTCAGCCTCCTGCGTCTGGCCAAGGGCGGCATCGCCGAACTGGTCGCCCTGCAGAAACAGGCCATCGCATGAGCGATCATCGCCTCCTTACCGGCAAGGTCGTGATCGCGACCCACAACCCGGGCAAGCTCGTCGAGATGCGCGAACTGCTCGCGCCGTTCGGGATCGAGGCCGTTTCGGCCGGAGAGCTCGGCCTGCCCGAGCCCGACGAGACCGGGACGATGTTCTGCGAGAACGCGGCGATCAAGGCCGAGGCCGCCGCCAGGGCGTCCGGCCTGCCCGCCTTTGCCGACGATTCCGGCCTGTGCGTGAATGCGCTCGACGGGGCACCCGGCCTGTTCTCCGCGCGCTGGGCCGGGCCGTCGAAGGATTTCGCCGGCGCCATGGGCCGGGTCGCGCACGAACTCGACCGCCGCGGCGCCACCGAGCGGCGTGCCCATTTCGTCTCGGCCCTGGTCATCGCCTGGCCCGACGGCCACCTCGAGACCTTCGAGAGCCGGGTCTTCGGCAGCATCGTGCCGCCGCGCGGCGGTCTCGGCTTCGGCTACGATCCGCTGTTCCTGCCCGACGACCACGACCGCACCTTCGGGGAGATGACGTCGGACGAGAAGCACGGCGTCGACTGGCAGTCCGGGGCGGCACTGTCGCACAGGGCCCGCGCCTTCGTTCTGCTGGCCGCGGCCTGCCTGCGGCGGGTATGAGTGCGACGGCCCGTCCCTCCGGCGAGGGAAGCGGGCCTCGTTCGGAACGGATTCGATCGCAGCGCATGTCGGCCCACCCCATGGCCCCCGACCATCCGACCCGCGACGTGGGCTTCGGGGTCTACCTGCATTGGCCGTTCTGCGCCGCCAAATGCCCCTATTGCGACTTCAACAGCCACGTCCGCCATGCCCCGATCGACGAGACGCGCTACCTCGCCGCCTTCCGGGCCGAGATCGCCCACGTGGCGGCGCGCACCCCCGGTCGCACCGTCTCCAGCGTGTTCCTGGGCGGTGGCACCCCGTCGCTGATGAAGCCGGCCACCGTCGCCGGGCTCCTCGACGCCATCGCCACGGCCTGGGGCACCATCGGCGACGTCGAGATCACCCTGGAGGCCAACCCCACCAGCGTCGAGGCCGGTCGCTTCGCCGGATACCGGGCCGCCGGCGTCAACCGGGTCTCGCTCGGCGTCCAGGCCCTCGACGACGCCTCGCTCAAGCGCCTGGGCCGCCTTCATACGGCCGAGGAGGCCCTGGCGGCGGTGGCCGTGGCCGCCAGGCATTTCGATCGCTCGTCGTTCGACCTGATCTATGCCCGTCCCGACCAGACCGCGCAGGCCTGGCGGGCGGAACTGACCGATGCCATCGCGCGGGCCGCCGAGCACCTGTCGCTGTATCAGCTCACCATCGAGCCGGGCACGCCGTTCCACGGTCTGTTTACGGCCGGCAGGCTGGTGCCGCCGGACGACGATACCGCGCGCGTCCTCTACGACGTGACGCAGGAGGTCTGCGACCGCGCCGGCCTCGCCGCCTACGAGATCTCGAACCACGCCAGGCCCGGCGCGCAGTCGCGCCACAACCTGCTCTATTGGCGCTACGGCGAATACGCCGGCATCGGGCCGGGCGCCCACGGCCGCCTCGTGACGCCGCAGGGGCGGATCGGCACGGTGACCGAGCGCGCCCCCGAAACCTGGCTCGCGCGCGTCGAGGCCGACGGTCACGGCATCGTTTCCACCGAGACGCTGAGCCCGGCCGTCCAGGGCGACGAGTTCCTGATGATGGGGATGCGCCTGGCCGAGGGCATCGACCCCGCCCGTTATGCGGCGTTGAAGGGCCGCGCCCTCGACGCGGATCGGCTCGCGACGCTCGTGGCGGAAGGATTGGTGGCGCGGCGGCCTGGCGGGCGCATCGCCACGACGGCCCGAGGCGCGCCGGTGCTGAACGCGGTCGTCGCGCAACTGGCGGGGTGAGCTCCCCCGGTCCCGGCCGGAGCAAACGTCAAGCACAGCGACAGTCTTGGAGAGCGACAGTCCTGCCGCAGGTCCGATAAAAACGCCGCTTCCCGCGGCGCCATGGTTTCCTCCCCATCGAAGGAATGGCAAGAGGACGGCATCGTCCGAGAGCGGCAGATCGGTCGCGATCGACGCACATGATGTCGAGGTCGTGCCCCGGTTTTCTGGCCCGCCGCCTCAGGGAGTTTATGTCGATGATCACACGCAGGTATCGGACCGTCGCGCTGGCCCTTGGCGTCTGCACCGCCGTTGGCCTCGGCGGGGCGGCCGACGCGGCCCAATGCGGCAACACCGGTGCCGGATTCGAGGCCTGGAAACAGCAGTTCGCCGACGAGGCCAAGGGCCGGGCGAGCGCGGCCAGCCTCGCCGCCCTCATGACGACGTCCTATTCCACCGCGACCATTTCGGCGGACCGGGGCCAGAAGAGCTTCAAGCTCACCCTCGACCAGTTCCTGGCCAAGCGCGGCGGCCCGGCCATCGTCTCGCGCGGGCGGTCGCTCAAGCAGTCGCAGGCGGCTTTGTTCGCTTCGATCGAGCAGCGCTACGGCGTGCCGGCCGGCCCGCTCCTGGCGATCTGGGGCATGGAGACGGGCTTCGGCGCGGTGAAGGGCAACATCAACACCCTCTCGGCCGTGGCGACGCTCGCCTACGACTGCCGCCGCTCGGAGTTCTTCACCGACCAGCTCTACGCCGCCCTCACCCTGGTCGACAGGGGCATCCTCAGCTCGAGCACCCGCGGTGCGGCCCACGGTGAGATCGGCCACACCCAGTTCCTGCCCAAGAGCGTCCTGAACTACGGCACCGGCGGCAGCCTCGACAACGCCCCGGCCGCGTTGAACGCCACGGCCAACTTCCTGAAGGCCCACGGCTGGCGGGCCGGCGCCGGCTACCAGCCCGGCGAGCCGAACTTCGCGGCGATCCAGGGCTGGAACGCGGCCTCGGTCTACCAGCGCGCCATCGCGCTCCTCGGCAAGCGGATCGACGGCGAGTAGTCGCTCAAGTCCCCGAAGGCCCGAGCGCCCGCGGCGCCGGGCTGACGATGGCGGCACCGCCGCTGCGGACCTCGCTGACGGCGAGCGAGCGGTCGCTCGCGCCGTCGGGCCGGAAGCGGAAGGTGCCGTCGGTGCCGGCGAACCCCGCCGGGTTGGTGAGCGTGGCGTCGGCAAAGCGCTGCGAGCCGTATTGGCGGGTCAGCGCCGCGCTCAGCGAGACCGCGTCGTAGGCCAGGGTCGCCACCCGGGGCGGCGCCGCCCCGAACCGGGCCTGGTAGCGTTGCGAGAAGCTTGCGAACCCGGCAGGATCGGCGGCCGCGAACCAGCCGCCCTGAAGCGCGGGGAGGGCGAACACCCTCGGGTCGTTCCACAGGGCCGTGCCGAGGGGTTTGACGCGGGCGGGCGAGAAGCCGGCCCGGGTCAGTGCCGGGGCGAGGGCGGTGAGCCCCTCCGGCGTGTCGGGCAAAAACAGCGCATCCGCCTGCGCGCCGGGGCCGGCGATCAGGCCCGAGACGCGGGCGACGGCGGCGGCCGGGTTGCCGGGAGGGTAGCGTTCCAGGACGACGAGGCGCGCGCCCTTTCGCGCCACGGCCTCCCGGAACTGCGCCTCGACGGCGTTGCCGTAGCTCGATTCCGGAATGAGGGCGGCGAACGAGGTCCGGCCGCCGGCCACCGCCGCGTCGACGATGCGGTCGACCTCGGTCTGGGGCAGGAAACTGAGGAGGTAGACGCCCCGCGCCGCCACCGCCGCATCGGTGGAGAAGGCGACCATCGGCTTGCCCACGGGACGGACGACGCCGGCCACGGCCTGGACGTTGGCGGCGAACAGCGGCCCGAGGACCAGGTCGGCCCCGTCCGTCAGCGCGGCCTGTGCCGCCTCGCGGGCACCGTCCGGCGTGCCACGGTCGTCCTTCACCAGGATCTCCAGGTCGGGCTTCTGGAAATCCTCGATGGCGAGTTCGGCGGCGTTGCGCATCGCCGTGCCGATGGCCGCCCCCTGTCCGGTGAGCGGCAGGATCAGCGCGAGCTTGACCGAACCGGCACCGATCCGGGTGCCCGAAGCGGGGACCGCATCGGCGGCGACCGGTGCATCGGCCGCCACCGGCGGCGTGCGCGTCGCCGACCGGGGACCGCCGTCGGGCCCGCCGACACAGGCGGCGAGCGCGCATGCGAACAGGACGACGGCCAGAGCCAAGCCGCGGGGGAGGGCATGCCGCCGCCTGCCGAAGCGATCTCGTAGGCGCATGGCTCCCCCCTTCAGCTTGCGACCGCCGGTCGTCGGTCGGGCTTAAAGTCTGGGGGCGAAAAGTAAATGTCCGGCGGTCCCCGCCCGCGCCATTCCATCGCCGGCGTTCGCCGTGGCAAGGTGGCGCCCATGACCAAGGCAGCGCCACCCACCCGCATCGACAACCGCAGCCGGCGGCGGCCGGCCCTGCCCGAGGGCAAGGCGCCGGCCACCTTCACCGCCTTCGGACTCGCGGCGGAGGCGCAGCCCCTGGAGCCCGGCCTGCACGTGGTCGCCACCCCCATCGGCAACCTGAAGGACGTGTCGTTCCGCGCCCTCGCGACCCTGGCCGCGGCGGACGCCGTGCTGGTCGAGGACACCCGCGTCACCCGCACGCTCTTGATGCACTACGGGATCACCACCCCGCTGGTGGCCTATCACGAGCATTCCAACGCGGCGGTGCGCGAGCGGATGATCGCGCGCATGCAGGCCGGCGAGGCCCTGGCCCTGGTCTCGGACGCGGGCACGCCCCTGGTCTCGGACCCCGGCTTCAAGCTCGTCCAGGCGGCGATCGAGGCGGGCCTCGTCATCACCCCGATTCCCGGGCCCTCGGCGGTGATGACGGCCATCGTCGCCGCAGGCCTGCCCACCGATCGCTTCTTCTTCGAGGGGTTCCTGCCGCACAAGTCCGGGGCGCGGCGCAACCGCCTCGCGGCCCTGGCGGACATTCCCGGGACGCTGGTGCTGTTCGAATCGCCCCATCGCCTGCCGGAGATGCTGGCGGACGCCGTCGCGATCCTCGGACCCGCCCGCCCGGCGGCGGTGGCCCGCGAATTGACCAAGCTCTACGAGACCATTCGGCGCGGCACCCTCGGCTCCCTGGCCGAAACCTTCGCGGAAGAGGGGGCGCCCAAGGGGGAGGTCGTCGTCGTGATCGGGACGCCCACCGAGGAGCCCGCCGCCGAGGAGGGGGACGCCGGGCTCGATGCGGCCATCGCCCTGGCACTGGAGCGACATTCGATCAAGGACGCGGCGGCCCTCGTGGCCGACGAGACCGGCCAGCCGCGCCGGGCGGTCTACGCCCGCGCCCTCGTGCTGGCGCGGCGATGACGAGGGGGCGGCTCGCGGGTCCCGAAGGACGCCGCCGCGCCACCTATCTGCGCGGACGCACCGCCGAGACGCTGGCGCTCGTCGCGCTGATGCTCAAGGGGTATCGGCCGCTCGCCCGGCGCTTCAGCGCGGCCGGCGGCGAGATCGACCTGATCCTGCGCCGGGGCGAGACCATCGCCTTCGTGGAGGTGAAGGCCCGGGCCCGGATGCGGGATGCGGTGGAGGCGATCGACGCGAGGAAGCGGGCGCGGTTCTCGCGGGCCGTGCGCGGCTGGATCAGCCGCCATCCCCGCCACGCCGGGCTGGTCTTCAGGGCCGACGCGGTCTTCGTCGCCCCGGCCTCCTGGCCGGTGCACGTGCCGGACGCCTTCCCGATCGAAGGGCTGTAAGGCCGCTACTTCCGGGCGGCGACGATGGCCGCCGTCAGGGTGCGCTTGAGGTCGGCCTGGCTGAACGGCTTCTGCACCACCGGGCAATCCCGGAACGGCTCGCGGATGCCGGCACCACCGTAGCCGGTGGAGAACACCAGCGGCAGCGTGCGGCGCACGATCGCCTCGGCCACCGGATAGATCGGCTCGCCGGCCACGTTCACGTCGAGGATCGCGACGTCGAAGCTCTCGGCCTCGGCCATCTCGAGGGCGGTGGCCAGACGCGCGGCGGGGCCGACCACGGTGCAGCCGAAGTCGAGGAGCATGTCCTCGAGCAGCATCGAGATCGCCGCCTCGTCTTCGACGACCAGCACCCGGACTCCGTTCAGCAGGTCGTCGTTCGCTTCAGCACTCACGCTGCGATGTCTTCCCTAGGGTGCGTCGTCGTCTAGAAGGCCGCAGCCTCGACCCTTGGATCGCCTGCCCGCGGCAAGCGACGAACCGGGTCGGGGAGCGGCGTCTGCCATGCTCGGTCTCGGACGACGGACCCGAGCCGTCGCCCGTCCGGGGCGTGGTGTCAAGCTCCGGACGTCCTGTAGAACCCCTCGACGTTCGCGTAATGTAACGCAGTGATACATCGGCGCGACACACGGTATGAAAGAATACACTCGCGATGCCCGTTACGGTGCGCATGACGGCCGAAGAACCAGCGTGACGCGTGTGTCGCACGCCACCCTCCCCAGGCGATCCCTCGTCGCTGGAGCGATGGTCGCCTTCGCACTCGTCGACGCCTCCCGGCGCGGCGCCGTGGCGGCGGACCGCCCCCTCGTGGTCGCTTCGAAGAGCGATCCGGAGGGCGCCCTGACCGGAGCCATGATCGCCCTGGTGCTCGAAGGGCTCGGCCTGACCGTAAAGCGGCGCCTCGGGCTCGGCCCGACCCTGATCGTCCGCTCAGCGCTGCTGTCGGGCGATGTCGACGTCTATCCCGAATACACCGGCAACGGCGCCTATTTCACCGGTACCGAGACCGACCCCGCCTGGCGGACGCCGGAGGGCGCCTTTTCGACCATCGCCCGCAGCGATGCCGCCCGTGGCCTCGTCTGGCTGGAGCGGGCGCCGGCCAACAACACCTGGCTCATCGCGGTCCGGGGCGATCTCGCCCGGCGCGAGGGACTGGCGACGATGGCCGATTTCGCCGCGGCCGTGCGGCGTGGCCTGATCCGGCTCGCCGCCTCCACCGAGTTCGTCGAGAGCCCGGCGGCCTTGCCGGCCTACGAAGCGGCCTACGGCTTCCACATGCCGCGAGACCGTGTGATCAGCCTGTCCGGTGGCGACACCGCCGTGACCGCGCGGGCGGCGGCGCAGGGGATCAGCGGCGTCGATGCGGGCATGGTCTACGGCACCGACGGCGCCCTCTCCGCCCTCGACCTCGTGGTGATGGCCGACCCCAAAAACGCGCAGATCGTCTACGAGGTGGCGCCGGTGATCAGGGAGGCCAGCCTCGCCCGGCACCCCGGCATCCGCCCGGCCCTGGCCGACCTGTTCCGCTCCCTCGACGCCGCGACCCTGCGCCGGCTCAACGCCGCCGTGGCGGTTGAGGGCGAGCCGGCCGAAGCGGTGGCCGCGCGCTACCTCGCCGACCGGCGCGGGGGCCGATGACGACCGCCCGTGCCGCCGCGGCCGCCATCCTCGCCCTGGCGCTGGCGGCGAGCCTCTACGGGCTGCCGCTCCTGTCGGTGGCCGCCAACCGGCTCGCGCTCGGGACGCCGGCGTTCGGTGCCGCGGCCGGCGGCGGCCACGTCCATGCCGTGGCCGGCCTCGGTCTCGCCGGGCTGGCTTTGCTCGCCGCCGCGCCGGGACGGGTGGGCGCCGCCCTGGCCCTGCCGATATTCGGCGCCGCCGTGCTTCTGTTGGCGGCCGGTCTCGGCGCGGGCGCGACCGCCCTCCTCGACGGCCGCCCCACCGCCGCCAGGGCGAGCGTCGGATCGGGCGGCTGGTGCGCGGTCATCGTCCTGCTGGCGGCGGCGGGCTGGTCGGTCCGCGCTTTCCGGACGCCGGGGTTCGGCGCCATCGCCATCGCGGGGCTGGCCGCGGGCCTGACCACGCTCGCCCGGTCGGGCATCCTCGATCACCTCTCGCTGGCCGTGGAGTTCCGCGCCCGCCACGCCGTCCTCGGCGAGGCGATCGTCCAGCACCTCGTCCTGGCCGGCGGCGCCCTCGTCCTCGCCTGCCTCAGCGCGGTGGCGATGTCCCTGTGGCGGCGCGGTCAGGGTCTGGTGGAGGTGGTGGTGAGCGGCATCCAGGTGGTGCCGGCGGTGGCCCTGTTCGGCGCCCTGGTCGGCGCCTTCTCGGCCGTCCTGAGCGCTGTACCGAGCCTGCGCGAAGCCGGGCTCAGCGCACTCGGGCCCGGCCCCGCCATCCTCGGCATCGCGGCCTACCTGCTGCTGCCGCTCTGGCGCGGCCTGGCGGCCGGGCTCGGGGGAACGCCGGCCACCCTGGTCGATGCCGCAGAGGCCGTCGGCCTCGGCCGCCGTCAGGTCCTCCTGTCGGTCAGGCTTCCCCTCGGCGCTCCGGTCCTCGTCGGCGCCCTGCGGGTCGCGGCCGTGCAGAGCCTCGGCCTCGCGACCCTGGGTGCCCTCGTGGGTGCGGGCGGGCTCGGACGCATCGTGTTCGACGGCATGGCGCAATTCGCCCCCGACCTGATCCTGCTCGGGGCCCTGCCCATCGTCGGCCTGTCCCTCGCGGCCGATGCGGGCCTCGGGGCGGCCGAGGCCATGGCACGACGGCGGTGGCACTCATGAGCATCGGGAAGGCAAGGGGATCGGCCCTGGCCGGGGCGGTCCTGGCCGCGGCGAGCCTTCCCGGTGTCGCCGGCTCCCTCGTCGCGGCCTTCGGGCAACCGGCCCTGCGGCCGGTGAGTCTCGACCGGCTGGTGGACCTCGCCACCGGCCATGTGTCCATCGCGGCCGGCGGACTCGCCGTCATGGCCATCCTCGGGGTCGGCCTCGGCGTCCTGGCGACGCGGGCGGGCGCCCTGGCCTGGCGTGGAGAGATCGACCGGGTCGCAGCCTTCGCGCAGGCCGTGCCGCCGGTGGTGGTGGTGGCCCTCGCCCTGCCGGTGCTGGGCTTCGGGGGGCCGCCGACGCTGCTCGCGCTGGTCGCCTACGGCATCATGCCGGTGCTGCGCGGGACGATCGGCGCCATCGAAGGCGTCCCGACCGATGCGCGCGAGGCGGGCAGGGCCATCGGGTTGAGCGATCTCCAGGTCCTGCGGCAGGTGGAACTGCCGCTCGCCGCGCCGGGGATCCTCGACGCCCTGCGCACCGGCCTCGTCCTCGC
Organism: Methylobacterium sp. Leaf399; assembly: GCF_001424525.1. Classification (NCBI taxonomy): domain Bacteria; kingdom Pseudomonadati; phylum Pseudomonadota; class Alphaproteobacteria; order Hyphomicrobiales; family Methylobacteriaceae; genus Methylobacterium; species Methylobacterium sp. Leaf399. The sequence continues at coordinate 23,117 of NZ_LMQK01000023.1, read as the reverse complement.
GGTGGCGACCGCAGCGGTGGGGGCGCTCGCCGGCGCCGCCACCCTCGGCACCCCCATCGTCGCCGGCCTCCAGAACCAGAACCTGGTTCCGCTGCTCCAGGGTGCCTGCGCCACGGCGGCGCTGGCGTTCCTATGCGATGCCGCGATGCTCGCCGTCGCAGGTCTCTTGCGCCGCGCTACTCGTCCTTGAACTCAACCACGGCGCCCTTCTCGACGAGGGTGGCGAGGTCGCGCACGTCCCAGTTCGTGAGGCGGACGCAGCCGTGCGACTCGGTCTTGCCGACCTTCTCCGGCTCGGCGGTGCCGTGGATGCCGTAGGAGGGGATCGACAGGTCGATCCAGGCGAGCCCCACGGGGTTGTTGGGGCCGGGACGGATCGTAAAGGGCTTCTTGGCCTTGACGCCGTCGAAGGCGTACTTCGGGTCGTAGGTATAGGTCGGCTCGAAGGCCACCGCCTCGACCTTGGCGGTGCCGGACGGCGCCGGCTTCTCGTCGCTGCCGATCGAGGCGGGATAGAACCTGAGCTGGGTCCCGTCACGGTCGAACGCGCGAACCTGGCGTGCGGTCTTGTCGACCACGATGCGGGTCACCCGCGGCGGTTCCTGGTCGTCTTTCAGCGTGTCCGGCTTCTCCGTGTCCGGCTTCTCCGTGCCCGCTTTTTCCGTGCCGGCTTTTTCCGTGCCGGCTTTTTCCTTGCCCGCTTTCCCCTTGAGCGCCCGCGGCTTGCCCCTCTCCATCGGCGGCACCGCCGCCACGGTGACGACGGTACCGGCCTTGTCGAAGGCCGCATCGGGGTTGAGGGCCGCCAGGAGAGCGCCGCTCATGTGGAAGCGTTCGGCCAGCATCTCGCGCGGGGTCTCGTAGCCCATCGCCTTGAGGTCGGCCTGATCCTCCATCTTGGCGGGGATCTCGTCGACGTAGGGCCCGGCGACGTCGTCCTCGGTGAGGGTGTAGTCGACCAGGACCGGGTCGGCGCTGGTCGCCTGGAGGGTCTCGAACAACGGCTTGTCGAGGGACTTCCCGGCCGAGGCGTCCTTGGTCGAGCCGTCCTTGGCTGACGCGTCCTTGGCCGCGCCTTCCTGGGCCGCACCTTCCCGGGCCGCGGCGAAGGCGGCGAGCGCGCCGCGCAGGTTGTCGCCATCGCGTCCGTCGATGGCGCCCGGGGAGAACCGCGCCCGATCGAGGAGGACCTGCACCTTGACGAGCAGCGGGTCGGGCCGTTCGCCCGCCGCCTTGCGCGCGGTGTCCTTTCTCGACGCACGGCCGGCCCCGGCTCCCTCGTCCGCGAAGGCCGCGCCGTTGACGCCATCCCTGGTCAGCCGCTCGTCGTCGGGGGCGGCCAGGGCATGGCCGCCCCCGACAACCAGGGCAAACAGCACCGCACCCGTCCGCATCGCCGCCGTCGTCGTCATCGCCGTACTACCCCGGTCGTCCATCCGGACCATCAAGCCACGAGGACCGATGCCGTTCCCGGCCTATTGGCAGAGTCGGTGACCGGCGGACCGTTCCCGCTCGTCGAGATGCAGGTGGTTGGCGTGCGCGGCGTCCGAGCCAGGCCCCAGCACCGTGCGGAAGAAGGCGCAGGCCTTGGCCTGGGCGTTGGCCTGGAAGGCCGCCTCCGGCGTCCCCTTGGCCGCAGGCCCGACCGCGATGGCGGCGCGGCCCGTGAAGCCGTAACCCATCACGTCGACGCCGTTGGCGAAGGCGTGCTCGCTGAGCTTGGCATCCGGATCGTGGTTCTGGCCGCGGCACAGGTAGGAGGTGCCGATGCCGAGACTGGCCAGCGGTGCGCCGAGGTCCCGTTCCGCGAAGACCTGGACCTCCGTCGTCCAGCGCGCCAGGGCCTCGGCGGCCGGACAGACCAGGGTGGCCGGCGGATTGAGCGCGACACCCTTGAGACTCGAGACCAGCAGCGGCCTCGCCGCCCCGCATTGGCCGAGCGCGATCGGGGGCAGGGGCGAGACGACGGCGCCGAGGCCTTCGAGGCGCCGGCGACAGGCGGTATCGTCCACCGCCTCGACCTTGATGGCGAGGGCGGTCTCGGAGCCGAGGTCGGCGGGACGCGGCGGCGGGGCCGGCATCTCGGCCGGCGGCGGCGCGGCGACGGCGGGTGCCGGAGCCGCCGGCGTCAGCTCGCTCGGCCGCTCGGGCGGCGGCGGCGCGCTCGGAGGCACCGGCGAGGGAGTTGGCGCAGGGGTTGTCGCAGGGGTTGTCGCAGGAGTTGGCACAGGATTCGGCGATGCGGCGGAGGGGCCGAGTTCTTCCGGGCGGGGAGGGGGCACCGGCGAGGGTGACTGTATCGCCGGCTTGTCTTGGACCGAGGACGTCTCCCGGACAGCGGTCTTCTCTTCGGCTGCGGTCGAGCCGGACGGCGGCATGACGGTGGAGAGCCCCCCGGACAGGGCGACGAACAGACAGACTTTCACCCTCGATGGGTGTGCTCGTCGCGGCGTCGGCATCGCATTCCCCTCACGCGTCGCCCGCGTCGTCATCGACGTCGGGTCTTCACCGCATACCGATCGGGAGCGGCCGCGTCGCCCTGTGTCGCAAAGGATGGCTTTGCGCGGGGCCAAGGCCCCTCTACCTTCAGGGCCATCGGCGGCGCGATCCCGCCAGGACGACCAAGGACGACAATGACCACGAGCACCACCCTTTCCGGCCCGTTCGCAGAGCCCGCCTGGGATACCCCCTTCGGATTGCCGCCGTTCGAGCGGATCGAGGCGGCGCACTTCCTGCCGGCCTTCGAGGAGGCCCTGGACGCCCATACCGCCGAGATCGCGGCCATCGCCGGCCATCCGGACGCGCCGACCTTCGCCAACACCGTCGTCGCCATGGAAACGGCCGGACAGGCCCTCGACCGGGTCGCCTCGGTGTTCTTCAACCTGAGCGGCAGCCACACCAATCCGGAGCTGCAGGCGGTCGAGCGCGCGATCACGCCGCGGCTGGCGCGCCACGGCAGCGCGATCTACCTCGACCCCCGGCTCTGGGCCCGGATCGCCGGCGTGGACGAGACCGCCGAGGCGCTGGGACCGGAGGAGCGGCGCGTCCTCGACCGCTACCGGACCCGCTTTCGCCGGTCGGGCGCCGACCTCGCCCCCGAGGCCAAGGAACGGATGGCGCAGATCAGCGGCCGCATGGCGGAGCTCGGCACCAGCTTCAGCCAGAACCTGCTCGCCGACGAGAGCGGCTTCGTCCTGCCCCTCCACGGCGAGGACGACCTGGCCGGCCTGCCGCCCTTCCTGAAGGCCGCCGCCGCCAGCGCCGCCAAGGAGCGCGGCGGCGAGCACGGCCACGTCATCACCCTGTCGCGCTCGCTGATCGAGCCCTTCCTCGTCTTCTCCACCCGCCGCGACCTGCGCGAGCGCGCCTACGAGGCCTGGACCCGGCGCGGCGAGGGCGGCGGCGCCCACGACAACCGCGGCATCATCGCCGAGATCGTCGCCCTGCGCGCGGAGCGGGCGAGACTCCTGGGCTTCGAGAGCTTCGCGCATTTCAAGCTCGCCGACACCATGGCGGGGACCCCCGACGCGGCCATGGACCTCCTGCGCAACGTCTGGACGCCCGCCCATCGCCGTGCGGCGGCCGAGCGCGACCGGCTCCAGGCCCTGGTCCAGGCGGAAGGGGGCAACTTCGCCCTCGCCCGCCACGACTGGCGCTTCTATGCCGAGAAGCTGCGGCGGGTGGAGCACAACCTCGACGAGGGCGAGATCAAGCCGTACCTCTCCCTCGACGGGGTCATCGCGGCGGCCTTCGACACCGCCTCGCGCCTGTTCGGGCTCGTCTTCGAGGAACTGGCGGAGTTCCCGCGCTACCATCCCGACATCCGCGCCTGGAGCGTGCGCAACGCCGACGGGTCGCAGGTCGGCGTCTTCATCGGCGACTATTTCGCCCGCGCCTCGAAGCGCAGCGGCGCCTGGATGAGCGCCTTCCGCTCGCAGGAGCGCCTGATCGGCGACGTCAAGCCGATCATCGTCAACGTGATGAACTTCGCCAAGGCGCCGGCCGGGGAGGCGACCCTCCTGTCCTTCGACGACGCGCGCACCTTGTTCCACGAGTTCGGCCACGCCCTGCACGGGCTCCTCTCGGACGTGACCTATCCGCTGCTGGCGGGCACCGCCGTCTCGGGCGACTTCGTGGAACTGCCCTCGCAGCTCTACGAGCACTGGTTCGAGCAGCCGCAGGTCCTGCGCGAGCACGCCCGGCACTACGTCACCGGCGAGCCGATGCCCGAGGACCTGCTGGCGCGCCTGCTCGCCGCACGCACCTTCAACCAGGGCTTCTCGACGGTGGAATACACCGCCTCGGCCATCGTCGACATGACGCTGCACCTCTCGAGCGCCGGCGAGGACGGCCTCGACGTGGCGGCCTTCGAGGCGGATGCGCTGGAACGCATCGCCATGCCGGCCGAGATCTCCATGCGCCATCGCAGCCCGCATTTCGCGCACATCTTCTCGGGCGACGGCTATGCGGCCGGCTACTACAGCTACCTGTGGTCGGAAGTGCTCGACGCCGACGCCTTCGACGCCTTCCGCGAGGCCGGGGACATCTTCCATCCCGAGACGGCGGCGCGCCTGCGCACCTACGTCTACGGTGCCGGCAACCTGCGCGACCCGAAGGAGGCCTACACCGCCTTCCGCGGGCGCCTGCCGAGCATCACGCCGCTGCTGCGCCAGCGCGGCCTCGCCGCGTGAGGCCGGGGGCTTGCCGGCCGAACATGGTAACCCTTCGGTAAACAAACGTCCTTAACGATGGAGACCTGTTTCATCGGGACGGTTTCTCATGACGGATACGGTCGTCGCGGCAAAGCCGCCGTCTGCAACCCCGGCCGGCGCCTCGGCCGAGGCTCTGCTCAAGCAGGCCGTCTCGGGATCGGCCAAGACCCGGCCCGACGCGCCGCCGGTGGTGACCGCCGCCCGTGCCCTGCGGCGCAAGACGTTCGGCTTCGTCGACGCCCGCGCAGCGGCAGTCGGCGGGGCCGCCCTCAGCATCGGCCTGATCCTCGGGGCGGGGGGCACCGCCCTCACCATCCCGCGCGACGCCACGGCCCCGCTGACCCTGTCGGCGATCAAGACCGATCTCGAGGCGGGACGCAGCGAGACCGCTCGCATCGCCACGCAGATCGGCCGGCTGGCCGCCACGGTCGGCCAGTCCGGCGAACGCGCGGCCGAGGACGCCAAGGCGATCCGGGCCGAGGTCTCGCAGCGGATCGCACGGATGGAACAGGCGATCGCCGCGCGCCTCGTCGCGTTGACCGATAAACAGGACGTGTCCGACCGCGAGCAGGCCGCTCGCATCGCCAGCCTCGGCGCGGTCATCGACAAGCGCCTCGCGGTCCCCGCCGCCCCGGCGCCGCAACCTGTGGCGCCGCAGGCGGCCAAGGCCGCTCCAGCCGAGCCGGTGCAGACGGGGTCGCTGGCCGATCCCAAGGGGGCGGTCGAGACCAAGCCGAAGACGGCGGCGGTGACGAACTGGGCGGTTCGGGAGGTCTACGACGGCATCGCCGTCCTGGAGGACCGCAAGCGGCGCCTCGTGGAAGTCGCGCGTGGCGACATGGTGCCCGGAGTCGGTCGGGTGGAGACCATCGAGCGTCGCGGCCGCGCTTGGGCCGTCGTAACGAAGGACGGTGTGATCACAGCGCAGGATTGGTAGTCGAACCGCACAGGCAGACGGACCGACCCGTCACGACGGGCGGTCCGGATCAAGCTGCCCTAGGAGGTCGAGATCGCCGCCTCGGTCTGTCCGGCGCGCTGGGGAAACCGCATCTCCATCGTCAGCGGATCGGCGAGCGCAGCCGAGCGATCGGCACGACAGCGACCGTGCGTCAGGGCACGGTCCTGGGCTTCACGGGTCGGGTGCAGGATCGCGGCGAGGAGGGCGAAGCCTTCCGTGTCGGAGTCGAGGTTCTTGGCATCGAAAACGGGCATTGCGGTCACCGGACCTGTGGGACACCAGAAAGATTTCGAGAACGCGACGACGACACTCAGCGGATAATGGGGAAACCGCTGAAAAGTTCCACATCGTTCGAGAGCTTCACGATTTATTCGTTATTGCAGTGCCCGCAAATGTTCGCGGTGCGAAGACGCACCCACCCGACGATCTTCAGGTCTTCGTTAACGGGTGGTGATTGAAGAAGGCAGCCGGTTCGGATGGCGGTGCCGAGGCCGCCTTCCGGGCTCGGACGGCGCAGACCTCGGGTCGCAGCGTCAGCCTTTATAGGCACCGAGGTAGCGCGCCGTGGCCGAGCCCGGGTCGTCCGCCGCCATGATGCCGCCCATCACCGCGATGCCGGCCGCACCGGCGCCGCGGCAGCCGGCGACGTGCGCGGGCGCGATGCCTCCCAGGGCGATCACCGGCAGGCCGGAGCCCGACGCCGCCCGGATCGCGTCGACGCCCAGCGCCGGGCCGTAGCCCGGCTTGCTGGCGGTGAGAAAAATCGGGCTCAGGGTCGCGTAATCGGCACCGGCGTCGGCGGCCCGCCCGATGTCCGACACGCCGTGGCCGGAGACCCCGACGAGGCCGTCGGGCATGGCCCTGCGCGCCGCCGCGATCGCGTCCTGCGTCGCGTCGCCGGGCAGATGGACGCCATCGGCCCCGATCTCCACCGCCGCTGCGGCCTCGCCGCCCAGGGTGAAGGTTCCACCGAAGGCCCGCACTCGGGTCATCACCGCGACGGCCAGCCGGCGCCGCTCGCCGGACGCCATGTCCTTCTCGCGGAACCACAGCCAGCGCGCGCCGCCCTCCAGGGCCGCCTCGACGGTGGCGAGGAGGCGCGCTCCTGCCGGCGCGAGGTCGGAGGGAGAGCGGATCGGCCCCCGGTCCGTCACCACGAGCAGCGGCGACGGCAGCGGCTTCATTCCCGGTGCCTCACGAGCCGACCAGCCCGAGTTGCGGGCTCGACGGCTCGGCCCGGCCGCGGCGCGGGATGCGGCCGGCGCAATGGGCGTCGCGCCCGGCCTCGACGGCCCGGCGCATGGCCCGCGCCATCCGCACGGGATCGTCGGCCTTGGCGACCGCCGTGTTGAGGAGGCAGCCGGCGGCGCCGAGCTCCATGGCGATGACCGCGTCCGAGGCGGTGCCGATGCCGGCATCGACGATGACGGGCACGCCGGCGCGGCGACAGATGAGTTCCAGGTTGGCCGGGTTGGCGATGCCCATGCCCGACCCGATCAGCGAACCCATCGGCATCACCGCGGCGCAGCCGATGTCCTCGAGCCGCTGGCACAGCACCGGGTCGTCGTTGCAATAGGGCAGGACGGTGAAGCCGTCGTCGACGAGGTGGCGGCAGGCGGCGAGCAGTTCCGCGACGTCCGGGTAGAGGGTCTCGCGGTCGCCGATGACCTCGACCTTGATCCAGGTGGTGTCGAGGGCCTCGCGGGCGAGTTCGGCGGTGAGGATCGCGTCGCGCGCCGTCTCGCAGCCGGCGGTGTTGGGCAGGAAGCGGTAGCCCGCCAGGCGCCGCACCGTGTCGGACCCATGCCCCTCGAGCGAGACCCGCCGGATCGAGGCGGTCACCACCTCGGCGCCGGAGGCCTCGACAGCCTGGGTCATGATGGTCTGGGTCGGATAGCCGGCGGTGCCGATGAACAGCCGCGAGGCGAGGCTCACCCCGGCGATCACCAGGAAATCGTCGCTGTTCGTCGATGGGCTCATGGGTTCATCCTCCCTGCATGGCGCGCACGATCTCGACGCGGTCGCCGTCGCCCAGCGGTGTGCGTTCCCAGTCGCGGCGGGGCACGACCCGCCCGTTGAGCGCGATGGCCACCCCCTGTGCGCTCTCGATGCCGGCCTCCTCGGCCTCGATCCGGAACAGGGCCTCGAGGTCGGACGCCGCGTGGTCCCGGGGCGTGCCGTTGACCGTGATGGTCATGCCGGAACCCTCATGCCCGGTCGGGGCGCGGCCTCGAAGCGCCCGAGGCCGAAGCCGCGGGCGAAGTCCGGGACCGCGCCGGAGTCGATGAGCGCCGTCACCGCGTCGGCGGTGGCCGGGGTCAGGAGGTAGCCATTGCGGTGGTGCCCGGTGGCGACCACGAGGCCGGGCGCCAGGCGATCGACGATGGGGGCGTCGTCGTCCGAGGTCGGGCGGTAGCCGCTCCAGACCGCGCCGATCTCCATCTCTTCGATCCCCGGCAGGACGCGGCGGGCGCCTTCGAGCAGGGCATAGAGGCCGCCGGCGGTGAGGCCGGCGCGAAAGCCGCAATCCTCCACGGTGGCGCCGACGATGAGGTCGCCGTCGCCCTTGGGCGCCATGTGGACCTGTTCGGTCCAGACCATGTGGGTGAGGGTGCCGGTGCGCGCCGTGGTCTTCACCGCCAGCGCCTGACCCTTGATCGGCCGTACCGGCAGCGCGAGCTCCGGCGGCAGCAGGCCCTGCTCGCCGCTCCAGGCGCCCGAGGCGAGGACCACCGTCCCGGCGGCGATGCGCCCCTGCGCGGTGACGACGCCGCGGACCTGTCCCCCGGCCCAGTCGAGGCTTTGGGCCGGGCAGGGCGCCACCAGGGCGACGCCGGCGGCCCGGCAGGCGCGGATCAGCGCGGCCATCACCTTGCGCGGATCGACCTGGTGGTCGTCCTCGCACAGGATCCCGGCGGTGACGGCGGGGCGCAGCATCGGCTCGCGCTCGCGCACCTCCAGGCCGGAGAGCCAGCGCGCCCGGATGCCGGAGCGTGTCTGCAGGTCGTGGCGGAAGCGCAGGCGCTCGACCTCGTCGCGGCCGATGGCGAGAACGAGGGTGCCTTGCGTGCGGTAGTCGATGTCGAGCCCGGACGCCGCCTCCAGGTCGTCGCGAAACGCCGGCCAGCGCGCGAGGCTGTCGAGGGCGAGCGGCAGCAGCGGATCGGACCCGGGCTCGTGCTCGGCGGCGGGCGCCAGCATGCCGGTGGCGGCCAGGCTCGCGCCGGCGCCGACCTCGGATCGCTCCAGCACCGTCACGGACCGCCCCGCGTCGGCGAGCCGCCAGGCGATGGACAGGCCGACGACGCCGGCCCCGACCACGATGACGTCGGTGCTCTGCGGTAGGCCGACGCCCGGCCAGGATTCCCCGGTCGGTCTGCGTGATCCGATGATGGTCGCCAGGTCCGCCACAACTCTCTCCGCATCGACCGGCGGAGACTGGTGTCCTGTCGCTCGCATATCGGCGAGCGAGCCGGGCCGTTGTCGCGGGGCCCGCGGTCCAATCCCTACGCCGGTATGAGCCGGTTCAGGTTCGAAGGATTTCCGCGCCGCCCGTCCGTGAAGGACGGGCTCATCGGTGTCTCAGCCCCTTGTCGGGGATCTCCCTGGAACGACCCTGATGTGGTCCCGCCGCACGTCGCGGTCAATCCCCTCGGGCCGAAAGCGGCCGGGCCGGGCGATAGACCGCCATCGGTTCGGGAAATCCGTCCAGGGCATGGAGACCGAGGGGTTCCGGGTCGCCCCAGAGGAAGTCGACGAAGGGCTTCGACATCAGGAGCGGCTCCCCGAGCAGCCGGTTGAGCTTGGCCAGCCGGCTGGCGAGGTTCACGTCGCGACCGATCACAGTGAAGTCGAGCCGGGCGCCCGAGCCGACGTTGCCATAGGCCGCCTCGCCGTGGTGCAGGGCGATGCCGGCCGCCACCGGCGTGGCGAATCGGCCGAGGCCGTTGGCCTCGTCGAGGGCCGACAGGGCGCTCTGGGCCGCCATGAGGGCGCCCTTGGCCGCACTGCCGAGGTCGTCGCCGGGCTCGCGGAAGATCGCCAGAAGGCCGTCGCCGAGGTACTTCAGGACTTCGCCGCCCTCCCGCTCGATGGCCGGGACGAGGCAATCGAAAAAGATGTTGAGGAGCGTCACCGCCTCCTCGGGCGTCATGTCGGCGGAGATGCGGGTGTAGTCGCGCATGTCGGCGAACAGGATCGCGGAGCGGATGCGGCGCACCTGGCCCCGGCGGATGTCCCCGGCGAGGATGGCGGTATGAGGCTCGTCGCCGACGTAGATGCGCAGCACCTGGTCGAGGGTCTTGTTGACGATCCGCATCTCCATCACCGCCGCCAGGGTCGGCATGACGAAGCGCAGGATCGCGATGTCCTCGTCGCGAAACCCCTCCGGCGCACGGGTGGCGAAGGTGATGCCGTTGCGGGTGCCGTTGGTGAAGAACAGCGGCGCGACGATGTAGTGGGTGTAGCCGTCCGCCTTCAGTTCGGGGAGGACTGCGTAGCGGTCCTCGGGCGTTTCGGCGAGGTCGAGGACGAGCCATTCGCCGGTCTCGTGGACCGTCAGGAATGGGCTCTCGCGATAGGCCTTGTCGGAGGCCTCGCCGTGCGGGAACAGCCGCACCGACGGGCCGTCCTTGCGGGTCCAGTAGCGGCCGATCCCGGAATACTCCGAATGCAGGGTATCGATCGCGGTGGTGGCCCGGTCGATGGGCACGTCGAGGTCGATCAGCCGCTCGGACAGCCCCGCCAGGAGGTCGTCGGCCTTGGGCAGGCGCGCGCCTTCGCTCAGCAGCCAGTCACGCAGGGCGACGCATGCCTGCAGCGCCCCGAAGGGAACGTCGTTGGCCTCGGACCCGTCCGCATCGGCGGTCGGCGGCGGCGGTTGGGGCGGGCCACGATCGAGCATACGGCCTAGGTGGTTGTCGCCCCCCGGCGAGGCAACCGGGAAATCGGCGTTTCCCGTGGCGGGAAAACCTTGTGCGTCCGGCCTACCGCCCCGACGGGCCGTAGGGGGGGCGCGGGATCGCGCGATGGGCGGCGCGCAGGGCCGCCGACCAGCGCTCGCGCAGGTCGTGGAAATAGCTCTCGCCGGCCTCGATCCGGTAGTTCACCTCGGTGTCGAGGGAGCCCGAGCGCGAGACCGCGATGTCGATGGGCAACCCCACCCCGAGGTTGGAGCGCATGGTCGAATCCATCGAGACCAGGCCGACCTTGAGGGCGTCGTAGAGGTCGGTCTCGTATTTCACGGCCCGGTCGAGGATCGGCTTGCCGTACTTGTGCTCGCCCACCTGCAGGAACGGCGCGTCGCGGCTGCACTCGATGAAGTTGCCGGCCGAGTAGATCATGAACAACCGCATCGGCTCTGCGCCGATCTGGCCGCCGAACAGGAAGGACACGTCCATCCGCAGGTTGGCCGATTCGAACCCCTCGCGCTCGATCGCCCGCACCCGGCGGATCGCCCGCCCCACGAGCTGGGCCGCCTTGAACATGGTCGGCTGCTGCAGGATGGTCTGGGGCGCCTCGCTCTCCTTGTCGTCGACGCCCTCGGCGAGCATGCTCAGCACCGACTGGGTGATGGAGAGGTTGCCGGCCGAGGCCAGCATCATCACGCGCTCGCCCGGCACGTTGAAGTGGTGGAGCTTGCGATAGGTCGAGATGTTGTCGAGCCCCGCGTTGGTGCGGGTATCGGCGATCATCACGAGCCCGTCCTCGACGAGGAGCCCGACGCAGTAGGTCACGGTCCGGTTTTCCCCTCAAACGCTCCGGCGCGATACCGGAATCAGGACTGGACGGAAGCCTGTGCCTGCTCGACGCGCAAGGTCACGGCGAGCGTTTCCGTCCCGCCACCCATGCGGCTGCCGCGGATCGGGGCCGCGCCCAGGTAATCGAGACCGATCGCGACGCGGATGTGTGCCTCGGTTGTGGCGATGCCGTTGGCCGGGTCGAACCCGACCCAGCCGAGATCCGGCACCAGGGCCTCGACCCAGCCGTGGCCGGCCTCCTGGTCGACGACACCGTCGCCCCGGTGGAAGTATCCCGAGACGTAGCGGGCCGGGATCTCCAGGAACCGGGCCGCGGCGATGAAGATGTGGGCATGGTCCTGGCAGACGCCCTTGCCGGCTTCGAACGACCGGGCCGCGGTGGTGCTGGCACTGGCCGGTCCCGGCGTATAGGCGACGGTCTCGTTCACGGCCGCCATCAGGCGATGGAGCTGCGACAGGGGCGTCGGATCGCCGTCGGCGGCCACGGTCCTGGCGAAGGCCTGGATCTCGGGGTTGGCCATCGCGAGATCGGAGTCACGCAGGTAGAACACGTCGGGCAGGCGCTCGATCGTGCCGCGGACGATGCCGTGCATCTCGTTGGTGTCGACCTCGCCGGTGACCCGGATGGTGAGGGCATCGGCGGGATCGTCGGCCGTGAACCAGTGGACGATGTTGCCGAAGCCGTCCTCGCGCTCGCTGATGCGGCCATCCACCGACGGCTCGATGCGCCAGCGGCGCACGTACTGCCCGTCGTGGTCGCGCGGCCGCAGCCGGAGCACCTGGATCAGTCCGCGGGCCGGCTGCTCATAGGTGTACTGGGTCTCGTGGAAGACGCGGATGCGCATGCGGGAACCTTGGTCGCGCGGGCTTCAGGCCTCGACCCTACACCAGATATTGCTCGATGACCGCCGCGCCGAGGCGATTGTTCTCGGCGATGAAGGCCGTGACGAACTCGTGCAGGCCGGAATTGAACACCCGCTCGATGTTCTCGCCTTCGAGCCGGGCGAGGGTGTTGCTGGCCAGGCGCTGGCTGGCCCCGCGCCGGCCGTAGGCGTCGGCGACGAGGTCGAGGTGCTCCACGAGCATGCCGTAGCAATTGGCGAGGGATCGCGGCATCTGCCGGTTGAGGATCAGGAGGTCGGCCACCAGCAGCGGCTTGACGCTCTCGCGGTAGACCCAATGGTAGGCGTTGAAGGCCGAGACCTCGCGCAGGATCGTCGTCCACTGGAAGTAGTCGAGGCTGCCGCCGACCCGCTCGGTGTCCGGCAGGAGGATGCGGTACTTCACGTCGAGGATGCGGGCGGTGTTGTCGGCGCGCTCGATGGCGGTGCCCAGGCGCGTGAACCAATAGGCGTCGTTGCGCAGCATGGTCCGATAGGCCGAGCCGTCGAAGGCCAGCGAGACACCCTTCACCCAGTCGAGGAAGTGCGAGAACTCCTCGCGGTTGAGGTCGCGGCCTTCGTAGTTGCGCAGCTCGAGCCAGGCGCCGTTGATCGCGTCCCACATCTCGGAGGTCAGCGCGGTGCGGACGCTGCGGGCGTTCTCGCGGGCGGTCTCGATGCAGGAGCGGATCGAGGACGGGTTGTGCGGACTGAAGGCCAGGAAGTTGCAGACCGTGGCCTCGTTCACCCCGCCGTAGAGCGGCTTGAACACCTCCGGGTCGCCGGCCGAGGCCAGGGCCGAGGCCCACTCGTTGGTCTCGCCGCCGCCGTAGCTCGAGGGCAGGGCGGCGAGGCGATGCGCGGCGTCCAGGATGCGGGCGACGAACTCCGCCCGCTCGACGTAGCGCGAGAGCCAATACAGGTTATCGGCGGTCCGGGAGAGCATGGGTGTCCTGAAGCGGGCCGGCGCGGAGGGTGGCCGAAGTCTGGAGTGGACTGCCTCGCCGGGAGGCAGCCGATGGCGTCGTGTGCGCCCGTGGGGCGGTGTCGGTCAGGCGTCGAGCACCCAGGTATCCTTGGTGCCGCCGCCCTGGCTGGAGTTGACCACGAGGGAGCCCTCCTTCAGCGCCACGCGGGTGAGGCCGCCCGGCACGATGCGGATCTCGTCGGCGCCGCATAGCACGAAGGGGCGCAGGTCGACGTGGCGGGGGGCGACGCCGGAGGCCACGAAGGTCGGGCAGGTCGACAGCGCCAGGGTCGGCTGGGCGATGAAGCCGTCCGGCGCGTGCCGCAGCTTCTTCCCGAAATCCTCGATCTCGCGCTTGGTGGCATGGGGGCCGACCAGCATGCCGTAGCCGCCCGAGCCGTTGACCTCCTTCACCACCAGTTCGGCGAGGTTGTCCATGACGTAGGCGAAGGCCTCCTTCTCGCGGCAGCGATAGGTCGGCACGTTGTGCAGGATCGGCTCCTCGCCGGTGAAGAATTTGATGATGTCCGGCATGTAGCTGTAGACCGCCTTGTCGTCGGCGATGCCGGTGCCGACCGCGTTGGCCAGCGTCACGGTCCCGCGCTCATAGGCGTTCATCAGGCCGGGTACGCCCAACACCGAATCGGGGCGGAACACCAGTGGGTCGAGGAAGTCGTCGTCGAGGCGGCGGTAGATCACGTCGACCCGGCGCGGCCCCTCGGTGGTGCGCATGTAGACGACATCATCCTTGGTGAAGAGGTCGGAGGCCTCCACGAGGTCGACGCCGAGCTTGTCGGCCAGGAACGAGTGTTCGTAGAAGGCCGAATTGTAGCGCCCCGGGGTGAGCAGCACCACGGTGGGGTCGCGGGTCGCGGTCGATGGCGCGAGGCTGTTCAGGGTCGCGAGCAGGGCGTCGGGATAGTTCTCCACCGGCGCCACGCGATGGCGCGAGAACAGCTCCGGGAAGAGGCGCAGCATCACCTCGCGGTTCTCGAGCATGTAGGAGACGCCGGACGGGGTGCGGGCGTTGTCCTCGAGCACGAAGAAGTCGTTCTCGCCGGTCCGCACGATGTCGATGCCGGCGATCTGGACGTAGAGGTCGTGCGGAACCGAGAAGGCGCGCATCTCCATCCGGTAGTGCGGGTTGCGGTAGACGAGGTCGGCCGGGATGATGCCGGCCTTGATGCATTCCTGGGCGCTGTAGATGTCCTTCAGGAAGGCGTTCATGGCGGTGACGCGCTGCTTGAGACCGCGCTCCAGGAAGCCCCACTCCGGCTTGGTGATCACCCGCGGGATGATGTCGAACGGGATCAGCCGCTCGGTGGATTCGTTGGCGCCGTAGACCGCGAAGGTGATGCCGATGCGCCGGAACAGCAGCTCGGCCTGGCTGCGGCGGGTGTTGAAATGCTCCGGCGGCGTCGTCTCGAGCCAGGACTTGAGGTTGCCATAGGCTTCGCGCACCGCCGCTGGGCTCATGCCGTCCACGGCAAAGCCGTTCATCTCGTCGTACGCGTTGAGCGCCATTCGCGCCTCCCCTTGATCGCCCGCTTCGTCGCAAGAGGCGCGCCATCCGAGGGCGGCGGCCGGTGCGCGACGCCGCCGGCGAAGGGCCGGCGGTACGGTTGGTTTCATCCTAGCCGAGCGCCCGCCGGGCGCCACCACAACCTGTCCCGCCGAGGATGAACCCGGGCCGGGCCGCCGCGTTCCGGCGACCCGGCCGGGGCCACGGGATTGTCAGATCAGCTTGAGACCCTTGAGGCTGGCATGGCCATCTCGCCCGAGGATGACGTGGTCGTGGACGACGATGCCGAGGGGATCGAGCACGGCGACGATCTCGCGGGTCATGCGGATGTCGGCCGCCGACGGCGTCGGATCGCCGGAGGGATGGTTGTGGGCGAGGATGATGGCGGTGGCGGAGAGCTCCAGCGCCCGGCGCGCCACTTCGCGGGGATAGACCGGGGTGTGGTCGACGGTGCCGCGACCCTGGACCTCGTCGGCGATGAGATGGTTGCGCCTGTCGAGGAAGAGCACGCGGAAGTGCTCGCGGGGCGCGAAGGCCATGGTCGCCCGGCAGTATTCGATCAGGGCGGCCCACGACGACAGCAGCGGCCGGGCCGCGATGGCCCCGCGCGCGAGACGGTGGCCCGCCGCCTCGATGAGCTTGAGGTCGGCCACGACGCCGGCGCTGACGCCCTCGATCTCGGACAGCCGCGCCGGTTCGGCGCTCACCACCTCGGCGAAGCTGCCGAAACGCCGGATCAGCGCCTTGGCCAGCGGCTTCACGTCCCGCCGCGGAATGGCGCGAAAAAGGGCGAGCTCCAGGAGTTCGTAATCGGGCAGCGCATCCGCCCCGGCCTGCGCGAAGCGGGCGCGCAGGCGTTCGCGGTGGCCGAGGTAATGCTGCGGGTCCTCGGCGGCGGGGGCATCGCGGCCGGAGGGCAGGCCGGGCTTCATCGCCACCCGCCTCAGGCGCCGATGTCGACCGGCTTGTGCATCCCCGTGGGCGACAGGGTGAAGATCTCGGCCCCGGTTTCGGTCACCGCGATCGTGTGTTCGAACTGGGCCGACAGCGACCTGTCCCGCGTCACGGCCGTCCAGCCGTCGGAGAGGATCTTCACCGCGGGCCGTCCGAGGTTGATCATCGGCTCGATGGTGAAGAACTGTCCCGGCCGCAGGGTCACGTCGTAGCTCGGCTCGACGTAATGGAGGATGGTCGGCGCGTCGTGGTAGCTGCGGCCGAGGCCGTGGCCGCAGAAATCGCGCACCACCGAGCAGCGTTCGGCCTCCGCGAAGGTCTGGATCGCCCGGCCGATGTCGCTGGTGGTGCCGCCCGGCTTGATCGCCGCGATGCCGCGCATGAGCGATTCGTAGGTGATCTCGACGAGGCGCGCGGCCTTGCGCGGCACCTCGCCGACGTAGGCCATCCGGCTCGAATCGCCGTGCCAGCCGTCGAGGATCAGGCAGATGTCGAGGTTGACGATGTCGCCCTCGCGCAGGGGCTTGTCGTTGGGGATGCCGTGACACACCACGTGGTTGATCGAGGTGCAGATCGACTTCGGATAGCCGCGGTAGAGCAGCGAGGCCGGGTAGGCGCCGTGGTCCATCGCGAAGGTGTAGGCCAGCCGGTCGAGGGCCTCCGTGGTCACCCCTGGCACCGTCGCCTCCATCAGGAGGTCGAGGGCCTCGGCCGTGAGCCGGCCCGCGCGGCGCATGCCGGCAAAGCCGTCGGGACCGTAGATCGGCGGTTCGGGTACGCGCCGGCCGGTCTCGGCCTTCGCTTGATCCTGCTGCATCATGGATGTTCGAACGTCTTCAAGGGCGGCGGCGCGTCAGGACCGCACTGTAGGATGCGCCGATCCCGGCGCCAACCCGCCTGCGGGCTAGGATTGACCGATCCGAGCGGGTAGAGCGGTGGCGGCCGGGGCTCCGCGAGCGGACCCTCGCACGGGCAGGACACACGGGCAGGACGGCGCGATGGCTGACGCAGGCAGACCGCATTTCCACAACGACCCCGGCGTGGCGGTCGTCCATGTCGGCGTGCACGAATTCATGTGCATCGGCGCCAAGCCGCCCTTCGACCATCCGCACGTCTTCCTCGACATGGGCGCGGACCACGAGATCATCTGCCAGTACTGCTCGACGCTGTACCGGTTCCGTGCCGGCCTCAAGGCCGACCAGGCCGATCCCGCCGCCTGCGTCTGGGACGACAAAGCGACCGCGGCCCTCGGCTAGGGACCGCGATCTCCCCCGTGACCGCCCGTACCATCGCCATCGTCGGAGCCGGCATCGGCGGCATCACCGCGGCCCTCGCCCTCGACGCCGAAGGCCATTCGGTGACGCTGATCGAGCGGCGCACCGGGTTCAGCGAGGTCGGGGCCGGCCTGCAGCTGTCGCCCAACGCCAGCCGCGTGCTCGCCGACCTCGGCCTGTCCGCCGCCCTGCGCCGGGCCGCCGACCTGCCGCCGCAGGTGACGGTGCGCGACCTGGCGAGCGCCCGCACGCTCGGCGGCGTCCTGCTCGGGGCCTCGCTGAAGGAGCGGTTCGGCGCACCCTACTACGTCATCCACCGGGCCGACCTGCAGACGCTGCTCCTCGATGCGGTGCGCAGCCGCGCCGGCATCCGGTTGATGGTGGGGCGCGAGGTCACCGCCATCGCCGAGACCGACACCAGCGTCACCCTCACCCTGGAGAGCGGGCACGGAAGCCGCACCGATATGTTCGAGGCCGATCTCGCCATCGGCGCCGACGGGGTACGCTCGCGCCTGCGCCAGCACCTCGACGCCAGGCCCCTGCAGGCCTGCGGCCAGGCGGCCTGGCGCGCGCTCGTTCCGCGCGAGGCCGCCCCGGAGGAGTTCCAGTCCGACGAAACGGGCCTGTGGCTCGGCCGCGGCCACCACGTGGTGCATTATCCAATCGGGCGCGGCCAGCAGATCAACATCGTTGCGGTGATCCCCGAGAAGCTCGGCAGCGAAGGCTGGGGGCGACTCGGCGAACCGGCGGTCCTGCGTGCCCGGCTGCACGGGGCCGCCCCACCCCTGGCCGCATTGCTCGCCATCCCCGATTCCTGGCTCGTCTGGTCCCTCGTCGACCGACCGGCGGCAAGGCCCCTGGCGAGGGGCCGCATCGCGCTCCTGGGCGACGCGGCCCATCCGATCCTGCCGTTCCTGGCCCAGGGCGCCGCCCTCGCCATCGAGGACGCCGCGGTCATCGCCCGCACGCTCCGCCAGGCCGAGGTCCCGGCCGCCCTCGATGCATACGCCCGCGAGCGCGGCGCCAGGGTCCGCAGAGTGCGCGATGCCGCCCGTGGCAACGGCCGAACTTATCATGCCGGCGGCCTCACGCGGCTCGCCCGAAACGCCGTGATGAGCCGCATGACACCGGCGCGCCTCACGGAACGCTATGCCTGGCTCTACGGATGGACGCCCGACGGCCGGCCGTGACGCAACGCCGATGTCGACGCCGATCGCCTTTCCGGATCGGCCGAAAGTAAGGCGGCCGCGATGCCGGTCATCGTCCGATAACCTCGCTCTGCCAGTGTCCGCGGTCACACTTCGCGGTTGACGCGCGGCGAATCCCCCTCTAACAGACCCTCACTGAACGGCTGGCCGTAGGCGGTAGCCGATCGAAGTGCTTTCTCAAAAGCCCTGATCCAGACCGCCTAAACGCGACCGACATTCAAACGACGAACACGTGTCAGCTTGGCATGACCGCGGATCGGTATCCGTGATCCTCTGCTTGCAACGGCGCGCCAAAGGCTGATCGCAGCCTGGGGCGCGGTTTTGCGTTTCGCCGCATCCCTGCGGCAGACGGCACGAGATGGAAGATTCGACGGTCGCCACGAGGCGATGCGTTGCGAGAGGATTGGCATGCCGACGATCAACCAGCTGATCGCCCAGCCGCGCAAGGCGCAGAAGGCCCGTAACAAGGTTCCGGCCCTCGACGCCTGCCCGCAGAAGCGTGGCGTCTGCACCCGCGTCTACACGACGACCCCGAAGAAGCCGAACTCCGCGCTCCGTAAGGTCGCCAAGGTTCGTCTGACCAACGGCTTCGAGGTCATCGGCTACATCCCGGGCGAAGGACATAACCTTCAGGAGCACTCCGTGGTGATGATCCGCGGCGGCCGCGTGAAGGATCTTCCCGGTGTGCGCTATCACATCCTGCGCGGCGTGCTCGACACGCAGGGCGTCAAGGGCCGCAAGCAGCGCCGTTCGAAGTACGGCGCCAAGCGTCCCAAGTAAGACTTTCGCGCACCCCGTAAGGATGTCGCCGGCCCTGAAGGCTGAGGCGGCCTGCGCGGGGTGGTTCCAAGACCTTAGACCGATACGGAGCGAGCGATGTCCCGCCGCCATTCTGCCGAAAAGCGCGAAATCATCCCGGACGCCAAGTACGGCGACATCGTCCTGACCAAGTTCATGAATTCGATCATGTACGAGGGCAAGAAGTCGATCGCCGAAGGCATCGTGTACGGCGCGTTCGACATCGTCGAGAACCGCTCCCGCACGAACCCGATCGAGGTGTTCCGGGCCGCCCTCGAGAACGTCGCTCCGGCGATCGAAGTGCGTTCGCGCCGCGTCGGTGGCGCCACCTACCAGGTGCCCGTCGAAGTCCGGACCGAGCGCCGTCAGGCGCTGGCCATCCGTTGGCTGATCCAGGCCGCCCGTTCGCGCAACGATCGCACCATGGTCGAGCGCCTGTCGGCCGAACTCCTCGATGCCGCCAACAACCGTGGCAACGCGGTCAAGAAGCGGGAAGACACCCACCGGATGGCGGAAGCCAACCGCGCCTTCTCGCACTACCGCTGGTAAGCGGCCCCGGACCCTTTCAGGAGCAATCCGATGCCCCGCACGCACGCGATCGAGGACTACCGCAACTTCGGTATCATGGCGCACATCGACGCCGGCAAGACCACGACCACCGAGCGGATCCTCTACTACACCGGCAAGTCCCATAAGATCGGCGAAGTCCACGACGGCGCCGCGACCATGGACTGGATGACGCAGGAGCAGGAGCGTGGCATCACGATCACCTCCGCCGCGACCACCTGCTTCTGGCGCGACAAGCGCCTGAACATCATCGACACCCCCGGCCACGTCGACTTCACCATCGAAGTCGAGCGCAGCTTGCGCGTGCTCGATGGCGCGGTCTGCGTGCTCGACGGCAACCAGGGCGTCGAGCCCCAGACCGAGACCGTCTGGCGCCAGGCCGACAAGTACGATGTGCCGCGTGTCGTGTTCGTCAACAAGATGGACAAGGTCGGCGCCGACTTTTTCAAGTGCGTCGCCGACATCATCGACCGCGTCGCCGGCAAGCCGGTGTGCCTGCAGCTGCCGATCGGTTCGGAGACGAGCTTCAAGGGCGTCATCGACCTCATCAAGATGAAGGCGATCGTCTGGACCTCCGAGAAGCTCGGCGCGGATTTCGCGGAGGCCGAAATCCCGGCCGACCTCGTCGATCAGGCTGCGGAATACCGCATCAAGCTCGTCGAGGCCTGCGTCGAGATGGATGACGACGCCATGTCGGCCTACCTCGACGGTGTCGAGCCCGACGCCGAGACGATGCATCGCCTGGTCCGCACCGCCGTGCAGCGCCGCGCGTTCCATCCCGTGCTGTGCGGCTCCGCTTTCAAGAACAAGGGCGTCCAGCCGCTGCTCGACGCCGTCGTCGAGTACCTTCCGTCTCCCGCCGACCGCGGCGAGATCAAGGGCCTCGACTTCAAGACCGAGGAAGAGATCGTCCGGCATCCGTCCGACAGCGACCCCTTCTCCATGCTCGCCTTCAAGATCATGGACGATCCCCACGTTGGCACGATCACGTTCTGCCGCGTCTACTCGGGCAAGATCGAGTCGGGCGCCAACGTCATCAACTCGTCGCGCGACAAGAAGGAGCGTGTCGGCCGCATGCTTCTCATGCACGCCAACAACCGCGAGGACGTCAAGGAAGCCTTCACGGGCGACATCGTGGCGCTCGCCGGCCTCAAGGACACCCGCACCGGTGACACCCTGTGCGATCCCCAGAAGGCCGTGATCCTCGAGAAGATGGAATTCCCCGAGCCGGTGATCGAGATCGCCGTCGAGCCGAAGTCGAAGGCCGATCAGGAGAAGCTCGGCATCGCCCTGGCCAAGCTCGCCGCCGAAGACCCGTCGTTCCGGGTCTCGACGGACCAGGAGTCGGGCCAAACCATCCTTCGCGGGATGGGCGAGCTCCACCTCGACATCAAGGTCGACATCCTGCGCCGCACCTACATGGTCGACGCCAACATCGGTGCGCCCCAGGTCGCCTACCGCGAGAAGCTGACCAAGCGGACCGAGATCGACTACACCCACAAGAAGCAGACCGGCGGTACAGGCCAGTTCGCGCGGGTGAAGTTCGTCGTCGAGCCGAACGAGCCGGGCAAGGGCTTCGAGTTCTCCTCGAAGATCATCGGCGGCACGGTGCCCAAGGAGTACATCCCGGGCGTCGAAAAGGGCCTGAATTCGGTCCTGGGTGCCGGCATCCTCGCCGGCTTCCCGGTGGTCGACATCAAGGTCGAGCTCGTCGACGGCGCCTACCACGATGTCGACTCCTCGGCGCTCGCCTTCGAGATCGCTTCCCGTGCGGCCCTGCGCGAGGCGCTCCAGAAGGGTGGCTCGGTGCTGCTCGAGCCGGTGATGAAGGTCGAGGTCGTCTCCCCGGAGGAGTACACCGGTTCTGTGATCGGAGATCTCAACTCCCGCCGTGGCCAGATCCAGGGCCAGGACATGCGCGGCAACGCGAACGTCATCAACGCGATGGTGCCGCTCGCCAACATGTTCGGCTACGTGAACCAGCTCCGCTCGTTCTCGCAGGGCAGAGCCAACTTCACGATGCAGTTCGACCATTACGAAGAGGTGCCGCGCGGCGAGGCCGAGAAGGTCGTCGCGAAGTACGCTTAAGGCTTCCCGCCTTTTCCGGACCGCTGCAGCATCACCCGAAACACCTGAGATAGACGGAGGCTACGATGGCCAAAGAGAAGTTTGCTCGCACGAAGCCGCATTGCAACATCGGCACGATCGGTCACGTGGACCACGGCAAGACGTCGCTGACGGCGGCGATCACGAAGGTCCTNGGCCGTGATCGTTCCGCCGTCCGGGCGGACGCTCAGATGTTGGGCGCCGCCACCCGGTATCTCGGCAATGGCCAAAGAGAAGTTTGCTCGCACGAAGCCGCATTGCAACATCGGCACGATCGGTCACGTGGACCACGGCAAGACGTCGCTGACGGCGGCGATCACGAAGGTCCTGGCCGAGTCGGGCGGGGCGACGTTCACGGCCTACGACCAGATCGACAAGGCGCCCGAGGAGAAGGCGCGCGGCATCACGATCTCGACCGCCCACGTCGAGTACGAGACCGCCAACCGGCACTACGCCCACGTCGATTGCCCCGGCCACGCGGATTATGTGAAGAACATGATCACGGGTGCGGCGCAGATGGACGGCGCCATCCTGGTGGTGTCGGCGGCCGACGGCCCGATGCCCCAGACCCGCGAGCACATCCTGCTCGCCCGCCAGGTCGGCGTGCCGGCGCTGGTGGTGTTCCTCAACAAGGTCGACCTCGTCGACGACGCCGAGCTCCTCGAGCTCGTCGAGATGGAGGTGCGCGAGCTCCTCTCGAAGTACGACTTCCCCGGCGACGACATCCCGATCACCAAGGGTTCGGCCAAGGTGGCGCTCGACAACGGCGACAAGGCCGTCGGCCACGACGCCGTCATCGCGCTGATGAAGACGGTCGACGAGTACATCCCGCAGCCGGAGCGTCCGATCGACAAGCCGTTCCTGATGCCGATCGAGGACGTGTTCTCGATCTCGGGCCGCGGCACGGTGGTGACCGGTCGCGTCGAGCGCGGCATCGTCAAGGTCGGCGAGACCGTGGAGATCGTCGGCATCCGCGACACCCAGACCACCACGGTCACGGGCGTCGAGATGTTCCGCAAGCTGCTCGACCAGGGCCAGGCCGGCGACAACGTCGGCGTGCTCCTGCGCGGCACCAAGCGCGAGGACGTCGAGCGCGGCCAGGTCGTGTGCAAGCCGGGCTCGGTCAAGCCCCACACCAAGTTCAAGGCCGAGGCCTACATCCTGACCAAGGAGGAGGGCGGCCGCCACACGCCGTTCTTCACCAACTACCGTCCGCAGTTCTACTTCCGCACCACGGACGTGACCGGCGTGTGCGAGCTGCCCGAGGGCACCGAGATGGTGATGCCGGGTGACAGCGTGACCATGGACGTCACCCTGATCGTGCCGGTGGCCATGGAAGAGAAGCTGCGCTTCGCCATCCGCGAGGGCGGTCGCACCGTCGGCGCCGGCGTCGTCGCCGCCATCAACGACT